>NZ_QWKI01000198.1 GCF_009911645.1 Pseudoflavonifractor sp. 60
CGGGACGCGCTTGCTAGTAACATAGGGCTTTGCCCGCATATGAAATACCCCCGGCTTCGCCGGGGGATATTTATTTAACTGGGGAAAATCTGAAAAAACCTATGGCTTTTTTTGCGATTTGTGGTATGATGATAAGTACCACCAGTATGGAGTGGATAGATTGCCGGAAGGAGGCGGACAGTTTGAGGCGAAAGTGGGCTGTGCTGGCTGTGATGCTGGTTATGACGGCGCTGCTTGGCGGCTGTCTGTTTCGTTCTCCGGACGATTTGTACCGTCAGCCGGAGCGGTCGGTAGGCTACGAGAAGCTGAACAACGCCATTCGCGTGGTACGTATGGGACTGGAGTCGGAGTTTGGCGTCCGGGTGGAGGATGCGACCATCCTGTCGGGGGACAACACCGCCAATATCCAGCTCCAGGACCTGGACGGAGACGGACGGCGGGAGAGCGCGGTCACCTTCCTTCGGGTCCCCGGCATTGAAAAGCCTATTAAAATATACATTTTTACCCAGATTGGGGAGGAATACGTGGTCACCGGCGTGGTGGAGGGGGAGGCCAGCGCCATCCACGCCATCGACTACGCCCAGATCAACGGCGAGGGCCGCAAGGAGCTGGCGGTGAACTGGCAGATCAACACCGGCGCCTATCAGCTGGGGGTGTACACTCTGGACGGAGTGGATATCCCGGATGAGGAGACGGTGAACGCCCCTCCGGCGGTGAACCGCGGCAGGAGCCGCGCTGAGCTGGCGGGGAATGAGCTGCTGCTGACCCGGTGCAGTGTGGCCAGCGACAGCTCCAGCGGCTGCCGTCTGCTGGATATGGACCTGGATACCCGCACCGAGGTGCTGGTAACCCGGATGGACGCCAGCGGCCTGAGCAGTCAGGTGGAGCTCTACGGCTGGCAGGACGGGGCGCTGGAGTCGGTGGCCCTGGCGGAGCTGTCCACCGGCATTACCTCTATTAACCGCATTCGCACCAACTATCTGGCCGGGGAGTACGACCAGCCCGCCCTCTACGTCACCAGCACCCTGAGCGACGGGAGCCGGGCCATCGACGTGGTGGCCTATGTGCGGGGGGAGTTTAAAAATGTGGCCATGGGGGACGCCGGCGTCAGCCGGGAGGTCATTCAGGGCTATACCGAGATTAACCCCACCGACGTGAACCAGGATGAGGTGGCCGAGCTGCCCTCCCCCTACCAGCTGCCAAGCTACGGGGAGAGCGCCTCCAGCAATTTCTGGCTCATTGACTGGGCTCAGTACGACGAGCGGGGCCACCGCAACCATGTGCTCACCACCTACCACAACATGAGCGACGGCTGGTATCTGGAGATTCCCGAGAGCTGGCGGGACCAGATCACCATCTCCCGCAATGACCAGGTTACCGGCCGGCGGGAAGTGGTCTTCTCCCTCTGGCGGGGGGACGAGGAGGAGCCCCGGCCCTTCCTCAGCGTCTATCGGGTGTCCAACAGCGGACGCAGCTCCAGCGTAGAGGAGAACTGGGTCGTCCTTCGGGAGGAGGAAAATATTATCTACGCCGCCCGCTTCCACGAAAACGGCTGGAACAGCGGCCTGGATGAGCTGGATCTGCTGGAGCGGTTCAATACCATCCAGCGCAGCTGGTACAATGAGTAAGTAAGGGGATTCCCCATTATGGCAGGCGGGCCCTGCAAAGTATCAGGAAGAGAGGAAACAGTCCATGCGAAAGGTTCTGGTCCTGGAGGACGAGGAAAATATCCGCAGCTTTGTGGTGATCAACCTGAAGCGGGCGGGCTATCAGACAGTAGAGGCGGGCACCGGCGAGGAGGCCCTGGAGGCAGTTCGGGATAATCCGGATATTAAGGTGGCTCTGCTGGATATTATGCTGCCCGGCATCGACGGCTTTGAGGTCTGCCGCCGCCTGCGGGCAATGGACAACCGAATCGGTATTATTATGCTCACCGCCCGGACCCAGGAGATGGATAAGGTCACCGGCCTGATGACCGGGGCGGACGACTATGTCACCAAGCCCTTCTCCCCCGCCGAGCTCACCGCCAGAGTGGACGCCCTCTACCGCCGCACCGGCGGGGACGAGGCCGCCGTCTCTCCCGATGAGATCAGCGACCCGCCCTTTTTGCTCAATACCCGCAACCGGACCCTGGAGAAGAACGGCCAGCGGGTCAAGCTGACTCAGGTGGAGTACTCCATCGTTAAGCTGTTTATGGAGAACCCCGGAAAGGCCCTGTCCCGGGAGGAGATTTTAGATACCGTCTGGGGCAAGGACTACTTCGGAGAGCTGAAAATTGTGGACGTGAACATCCGCCGCCTGCGCATTAAAATCGAGGACAACGCCCAGAAGCCCACCTTCGTCAACACCGTCTGGGGCTACGGCTACAAGTGGGGCTCCTAATCTTCTTTCTTTTTTGTAAAAAAGAAAGAAGCAAGGAAAAAACTTTTGGAAAAACTCCGCTTTGCTCTGTTTTTTCCCTGCGCGTACAAGAGAGTTTTGTCGTAATTAAAGAATATGCCAATCCTTTTTCCCCATTTTAGAAGGGGAGGGCTGAGGGATTTCAGAGCGTCCGCAGGCGGGCGCGGGGCGCAAAATGGAGCGCAGCGGAGTTTTGCGCGAAAAGTTTCGTTTTCGCTTCCTTTTTCTTTTCAAAGAAAAAGGAAGATAAAGAGGGAGGTGAAGAGGGATGGCGAAGGCGACCAAGATACAGGATCAGGTCAAGATCCGGGGCATCCGGCGGCGGTGGCTGCTGAACAGTGTGGCGATTGTGCTGCTGATTCTGACGCTGGCGGTGGGGGCGTTTGCGGCGATGCTGTGGAGCTACTACTACAGCGGCACGGCGGACGACCTGATGCGCAAGGCCACCTCTTCGGCCAACGGCTTCCGGATGTACACCCGCTCCGACTACCGGGCGGCGGCCCAGCAGACGGTGAGCAGCTACGAGGACAAGAGCAAGCTGGAGCTCCAGTTTCTGGACACCTCCGGCGCGGTGCTCTACTCGGGCAACGACCTGACGGCGGGCAGCACCCCCAGCACTCCGGACATTCAGCAGGCCTTGAGCGAGCGCAGCGCCCAGCCCTGGCAGGGGCGGGACCCGGACACCGGCGAGCGTATTCTGGCGGCCTCCTGCCCAGTGATCTACCAGGGCGAGGTGGTGGGGGTCATCCGCTACGTCACCTCACTGTCCGGCATCGACCGGCAGTTCATCTTTGCCATGACGGTCATTGCCGCCATCGCTCTGGCCATCTTCGCCATGGTCTACTTCTCCAACCTCTACTTCGTCCGCTCCATTGTGGAGCCGCTGGCCGGCATTACCGAGATTGCCCGGGTCATCGCCGACGGCAGCTACGGCGTCCAGATCGAGAAAAAATTCGACGACGAGATTGGCGAGCTCACCGATGCCATTAACGATATGTCCTTAAAAATCCGGCAGTCGGAGAAGACCCAGAGCGAGTTTATCTCCTCCGTCTCCCACGAGCTGCGCACCCCCCTCACCGCCATCACCGGCTGGGCGGAGACCATCCAGAACGGGGAGTGCCGCTCCGCCGACGACATCCGCAAGGGCATGGGCATTATCGTGTCCGAGTCCAAGCGGCTGGGCAACATGGTGGAGGAGCTGCTGGAGTTCTCCCGCATTGAGGACGGCCGCTTTACCCTGGCGGTGGAGCCCCTGGACCTGAAGGCGGAGCTGGAGGATGCGGTGTACACCTACACCGAGTTCTTCCGCAAAGAGGGCATAACCCTGGAGTACACCGACGGGCCGGAGGAGATGATCCCCGTCTCCGGCGACCCGGAGCGGCTGCGTCAGGTGTTCTGCAATCTGCTGGACAACGCGGCCAAGCACGGCGGCGCGGGAAAGCGCATTGACGTCTCCCTCTTCCAGGAGGGACCGAAGGCCGTGGTCCGGATCCGCGACTACGGGCCGGGCGCGCCGGAGGAGGAGCTGCCCTTTTTAAAAAACAAGTTCTACAAGGGCAGCTCCAAGGCCCGGGGCTCCGGCATTGGTCTGGCCGTGTGCGAGGAGATCGTGACCCGCCACGAGGGGGCCCTGGCTGTGGGCAACGCCCCGGGCGGCGGATTTCTGGTTACCATCTGCCTGCCGGTTGAAATCTGACGGCGGGGCTGATACAATATAAAACATCCAATATCAAAGGAGAACCCCAAATGTCCAAGCAAAACTGCGAGTGCCCCAAGTTTAAAACCATGTGCGGCGGACAGGCCCTGATCGAGGGCATTATGATGCGCGGCCCCAAAAAGCAGGCCGTGGTGGTCCGCAAGCCCGACGGCGAGCTGGAAGTGGAGGAGAAGGAACTCCGATTTATCAAGGACAAGCACCCCGTTCTGGGCTGGCCCCTGATTCGGGGGGTGGTCAATTTTACCGACTCCATGTACAACGGCGTCACCGCCCTCATGTTCTCCGCCCAGTTTTTTCCCGAGGACGAGGAGGAGGAAGAGCCCTCCAAATTTGAGCGCTGGCTCAATGACAAGCTGGGCAGCGAGAAATTTACCGCGCTGATTACCACCGTGGCGGTGATTTTAGGAATGGCCATGTCCATTGGCCTGTTTTTCCTCCTGCCAACCCTGCTGGGGACGGCTGTGACCCTCCTGACCCCCTCCATGCTGGCCCGGAACCTGGCGGAGAGTCTGCTGAAAATTCTGATTTTTGTGGCCTACTTGGCGCTGTGCTCCCGGATGGGAGAGATGAAGCGGGTCTTCTCCTACCACGGGGCGGAGCACAAGACCATTTTCTGCTACGAGGCCGGCCTGCCCCTGACGGTGGAGAATGTCCGCGTTCAGCCCCGGCACCACCCCCGGTGCGGCACCAGCTTTCTGTTTATGGTCATTGCCATCTCCATTCTGGTGTCCACGGTGGTCTTTGCCATCTGGCCGGTGTATAACCCCTTCCTCCGCTTCCTGGCCCATTTGGCCATGCTGCCGGTGATTGTGGGGGTCAGCTATGAGATCAACCGCTGGGCGGGACGGCACGACGGCCCCATAACCCGGTTTTTTATCGCGCCGGGGCTGTGGCTGCAAAACTTTACCACTTTCGAGCCGGACGACTCCATGATCGAGGTGGGGATCAAGGCGCTGGAGCTGGTTCTGCCCGAGGAGAAGGGCGCGGACGCGTGGTAACACAAGATACCTCTTTAAATACAACAGGAAGGTGATTCAATGGCCACCACCTATAACAATCTGTTTCTGGATACCCGCGCCCGTCTGAAAAAGGCGGGGGTGGAGTCCGCTCAGCTGGAGGCCCGGGAAATCATCTGCTTTGCCGCCGACAAGACGCGGGAGCAGTTTTACCGGGATATGTCGCTGTACGCCTCCGGCGAGCTGGAGCGCCGGGTGGAGGAGCTGGTAAGGCGCCGCCTGGCCGGGGAGCCGGTGGCCTACATCATCGGGGAGTGGGAGTTTTACGGCCTGACGCTGGATGTCTCCCGGGACGTGCTTATCCCCCGGCTGGACACCGAGCTGCTGGCGGAGCGGGGCATCCTCAAGGCCCGAGAGTCGGGGGAGGGGGCCCGGGTTTTGGACCTGTGCGCCGGCAGCGGCTGCGTAGGTCTGGCCATTGCCTCCAACGCGCCGGAGTGCCGGGTGGTGCTGGGAGAACTGTCCGAGGGGGCGCTGCGGGTGTGCAAACAGAACGTGCGCCGGTGTGAGCTGAACGCCCGGGTCACCTGTCTGTCGGTGAACGCGCTGGAGCCGCCCAGCTCCGCCCTGTGGGACTTTGACGCCATTGTGTGCAACCCGCCCTACATCCCCAGCGGGGACATTCCGGCGCTGGACACCTCGGTCAAGGACTACGAGCCCCGGATCGCCCTGGACGGGGGGATCGACGGCCTGGACTTCTACCGGGCGGTGGCCGAGAAATGGAAGTCGGCCCTGCGGTTGGGGGGCGTCCTGATTTTTGAGGTGGGCATTGGACAGGCCCCTGATGTGGAGGCCATTCTCGTTCAGAGCGGCTACGAGGATGTGAAGACCCTGCCCGACACCCAGAATATCCTCCGGGTGGTGGAGGGGACGGTCAACAATTAGATGGGGAGATTTCGGAGATGAGACGGTGTATTGAGCACAGATCGTTTATCCCTGTGGCCGAGGTCCCGGCGGCTATGCCGGAGGGGATTTCTGTCAAATATTGTGTCCACTGGCCCGGCACGGCCAGAGAGATCACGCCGGACAGCGTTCAGAAGATTATGATGAAGCTGCGCAAAGGGGAGTGGACGGACCTCTTCCTCTCAGACGACGAGGACCTGGAAGAGTGCTACATAAATCTGGAGGGCGATGGGACTCTGTATTCCCTGGGATATGTCCGGCACGAGGGCTTGGCAGGAGAGGAGGGGGCCTGGTGGTCCACCTATGACCCGGAGTATCTGGGCTCTGACGAGGAGACGGATATCGGCTGCTCTGACGGCCAGTCTATCATCTTTCGGGAGACCACTACCGCGGACAAGGAGGCGGTGATGACTGCCATTGAGTACTTTATCCGCACCGGCGAGCTGTGGAATGGGATTCCCTGGATGAAGAACTGGGACGAGTGGGTGGAGGAATAGTCCGGTTTATGGGACCGGTCAGAGGGTAATATATGGGACAGTTAGAGGCCGGAGCCCCGGACGGGCCGGCGGGAAAGGATGATTGACATGGCATCGAAGAAACCCATGATTGAGTCGGCCGCGCCGGCTTCCGATAAGAAAAAGGCACTGGAGACCGCTATGGCCCAGATCGAGCGCACCTATGGCAAGGGCTCCATTATGCGCCTGGGGGAGAACACCGGCGTGGTGGTGGACTCCATTCCCACCGGCTCCCTGTCGCTGGACATCGCCCTAGGCATCGGCGGCGTCCCCAAGGGACGGATCATTGAGATCTACGGGCCCGAGTCATCCGGCAAGACGACCCTGGCCCTCCACATTGTGGCCGAGGCCCAGAAGCGGGGGGGCGAGGTGGCCTTTATCGACGCAGAGCACGCCCTGGACCCCAGCTATGCCCGGGCGCTGGGGGTCGACATTGACTCCATGCTCATCTCCCAGCCCGACACCGGGGAGCAGGGCCTGGAGATCTGCGAGGCCCTGGTGCGCTCCGGCGCCATCGACGTGATTGTGGTGGACTCGGTGGCGGCCCTGACCCCCCGGGCGGAGATCGAGGGCGACATGGGCGACAGCCACGTGGGTCTGCTGGCCCGTCTGATGAGCCAGGCCCTGCGCAAGCTGGCCGGCTCCATCGCCAAAACCAACTGCATCGTCATCTTCATCAACCAGCTGCGGGAGAAGGTGGGAGTGATGTACGGCAACCCGGAGGTGACCACCGGCGGCCGGGCGCTGAAGTTCTACTCCTCCGTGCGCATCGACATACGCAAGATTGAGGCCATCAAGAACGGCACCGAGATTGTCGGCAACCGGACCCGGGCCAAGATTGTGAAGAATAAGGTGGCGCCCCCTTTCCGGGAGGCGGAGTTTGAGATCCTCTATGGAGAAGGCATCTCCAAGTGGGGCGAGATGGTGGACCTGGCGGTGAAGCTGGACATTATCCAGAAGTCGGGATCCTGGTTCTCCATGGGAGAGACCCGCATTGGCCAGGGCCGGGACGCCGCCAAGCAGTATTTGAAGGACAACCCGGAGGTGGCCGCCGACGTGGAGGCTCAGGTCCGGGCCAACGCCTTCAAGCTGATGAGCAAGCAGGCCCAGATTGCCGCCAAGGCTGCGGGCCGCGCAGTGGATGTGGCTGCCGACGACTTCGACGACGGCGCCCCGGCGGACGGGGAATAAAAGCTGCGCCATTTGACCGGGAGGCCGCTGCCCCCTGCTGTGTGGAGATATTACCATGATAATTCAAGAATTAAAGCCCTCCAAACGAGTGGAGGGCCGATGGCTGGCGGTCATGGAGGACGGGTCCATTCTGCGCATAGGCGAGGGCGAGGTGGTGAGCTTCGCCCTTTACGCCGGCAGAGAGCTGTTGGAGGAGGAAGCTGTCCGCCTGTTGGACGCCGCCCGCCGCAGCGGATTGAAGAGCAAGGCCATTGAACTGCTCATGCGAAAGCCCCAATCCCGGAAGGAGCTGGAGCGCAGACTGCTGGAGTGGGAGGCCAGTCAGGAGGAGGCGGAGGCCATCTGTGACCGGATGGAGGAACTGGGCTACCTCAACGAGCCGGAGTACGCCGGGCGCATTGTGCGGCACTACGCGGGGAAGGGCTTTGGTCAGCGCAAGCTGCGGGATGAGCTCTACCGCCGGGGCATCCCCAGGGAGCTGTGGGAGGAGGCCCTGTCCCAGGTGGAGGACCACGCCCCGGCCATCGACGCCTTTTTGGAGAAAAAATTGAAGGGCAGCCGGGACCCCAAAGAGATCAAAAGGGCCTCTGACGCTCTGGCCCGCCGGGGCTTCTCCTGGTCTGAAATCAGCGACGGCCTCCGGCGGTATGGCATGGAGGTCTGGGATTAGTTCAGCACTTCCAACAGAAAGCGGTGGCTGAACCGCAGGGTCTGGAGAAAAACCGCCACCTCCCACTGATGGGAGACGGCTGACTCCGCACACTGGTACTTGTACAGAAGGTCGCTGCCGATTTTTTCCTTGACTTCCTCCTCTATCTCCATGTATGCTTGGAGGGCTTGTTCGTGCTCCGGGTCGTTTTGAATTGCCGGGGTGTGCTCACAGACGTAGGCGTAGAGGGCGGATATGAAGTTTTCCATATAAAGTTCCTCCATTCGTAGAATAAATCTACGTCATATAATATCAGAATCAATCTACGTTGTCAAGAGGTTTTTTATGCTTGATAAAAGTTTATTTGGAAGTCGCCTGCTTGCACTGAGAGAACAAAAAGGATTCTCTCAAAAGGTGATTGCGGAGTTATTGCACGTTACCAGAACACAAGTTAGTGACATTGAAAATGGAAAAAGCGGCACTAATCTGGACCGCTTTCATCAGCTGTGCGAATTTTACCAGGTCTCCGCTGACTACCTTCTGGGCTTTACCGACGACCCCACTTGGCGGGGAGAGCGATAAAGGAGGGGCATGATGGCGCAATGGGAAACACTGATTCCAGAGAGTATTGCTGATAAGTATAAATTTTATAACTTTAACGGCGGGGTTGAAATCCTGACCCAAACCTGTCCAAAGGAATTTAAGGATATTGTAAAAACACTGAAGAAATTTGAAATAACGCTGAAGGATATTAAGCAAAAAGGCGGAAACGAATCTAAAATCCCCAAGAAGCTGAGCAAATTACTCAAGGAGAGGGATTGGAAAGAGACAGAAATTTCAGGCGATTTACATATCCGACTGCTGGAGGGTAAGAAGCTAAAAGAGATAGGCCGGAAATTTGTGCTGGAGGACTTTATCAGCGGACATAAAATCGACTACGTTAAGGGCCGGGTTGCCGTTGATATGGAATGGAACAGCAAAGACCAGACCTTTGACCGGGATTTGTACGCTTTTCGAACTTTTTATGAGTGCGGCGTCATTTCCTGCGGTGTGATTATTACACGTGACGAGTCGATGAATCAGATTTTTTCTGAACTGGGCAGTGATATCAAGAAAAAATATGGAGCCAGTACCACTTGGACGGGCAAGCTGCTGCCTCGCCTTCGCGCCCGCCGGCATGGTGGGTGTCCGCTGCTGGTAGTCGGCCTGACGCCAAAAACAGTTTCTGACTGGAAAGGTGAACTATCATGTTAGAAAAAGACGTTTTGTACCATGAAAAACATGATTTGATCGAGTTTTGCGCAGGGAAGAAATTCAAGACAATTTTGGCGGATCCACCCTGGCAGTTTCAAAACCGCACCGGAAAAATGGCGCCGGAGCACAAGCGGCTGAACCGGTATCCAACCATGAAGCTGGAGGATATTAAAAAGCTCCCGGTTGCGGATGTCACAGAGGAACACAGCCACCTGTATCTGTGGGTTCCCAATGCGCTGCTGCCGGAAGGGCTGGAGGTTATGAAAGCATGGGGCTTTCAGTATAAGACGAATATTATCTGGGAAAAAGTCCACAAGGATGGCGGCCCGGATGGACGAGGTGTGGGATTTTATTTCCGCAATGTAACAGAGATGCTGTTGTTTGGCGTACGCGGCGGCAGTATTCGAACATTGGCTCCGGCGCGTACCCAGGTAAATCTGGTGCGCTCGCAAAAACGGGAACATTCCCGGAAACCGGATGAAATGATTGCTTTAATTGAGGCGTGCAGTCCCGGCCCCTACCTGGAGCTCTTTGCCCGGGGACGGCGGGAGGGGTGGACCCTCTGGGGCAATCAGGCAAACGAGGCCTACGAGCCCGACTGGCCGACTTATGCCGGAGCGGAGACACAGGCGGCCGCGCTGTAAGAAAAATTTCGTGGAATTGGAGCGATACCATGCCATACAAAATTGCGTTTATCTCTCTGGGCTGCGCCAAGAACCTGGTGAACACCGAACAGATGATGGCTCTCTGCCGTCAGGCAGGGCACACTGTCACCGGGGAGCCGGCGGGGGCCGATGTGGCGGTGCTGAACACCTGCGGCTTCATCGAGTCGGCCAAGAGCGAGGCAATTGACAACATCATCCAGCTGGGGGAGCTGAAAAAGGCCGGCCGACTGAAGAAGCTGCTGGTGACGGGCTGTCTCAGCCAGCGCTACCCCGGGGAGATCCGCGCCGAGCTGCCCGAGGTGGACGGCCTGCTGGGCACCGGGAGCTACACCGATGTGGTGCCCGCCGTGGAGGCGCTGATGGCGGGGGAGCGGCCGGAATATTTTGCCGACATCCACCGTACCTATGAGGACGGGGAGCGGCTGGTGACCACGCCCCCCTACACCGCCTACCTGAAGATTGCCGAGGGGTGCAGCAACGGCTGTGCCTTCTGCATCATTCCTAAGCTCCGGGGCAGGTACCGCAGCCGGACTCCGGAGGCCCTGCTGGCGGAAGCGAAACGGCTGGCAGATGCCGGGGCCAAGGAGCTGATTGTCATTGCTCAGGATATCACCCGCTACGGCCTGGACCTGGAGGAGAAGACGAGCCTGGCCCAGCTGCTGAATGAGCTGTGCAAGCTGGACTTTCACTGGATCCGTCTCCACTACCTCTATCCGGAGGCCATTACCCCCAAGCTGATCGAGACCATCGCCAGCCAGCCCAAGATCCTCCACTACCTGGATATCCCCATCCAGCACTGCAACGACGCCATTTTGAAGCGGATGCGCCGCCGGAACACCAGGGCAGAGCTGGAGTCTCTCTTTGCCGGACTGCGCGCCGCCGTGCCCGACGTGGTTATTCGTACCTCTCTGATTTGCGGCCTGCCCGGGGAGGGTGAGGCAGAATTTGAGGAGCTGTGCCAATTTTTGAGAGAGCAGAAGCTCCAGCGGGTGGGCGTCTTTCAGTTCTCCCCGGAGGAGGGAACCCTGGCCGCCGCCATGGAGGACCAGGTGGACCCGGACACCGCCGCCCGCCGGGTCGAGCTGGTGGTGGATTTGCAGTCCCGGATCATGGACGAATACAACGAGGCGCGGCTGGGTACCGTGATGGAGGTGCTGTGCGAGGGCTTCGACCCGGAGGCGGGCTGTTACGCGGGACGTACCTACGCCGACTCGGTGGAGATCGACGGACGGGTCCTGTTCACTGCCGCCGGACTGGTACCCGCCGGGGCGTTTGTGAATGTGCGTATCACCGGAGTCTCCGACGGGGACCTGACGGGGGAGATTGAGGACTGAGTACAGTGTACACTGAATAACGTGCTGCGTCAAGCCGCAGAATGACCAACTTTGAGTCTGCGGTTTTGTACAATATGCACGGTTTTCAGTGCGCAATTAATATGATAGAATCATACAAAGGAGACCACCATGCCGTTTGTTTATGATAAGTTGTTTGCGCTGATGAAGGAAAAGGGGATTACGAAGTATCAGCTGCGGAGAGATAAGGTCATTGGAGTTTCCGCAATGGAATCCATGCGGACGGGGACCGGCCATGTGGACACCCGGACGCTGGGCTATTTGTGCGAATACCTGCAATGTCAGCCCGGGGACATGATGGAGTACATCCCGGAAAATCAAGGAGGCGAAACAAAATGAATACAGCCAATAAGCTGACCATCCTGCGGGTTGTCATGATCCCGGCCTTTCTGCTGGTGCTGTACTTAGATGTGCCCTATGCCAACTACTGGGCCCTGGCCATCTTCGCCGCCGCCAGCGTCACTGATACCCTGGACGGCTACATTGCCCGGCACTACAACCAGATCACCGACTTTGGCAAGTTCATGGACCCCCTGGCCGACAAGTGCCTGGTCACCGCCGCCATGCTGTGGTTTGTGGAGGTGGGCCAGATGCCCGCCTGGGCGCTGCTGATTGTCATTGTCCGGGAGTTCGGCGTGTCCGGGCTGCGTATGGTGGCCGCCGACAAGGGCCGGGTCATCGCCGCAGGCTGGTCAGGCAAGGTGAAAACCGCCGCTACCATGGTGTGCGTGATTCTCATGCTGCTGCCCCTGCCGGAAATTGTCAATCAGATCTGCACCGCTATTATTGTGCTGACGACCATCTACTCCGGAGTGGAGTATTTTATGAAAAACGCTGATATTCTGGCTGAGGCCAAGTAAAGAGGAGCTTCCATGATTCAAAATACCCAACAGGCCCGGCTCCAGGAGTTTGTGATCCGGGTCCTGGTCATCACCGCCTCCTCTCTCATCGTGGCGGTCAACCTGAAGAGCTTTGTGGCGGCGGGGGACCTGTTTCCCGGCGGCTTTACCGGCATCACCCGCCTGATTCAGCGGTGCAGCCTGGAATTTGCCGGGGTCGAGCTGCCCTTCGGCCCCATCAACCTGGCCCTCAACGCCGTGCCCGCCTTCATCAGCTTCAAGCTGGTGGGCAAACGGTTCACCCTGTATTCCTGCCTCACCATTGTTCTCACCAGTATTTTCACCGACCTGGTGCCCGCCCTGGACATTACGGAGGATATTTTGCTGATCTCCATCTTCGGCGGCATGATTAACGGCTTTGCGGTCAGTCTGTGCCTGGGGGTCCGGGTGACCAGCGGCGGGACTGATTTTATTGCCATTGCCCTGTCGGAGCGGAAAAATGTGGACGCCTGGAACTACATCCTGTGCGGAAATGTGGTGCTCCTGGCCATTGCCGGCTATCTTTTCGGCTGGGATAAGGCGCTGTACTCCATGTTCTACCAATACGCCTCCACTCAGGTGGTGAAGATGCTGGATCCGGACGGACGGCGGGCAACTCTGCTGATCGTCACCGGCCGGGAGTCCGCCGGAGGGGTGTGCGCCCAGATTCAGGATACCCACCACACCGCGACCCTCATCGAGGGGGTAGGTCTGTACAACGGGGACCCCTGCGTGATGATCTACTCGGTGGTGGCCGACAGCGAGGTGCGCTCCCTGGCGCGAAAGATCCGCCACTCCGACCCCAAAGCCTTCGTCAATGTGCTGCGCACCCAGCAGGTGGTGGGCAAGTTTTACCGGCAGCCCAGAGATTAGAGCTGCCTTTGATACGAAACAGTGCGAAACAAGGACCTCCCTCCGGAAGAAACCGGGAGAGGTCCTTTGTGCATATGGACATAAAACAATATGGAACGGGAAATTGGCGGATATTGACACAGAGCCGGGGCGGCTAAATCAGCACCTGCTCTCCGGACTGGTACTCCTTGGCGTACTTTCCGGGGGTGAGACCGGTGAGGTGGCCGAAGGTGCGGATGAAGTGGGAGTTGTCGGAGAAGCCGGACAGCTCCCCCGCCTGCTGGACGCTGACCCCCTCCTGAAGGAGTCTCCGGGCCTTGAGGACCCGGCTGTAGATGATGTATTCCATCACGGAAAAGCCGGTGGCGGCCTTGAAGACCCGGCACAGGTAGTGCTTGCTGATGTAGAACTGTCCGGCAATCTGGTCCAGAGTGAGGGGCTCCGACAGGTTGTCCCGGATGTAGTCCAGAATGGGGGCGACCCGGAGAAAGTCCTTGTTGTGGATGGATTCTCCGGCGTCGGCCATGTTGAGGAGGGGGGCAACCCGCATCAGCAGCTGGAGCAGGGCGATGGTCTGGCGCATATCGCTGCCGAAGGAACCGTCGTTTTTGTTGCGCTCCAGGGCCTGAAACAGCTCGATGATCTCAGTCATTGCTCCGCTCTTCAGCTCGGAACGGCGGAAGGAGGCGGAGCACAGCTGGGTCAGATCAGTTTGGGGGGTCGACAGCTGTGCCAGGGATTTTTTGTTGATATGGAGCACATACCGGGCGTGGAAGCCCTCGGCCATGGTGCGGTGGAGGGTGTTCTCCCCAATGAGATACAGCGTCCCCCGGCGCAGAGGGTAGACCTGGTCATTGACGAAAATGTTCCCCGGACTGACCAGGGGGAGGAGCAGCTCGCAGTGGTCGTGAAAGTGCAGCCGGCTCATATTCCAGGTGGCGTTATGGTTCAATTCCAGGTGAAATTCCACGTTTTGCATGGAAACTTCCCCTTTCTTTTCAAGTAAAACGCGGCGGAAGGAAGGAGAGGCCGGACCTCTCATCCCCGCAGGGGTTCCATTATATCACGCCAGGTCAAGATATGCAAACTTTATGCGAAATTACAGGGTAGACCAAATGTGAATTTTATGATAAAATAGCTATCGTGAAATGGCGCGTTGTGGAACCTTGACAATTCACGAGAAAAGAGAATCCAAAAAATCTTTTGTAACGGGGGTATTACCATGAACAAAGTATATTCCTTGCATGATGCCGTGGCGAAATTCGTCGAAGACGGGGACGTTCTTGCAATCGGCGGATTTACCACCAACCGCAAGCCCTATGCCACAGTGTCGGAGATCCTGCGCCAGGGCAAGAAGGACTTCATTGCCTATGCCGGCCCCGGCGGCGGCGAGATCGATATGCTCATCGGCGAGGGCCGGGTCCAGGCGTACATCAACTGCTACACCGCCAACTCCGGCTACACCAACGTCTCCCGCCGGTTCCGCGCTGCCATCGAGAAGGGCGAGCTCACCTACGAGGACTACTCCCAGGACGTGCTGATGCTCATGCTTCACGCCGCCTCCCTGGGCCTGCCCTTCCTGCCCGTCCGGCTGATGCAGGGCTCCGGCCTGATGAAGTACTGGGGCATCAGCGAGGAGAAGCGCAAGACCATGGCCAAGCTGGAGGACCTGAAGTGCGTTGAGATCGACAACCCCCTGGTCCCCGGCCAGAAGGTGGTGGCCGTCCCCGTGCCTAAGATTGACACCGCCATCATCCACGTCCAGCAGGCCAGCCCCGACGGCACCTGCATCATCTGCGGCGACGAGTTCCACGACATCGACATCGCTGTGGCCGCCCGCAAGACCATCGTCACCTGCGAGGAGCTGGTGAGCGACGAGTACATCCGCCGCGACCCCACCAAGACCCGCATCTTCGGCGAGTGCGTCCAGGCCGTGGTCTGGACCCCCTACGGCGCCTGGCCCTCCCAGTGCTACGACTACTATGACGACGACGACGCCGGTCTGAAGGAGTATGACAAGGCCTCCAAGTATCAGGACGCCGAGGACGCCAAGGCCCAGCTGGCCAAGGCCGCCGCCAAGGCTCAGAAGGCCGCCGAGGCCAAGCCCGGGGACGAGAAGGCCGCCGCTGCCGCCGCCAAGGCCCAGAAGGCCGCCGACGATGCCGCCTCCGGCACCGCCATCCCCGAGACCTTTAAGGACTATCTGGACAAGTGGGTCTACAGCGTGAAGGACCACAGCGAGCTGCTGGACAAGATCGGCGGCTATCGCCTTATGCGGCTGAAGAACGAGCCCCATCTGGGCTATTCCACCCGCCACTAATAAACAGGGAGGTACAGTAAAATGGCTGAGTATAAGATCACCAAGCAGGAGCGGCAGGCTTACGCCATCGCCAAGAACATCAAGGAGAACCAGATCGTCATCGTGGGCACCGGCCTTCCCCTCATCGGCGCCTCCCTGGCCAAGCGGGTGGTGTGCCCCTCCTGCCACCCCATCGTGGAGAGCGGCCTGATGGACTGCTCCCCTGTGGAGGTTCCCCGCTCCGTGGGCGACAACCGCTTTATGGCCCACTGCGCCGTCCAGTGGCCCAATGTGCGTTTCATCGGCTTTGAGGCCAATGAGTGGCTCCACAACGAGGACCGCCTGGTGGCTTTCATCGGCGGCGCTCAGATCGACCCCTACGGCAACGTCAACTCCACCTGCATCTTCGGCAAGGGGGACTATCTCCAGCCCACCACCCGCTTCACCGGCTCCGGCGGCGCCAACGGCATTGCCACCTACTGCAACACCATCATTATGATGCAGCACCAGAAGCGCCGCTTTATCGAGAAGGTGGACTACATCACCTCCTGCGGCTGGATGGACGGCCCCGGCGGACGGGAGAAGGTGGGCCTGCCCGGCAACCGGGGACCCCAGATGGTGGTCACCGACCTGGGCATCATGAAGTTTGACGAGCAGACCAAGCGGATGTACTGCGCCTATATGTTCCCCGGCGTCACCCCCGAGATCGTCCAGGAGAACACCGGCTTTGAAATCGACTGCTCCAAGGCGGAGGTCTTCCCCGACCCCGACCAGGAGATCCTGCGCATCATCCGGGAGGAGATCGACCCCGGTCAGGCCTTTATCAAGATCCCCAAGGAGTAAAACAGGGCAGGGACCGCCCCCTGCGGGCGGTCCCCATACGAAAAATTAGGAGGAGTTTACATTGGGTAATTATTCCATGCCCCGGTATTTCCAGAATATGCCCACGGTGGGCAAGGCCGTGCGGGCCAATGCGGAGAACGTCAATGAGCTGCGGGCCATTGAGGACGACATCCACGCCCACATTGTGGAGGCCCTGTCCAGCGGCAAGAAGGACGAGGACATGAACGCCAAGGGCCAGCTCACCGCCATGCAGCGGGTTGCCCTGCTGGTGGACGAGGGCACCTGGTGCCCCCTGAACAGCCTGTACAATCCCGAGCACAACAAGAACGGTTCCACCTCCATTGTCAAGGGCCTGGGCCGGGTCAACGGCAAGTGGTGCTGCATCATTGCCAGCGACAACAAGAAGCACGCCGGTACCTGGGTCCCTGGTCAGGCGGACAATCTGCTCCGGGGCAGCGACACCGCCAAGCGGCTGCGCATCCCCCTGATCTACCTGCTGGAGTGCGCCGGTGTGGAGCTGGACAAGCAGGAGAAGGTGTACCCCAACCGCCGGGGCGGCGGAACCCCCTTCTACCGCAACTCTGAGCTGAACCAGATGGGCATCCCCGTCATCGTGGGCATCCACGGCACCAACCCCGCCGGCGGCGGCTATCACTCCATCTCCCCCACCGTGCTGGTGGCCCACCAGAAGGCCAACATGGCCGTGGGCGGCGCCGGCATCGTGGGCGGCATGAACCCCAAGCCCCACGTGGATATGGAAGCGGCTCTGGCCCAGATCGAGGCCACCAAGGGGCTGCGCGCCGATCCTCCTGGCTCCGTGTCCATCCACTACGGCGAGACCGGCTTCTTCCGTGAGGTCTACACTGAGCAGGAGGGGGTCATTGCCGGCATCAAGAAGTACGTGGATATGCTGCCCACCTTCGACCTGGAGTTCTTCCGAGTTGACACCCCCCAGTCCCCCGCCATGTCGGATATCGAGCTGTACGACCTGGTGCTGAACAACAAGAACCGTCCCTATGATATGTACTCCGTCCTGGGCCGCCTCTTCGACGGCAGCCAGTTCATGGAGTACAAGAAGGGCTACGGCCCCGAGATGATCACCGGCATCGCCAAGGTGGACGGTCTTCTGGTGGGCGTGGTGGCCAACCAGCAGGGCGTGTTCCCCAATTACCCCGAGTATAAGATGGCCAAGTACGGTCAGGCTATGGGTGCGGGCGGCAAGCTGTACCGCCAGGGCCTGATTAAGATGAACGAGTTCGTAACCCTCTGCGCCCGCGACCGCCTGCCCATGATCTGGATCCAGGACACCACCGGCATTGACGTGGGCGACGACGCCGAGGTGGCCGAGCTGCTGGGTCTGGGCCAGTCCCTGATCTACTCCATCCAGTCCTCCGGCCTGCCCATGATGGAGATCACCCTGCGCCGGGGCACCGCCGCCGCCCACTACGTCCTGGGCGGCCCCCAGGGCAACGACAACAACGCCTTCTCTCTGGGCACTGCCGCCACCGAGATCAACGTGATGAACGGCAAGACCGCCGCCAACGCCATGTACACCGGCCGTCTGGCCAAGGACCAGAAGGCGGGCAAGGACCTCCAGCCCACTATCGACAAGATGAACGCCCTCATCGACGACTACAATGTGAAGTCTCAGCCCCTGTTCTGCGCCCAGGCCGGCCTGGTGGACGAGGTGGTGGATATGCCCATGATGCGCAACTACATCGTGGCCTTCGCCGACTCCTGCTACCAGAATCCAGCCTCCATCTGCCCCTTCCACCAGATGCTGCTGCCGCGCACCATCAAGGACTACGACGACGGGCACAAATAAGACCTGCATGATCTGTGTGCAGGGGGCGGGCCGCCGGTCCCTGCACACAACCACATGAAATTAGGAGAAGCGACACTATGAGTATCTACACCCTGGGAATCGACATCGGTTCCACCGCGTCCAAGTGCATTATGCTCTGCGACGGCAGAGAGATTGTGGCCAAATCCCTAATTGATGTAGGAGCGGGCACCAGCGGCCCCCAGCGGGCCATTGACCAGGTGCTCCAGGAGGCCGGCAAGGCCCGGGAGGAGATGTCCTTTATCCTGGCCACCGGCTATGGCCGCAACTCTCTGGAGGAGTTCGCCGACAGCCAGATGAGCGAGCTGAGCTGCCACGCCAAGGGGGCGGCTTTCCTCTTCCCGGAGGTGCGCACGGTCATCGACATCGGCGGCCAGGACGTGAAGGTCATGCGGGTTGAAAACGGCGTAATGACCAACTTCCAGATGAACGACAAGTGCGCCGCCGGTACCGGCCGGTTCCTGGACGTGATGGCCCGGGTGCTGGAGGTGGACGTGGAGCAGCTGGGAGAGCTGGGGGCCCAGTCCACCAAGTATGTGGGCATCAGCTCCACCTGCACCGTCTTCGCCGAGAGCGAGGTCATCAGCCAGCTGTCCATGGGCACCGACAAGCGGGACATTATCAACGGCATCCACCAGTCGGTGGCCAGCCGTGTGGCCGGTTTGGCCCACCGCATTGGAGTCCAGGACCAGGTGGTGATGACCGGCGGCGTGGCCCAGAACAGCGGTGTGGTCAACGCCCTCCAGGAGGCCCTGGGACGGGAGATCCACACCTCGCCCCTCACCCAGTACAACGGAGCCCTGGGCGCCGCTCTGTTTGCCTATCAGAAGTATCAAAAGGCACAGAAATCATGAAAACAGTCCTGCTCCATATCACTATGCTTCTGTTTGCTGCGTTGCTGAGTGTGGTGACAGCGGCAATAGGTAAGGATTGGGTGATTTTGCTTACCGGCGGTTTTGCAGTACTGGTGCTTGCTGGAATGAGTGTATTCATTAAGGACAAATAAGGAAGTGACACAAAGTGGATCGTTTCCAAAAGATTTACAGCCAGGGCGTTTTGACTACCTTTGAGATTTGGGTAGACACCCAAACCGGTGTGAACTATGTCTGGCGTCACGATGGAAGCGCCGGAGGGCTGACAGTCCTCCTGGATGAGAACGGGAAGCCGGTCATTACAAACACTACAATCTAGGGCCGTGCAATGTGCCGGGAGTGGCCAGCAGAGCATATGAAGGAAGTGACTGCAAAATTGCTCCTGCCGATTATTCAGTTAGCGGTGGGCTGTTTGGGCGCATTGCTTCTTGCGGACGGAATATCGGATCCAAGCTTGTTTTCCCGTATTTCCCCTGCACTCGTTGTTGCATTAACTGGTATGGGCACTTTTCTGGGGATCAAAGGGATCGTAAAGGTATTGAATGAGAAAAACAATAAAGGAGGAGTTTACCATGGCAAAAGAAGTTAGCCCCGGCGTACTGGCGCTGCGCAAGGTGGTCGAGGATGTGTACGCCGACGCCCGGGTTGCCAAGAAAGAGGGCAAGCTGGTGGGCTGGTCCAGCTCCAAGTTCCCCTGCGAGCTGGCCGAGGCCTTTGGGCTGAACGTGATGTACCCCGAGAACCAGGCCGCCGGCATTGCCGCCAACCGGGACGGCGAAATTATGTGTCAGGCCGCTGAGGACCTGGGCTTTGACAACGACATCTGCGGTTATGCCCGAATCTCCCTGGCTTACGCCGCCGGCAAGCGGGCCAGCCGCAAGGTGGACCTGGAGACCGGCGAGTATGTCATCAACCCCAACAGCGGCAAGCCCCTGAAGGACGAGAACGGCAAGGTGGTCATCGACCCCGAGACCGGCAAGCCCAAGAAGGACCCCAAGACCATGCAGCCTTACACCGTCCTGGACGACATCTATGAGATCGAGGCCCTCCCCGACGGCAAGGAGAAGGACCTGCGCCGGGCCGCCATCAAGCCCTACCGCCAGATGCAGATGCCCCAGCCCGACTTTGTGCTGTGCTGCAACAATATCTGCAACTGCATGACCAAGTGGTACGAGAATATCGCCCGTATGTGCAACGTTCCCCTGATTATGATCGACATTCCCTACAACAACACTGTGGAGGTCCACGACACTAATGTGGCCTATGTCCGGGCTCAGTTCGACCACGCCATCAAGCAGCTGGAGGAGCTGACCGGCAAGAAATTTGACGAGAAGAAGTTTGAGGAGGCCTGTGCCAACGCCAACCGCACCGCCAGCGCCTGGCTGCGGGTGTGCGATTACCTCCAGTATAAGCCCGCCCCCTACTCTGGCTTCGACCTGTTCAACCACATGGCCGACGTGGTCACCGCCCGGGGCCGGGTCCAGGCCGCCGAGGCCTTTGAGCAGCTGGAGAAGGACCTGGCCGAGGCCGTGAAGGTGGGCAAGACCACCACGCCCTTCCCCGAGAAGTACCGGGTCATGTTCGAGGGCATCCCCTGCTGGCCCAAGCTGCCCAATCTGTTCAAGCCCCTGAAGGAGCACGGCGTCAACGTCACCGCCGTGGTGTACGCCCCCGCTTTCGGCTTTGTGTACAACAATATGGACGAGATGGTCCGGGCCTACTACAAGGCTCCCAACTCGGTGTGCATCGAGCAGGGCGTGTCCTGGCGCGAGGGTATCTGTAAGGACAACAAGGTGGACGGCGTGCTGGTCCACTACAACCGCTCCTGCAAGCCCTGGTCTGGCTATATGGCCGAGATGCAGCGCCGCTTTACCGAGGACCTGGGCATCCCCTGCGCCGGTTTCGACGGCGACCAGGCCGACCCCCGCAACTTCAACGAGGCCCAGTATGAGACCCGCGTCCAGGGCCTGGTGGAGGCCATGGAGGCCAACGCCGAGAACAAGGAGGGCTGAGAGATGAGCATTGAGGTACTGTTGAACGAATTTGCGGAGATTTCCGAGCATCCTGGCCGTCAGATTAAGGCCTTCAAGGCTGAGGGCAAGAAGGTCATCGGCGTTCTGCCCTACTACGCTCCCGAGGAGCTGGTGTATGCCGCCGGTATGGTGCCCATGGGCATCTGGGGCAGCAACAAGAAGACCATTTCCATGGCCAAGGAGTATTGCGCTACCTTCTACTGCACCATCGCCCAGCTGGCCCTGGAGATGCTGCTGGACGGGACCCTGGACGACCTGGATGGCCTGATTACTCCCACCATCTGCGACACCCTGCGCCCCATGAGCCAGAACTTCCGGGTTGCCATGAAGGATAAGCTGCCCTGCATCTTCCTGGCCCATCCCCAGCAGCGCAAGCCCGCCTTCGGCCTCCAGTTTACCATGGACCAGTACCAGCACGTGAAGGGCGAGCTGGAGAAGATTTCCGGCAACACCATCACCGACGAGGCTCTGCGGGAGACCATCAAGGTCTATAACCGCAGCCGCGCTGCCCGCCGTGAATTTGTCAAGCTGGCCGGCCAGCACCCCGAGGCCGTGTCCGCCGTGGCCCGGTCCGCTGTGCTGCGCTCCGCCTGGTTTATGATTAAGGACGATCACACCGCCAAGCTGGAGCAGCTGAACAAAGAGCTGGCCGCACTGCCTGCCAGCGAGTGGAAGGGCAAAAAGATTCTTACCTCCGGTATTATCTGCGACAATCCCAAGCTGCTCCAGATTTTCGACGACAATCAGATTGCAATTGCCGCCGATGACGTGGCCCACGAGAGCCGTATGATCCGGGTGGACGCCGCCGAGACCGGCGACCCCATGATGGCGCTGGCCCAGCAGTTTGCCGACCAGGACTATGATATCCTGCTCTATGACGAGTTCTCCAACCAGAACCGCCGGGCGGACTTTGTGGTCAAGCAGATCAAGGACTCGGGCGCCCAGGGTCTGGTGCTGTTTATGCAGCAGTTCTGCGACCCCGAGGAGATGGAGTACCCCTATCTGAAGAAAGCTCTGGACGCCGCCGGGATCCCCCACATCAAGCTGGGCGTGGACCAGCAGATGCGGGACTTCGGCCAGGCCAGCACCGCCATTCAGGCCTTCGCCGACGTGCTGTAAGAAAAAACCTCAACATAGCCGAAGTGCTGTAAAAAAATCGTTCAATTGTGTGAAGCCTGTCTAAAGTTATATTGACACTTCTCACAGAAAAATGGTATAATGTTCCCAATTTCGTCCCTCCTCCCATGCAATACGGTGGGGGGAGGAGCGAAAGGCCGCGTTCCGGCTCCTGAAGTGCTGGAACAAACTAATGTAAAGGGGAAAAGAAGCTATGAATTACAATGTGACCGTCAACGGCAAGGTCTACAACGTCAGTGTTGAGAGAACTGGCGCCGCAGCCCCTGCCGTGGCCGCTCCCGTCGCCGCTCCTGCTGCCGCCCCTGTGGCCGCACCCGCTCCGGCTCCTGCCGCCGCACCCGCGCCCGCC
>NZ_QWKI01000199.1 GCF_009911645.1 Pseudoflavonifractor sp. 60
CAAAAAAGTACACTTTTCTGCAAAATACGCCCTTGTTTATGTTGGATCAGCATTTCCGCAGCTGCCCGGCAGCGGAAGGTGGACAGCGGCATTCCACACTCTTTGGCCGCCGCTGTACCTATCATTCCCGGTTGATTGGCGGAGAAAAGCAAGATGGAACAATCTTCGAAGGGAAGTGTTTGCTCACTGACTATGGTCCCCACCCCCACCATAGAAGATTTTTGGAGCTGCAACAAAAAACGGCTGGCCTCACCGGGCCAGCCGTTTTTTTGCGCAAACAGAGCTATATCGAAAACTAGAGAGTGAGGACACTCATACTCACAGCCGCTGAGGGTCTTGCGAATACAGCCGTATTTGGAGCACCTCTTGCCGAAAGGAAGCCACTCGTTATATAGATGGCGTTTTCATCCCACAGCGAGCGATTGCCAGAATTTTTGACCCGGAAACAGTATCAGTCGCTGTGCAGGATATTCTGGCAGAAGCTCTTCAGAATCACCGCTGCCTGGGAGCGGGTGGCGGTCCCGCCGGGGGCCAGCTCTGAGGAGCTGACGCCGTTAATCAGGCCTTGGGCGTGGGCCCAGCTCACCGCCTCCAGGGCGTAGGCGCTAACTCTACCCACATCGGCAAAGCCGGACAGGTCCGCCTGGGCGCTTACGTCGGCCCCGTTCAGCCGGGCGAAGCTGCGGAAGATCAGAGCCAGCTGTTCCCGGGTGATGGAGTCGTCCGGCCCGAAGCGGCCATCGCCGTAGCCGCTGACCACTCCGTTGGAGGAGGCCCAGGCCACCGCCTTGGCATAGTACTGGCTGTCGGCCACGTCGGTAAAGCTGGCGCTGCCTACCTGGGGAGAACCCGCCAGCCGGTACAAGATGGCAACGATCATGCCCCGGCTGGTGGACAGGTTGGGGCTGAAGGTGTCGGCGCCGGTGCCGGACATCAGACCGTTTTCATAGGCGTAGGCCACGGCGTCGTAGAACCAGATGCCCTCTGGGACGTCCACAAAATGGAGGGGCGTACTGGTGGACTCAGGGGCGAAGGAGCCCTTGACTGCCACGTTAGCGGCGGGCATGGAGAAGGTATATTTGCCGTTCCCCTGGCTGCTGAGCTGGAGCTGACGGTTTGACGCTTCAGCGGAGAGCTCCGACAGGACAAAACCGGAGTCCGGCTGGACGGTGATGGTGATGGCAGCGCCCGGCTTGGCGCGGCTGGAAGACACCGAGATCGTGCCGCCCGTTCCGCTAGATGTCCGGACCGTGTAGCTCCCGTCGGAATCCGAGGAAGAACTGCCGGTCCCACTGCCGCTGCCAGTCCCGCTTCCGCTGCTGCCGTCGCTGCCCCGTACGGCGATGTTGGCGGTGGTAGATACCAGGCTCCGGTCCAGAATCGTGAGCCGGGCGGAGTTGGGGGTGGTGTAGCTGCCGCCCAGGGACAGGCTGCCCAAGGATATGGTACCGGTTCGATTCATGGACTGGGGGCCATCGATATAGATGGTGACGGTGGTCTGTCCGCCGGACTGCTCACTGCGGCAGTAGCTGTACTGTTCGGAAATGGACTGGCTGAGCTGGAAGTCTGCCTTGGGAAAACTGCCGCTAAGGTTCAATTCCAGCTGGATGCTGGAGATCTGCTGATCTCCCAGGTCCTGCAATGTGAGCTGGGCATTGCCGGTGCCGCCCCCCTGCTCCATCAGCAGGATGGGCAGGGTGGCGGCGTAAGCGGCCGGACAGAACAGAGCCAGGGTCAGGGACAGGACCGTCAGCATCGAAAAAATTCGGTTTTTCATTCGCCGGCGCCCTCCAATACGATGGTGGGCAAGTCGATCCCACCGGGGGTATAAATCCACATGGTCTCTGCGGTTTTCCGTTTGCTGCTGGCGTCGGTGGCGATGTCGGTGCGGTAGAGCACCGCCTGGATCTGGCTGGGCAGGAGGTTGACGCCGCTGCACTGGCTGGCCTCACCCTCCTGGAGCTGGGCTTCCCGCTCCAGGTCGGGGACAAAGAGGAAGATACCGTCGCTGACCTCTCCCAACGGCCCCTCTTCCTCCGGGACCTCCGCGAAGAAGAGTACATAGCCGTTAATGGGACGCTCTTCCGTCTTTACATCCTCCATGTTGGGGTCCAGGGCCTGGGTAAACCGGCCCATCACCTCCATAGTGAGGAAGGCGGGGTCGCCTCGATAGGTGCCGGTGATGACGATGCTCCCAGCGGCAATCACGTCGTCCTCCTCGGTGCCGTACCGGTAATCTTCAGCCAGCAGGCCCAGGGTGCCCGTCTTCATAAAGGCTACCTCGTCGCCCTCCAGACCGTCAAGCAAAATGTCCTCAGCGGTGGCCTCTCCAATCTGCTCGCCCTGGACGCCGTAGGCCACAGCGCGGTAGGTATACAGCCGGTTTCCGGCGGAGCCCATGGCGTCGGTGTAGGTGACGGCCTCGCCGCCGCTGGAGGCGGGCACAAAGGCGATGGCCTCACCGTTGCGCCAGATTTCGTAGCCCTGGACGCTTCCGGTGATGTTGGGGGTAATGGTGACTTCGATGGTCATATCCCCGGTGCGCTCCGCCTGGACGGCGATGGTCCCGCTAGCTGGGGAGACGCTGTTCAGCCGGTCACGGCGGCTCTGGTCGCTGAGGTACCACACTGCACGGTCCTCCGGGTCATAGCTGGCCAGCTGGTCCTTCACCGCCTGGCTCAGGTCCATCCCCCAGTGGGTGAAGAATGCGGTCAGGTCCCTGCCTGCCGTACCGGAGGCGGTGAGGGCCACCCGCTCATCATAGCTCAGACCGGTAAAGTCCTTGGTATAGGTCCCCGCCTTCCAGGCCTTGAAGAAGCGGTTATAAAAGTCCATGGGCTTGTCTCCGCCGTCGTAGGCCAGATGGAGCTGCCAGTACATACCCAGCTGGACAAACACGTCGTTGGACTCGCCGGGCATTCCCTGGGCGGTCTTGGTGAAGATGGCGGGGTACTTGCCGCCGGCCTCCAGGCGGGAGGTGAAGGTGTTCTGCTTTCCGTCATAGGTCTGGACCATCAGGGAGTAAATGTTGTTGGTGATCTCCGCCCGGCCCAGCTTGTCCATATTGTGGCCGATTTCGTGGGCGATGCCCCAGCCGAAGAGGTTGTTGCCAGTGGCGCCGTCGGCCAGCGCGGAGATAGGCCGTCCACTGACCACACCGGCACAGGAACCGTAGCCGATGCCCACATGACTGCCCGCTGCGTACATAAACGCGCCGCTGAACATCTGCATACAGCGGATATTCTGCCGGGAGGTCATATCGTTGTTTGCATAGGTGTTGTCGATGCCCTGGGTCGTTTTGCAGATGTGCATCAGGTCCTCCCAGGCCAGGACATTCTGGTAGAGGTTTTCCGCCTTGCCCTCCACGGTCAGGCCGTTGGCCCCCCAGACCGCAGCGGCGGGCAGGGAAAGCAGGACGGTGGGCATGGAGATTTCCGTGACGTTGAGGCAGTTGGTCTGTAGATTGCTGGTCCCTAGGGCGGACACATAGGCACTCAGCTCGTCCACATAGGCGGTGATCCGGGCCTGGCGGGCAGGCCTGTCCACGGTGTACCAGTCGGACAGCTCCAGCAGGGGGATATCCACCGCCCGGCGGAGGTGGAGCTGAATCCCTTCCGGATTGGCGCCGCTGTAGGTGAGGTAGAGGCTGCCGCCTCTGGGGGTATCCTGGCTGCCGATTTTAGGGATAGTGAGGATATTCCGCCCATTGGTGAGGGTGGCCACCTGGCTCTGCCAGGCGGAAACCTCGGTGTTGAACTGGGTTGCCCAGAGGGTGAGGCTCTCGCCGTCGGGGATGCCGGAGGCGTAGACGGTGATCTCCTGTCCCGCCTTGGCGGCCGCACCCAGAGGCTGGAGATTGCTGCCCCCCTGGCCGTACTTGGCCCCGTCTGCAGCGCTGCTGCGGGACTGGATGCCGGTGACGATCACGCCGCTGGAGGCTCCGGTGGTGAGCAGCTCCTGAGCCAAGGTCAGCTCATCGGCCAGGGTGTTCAAGTTCATGTAATAATAGCGCTCGTCGCTGCTGAGCCGGGCGCGGAGACCGTCGATCTGCTCCTGGGTCACACCTTCAGCCAGGCAGGTGCGGGTCTCGTCGGCGAAGAGGGCGGCGATATTGTCAGGCAGACAGTGTTCCGGGTCGTACTCCAGGAACATCAGCTCGGAGAGGCTGACGATGTTGTAGGCCCGCTGTTCCACCGCCACGCTGATTTTTACGATGTTCTCCGCCGGGCCGAAGGGCAGGATGGCGAAGCGGGAGGTGGAGATCTCGTTCAGGTTGGGGATGTTGGGCCAGGTGAGCACATCGGAATCGCTGCCCACGCCGCCCCGGTCCACGCCGTCGGTGAGCAGGTGGCCGGGTTGGGTCAAGTCCTCACCGTTGTACCAGACCTGGACGCTGTAGGCCCGGAGGTTGCTGGGATAGGCCCCGTCCAGACGGGGAACCCAAATCACGGCGCTCAGGTCCACGGGATGGGTAAAGGTGACCTCTACATGCTCGTTGCGGCTCCAGTTCCGGGCGGTCCAGTGGGTGTGGAAGTCGCCGTCAATCACATTTTGGATGGAGAAGGGCGTGTCGGGGTACTGATTAGGGTCGTAGTTGCCCGGGTCGGCCAGGACAATGTCCGCAATCTCGGAGTTGTCCAGAACGCCCTGGGTGGGGATGCCCTCGGGCCGGCTGTAGTCGGTGGCCACCGGCGCGCCGGAGTAGACGTGGGAGGGCGCGCTGCTGCCCACGCTGTTCACCGCCACGATGTAGAGGTAGTAGGTGGTGCCGTTGGTCAGCTCAGAGATGGTCAGCTGGGTCCCGGTGATCTCTCCCCCTACCTGCCGGTAGCTGGAGGCGGCGGCGTTAGGCTGGTCGGTGAGGTACACCTCATAGCTGGTGGCGTTCTCCGCTGCCTTCCAAGAAACCACAAGCTGGCTGTCCAGGGCGGTGATGTTTACCATCTCCGGGGCGTTGGGGGCCTTGGCGGGCTGAGGCATTGCCTCCACCGGCGTGCAGCTCTGGCCCTGCCAGCTGCCGTCCACCGGCGTGACGGTAAAGCAGTAGGTCTTCAGGTTGGACAGCCCGCTTACCTGCGCCTGGGGCACGTTCACCCGCAGCTGACGGCGGGCGCTCTCCTGGCCCTGCTGCCAGTACTCCACCAGATAGCCGGACACGTTGGTCAGCCGGGTCCAGCTCAGGTCCACCTTGGCGTCCCCGGCGGCGGCGGTCAGGTCCTTGACCTGGCTGTTGGGTTCCACCAGATCCTCCGGGATGATATCCCGCAGGAACCGGATGGTCTCCACCACGGCGTATTCCTCCTGGGCCGTTTTGGTAACGGTGATGGTCACCTTTTTCACCGCCACCCGCTGGCCCAGGGGGATGGTGATGACATTGGTCCCCGGGGTGCGGGTGATGGCGTGGACCTGGGGGACGCTGGCGTCACCGACGGAAAAGCTCCGAGAGATGGTGCCGCCGTCGTACTCCACCTCCACCGTTCCGGCCTGGATGGCCCCGGCGGCGGTGTCGGGGGTGACGATCTGGAGATTCTCCGCCGTAACCGTCTCCGCCAGGGGTACGGGGATGCGGATGTCCCCCTGGCCGCTGGTAGTTGCAAAGACGGCAGAACCCTTGTCCTGGAGTATATCGTTCAGACTTCCGGTCATCAAGGTACCGGCAGCGGACAGATCCGCAGCGGCCTGAGTTTCATCGACCAGGCCCCCCAAACAAAAGGTGTCCAGCACGGTGGGCTGTCCGCCGGAGGTGTTTACATTGCGGTTGACGCAGGCCAGGTCCACGATGTCGATCAGGCCGTCGCCGTTCAGGTCATACCGGTCCAGGTCGGCCCGGGCGGTGCTGCCCAGAGCGGCGCTGAGAAGCTCCCGGTCCTTGGCGTCCACCAGACCGTTGGCGTCCAGGTCGCCCAAGGCAAAGGTGCCGTCGCCGGTGCCCACCTCGACATACTGGCTGCACGCGCCGATAGCGAAGGGAACCTCACAAGTGGTATACCCCTCGCCGGTAAAGCGCAGGGTGTACTGCCCAGCGGGCAGATCGCTGACTGTCAGGTCCAGGGCGCCGGGCAGGGCGCTGCCGGTGAGTGCGCCCCCCAGCCGGTCCCGCAGCTCCACCTGGGCGGGGTGGCCGTCCAACTGGCCGCTGGCCTGACTGGTCATGCTGATCTGCCCCAGGGAGCGGCCATTTTGCAAAAGCTCGGCCTGAATGTCCCGCGCCTGCAAAACAGACAGCTCCTGGCTGTAGTCCAGGCGCACGGTGGTCTGGAGCTCTCCTGTCCCGGCGCCGCCGGGCTCCGCCGCCCAGGCTGTGGGGAGCATGGACAGCGCCATAGACGCCGCCACTAGGGCGGCCGCAATTTTTTTGTGTCGTTTCATGGATTTCTTCTCCTTTGTAGTCTGCGCCCGGCATCCCGCAGCGCTGGGCTGCCCCTATTCTACCAGACTGTCCAAAGAATGGCAAATGTTTTTTGCATACAGGCGCTGTTTGCAAAGCAGTCCATAGACATGCTGATGTTATCAGAGAAAAAATTGACACCTTCAACTCACAGGAAAGTCTGCAAATAAAAATTCAAGCCCCCCAATAAAAAATGAGATGAATGGAAAAGGGTATGACAAAAAGGCCAACAGCAGGGAAGCGGTTGACTGGACGAGGATGCAAAAGGTTATGGACAAATCACAATCGACGCATTCTTGAGATACCTCCAGGAGAGACACTGGCCACAGCTACTGCAATAGGCCATGTACTCACGGTTTAGGGTGCAGCCGCATTTTGGGCAGACCGGGATAGAAGGTGTTCCAGACATCAGTGGAAAAATATGTACTTCCATAACAGACATAGGGATTCGGAAAAATGGGCTTAAAAATATCCAGAAGTCAATAAGTATATTTTGACTTATCTAGGGAATAAAACCTTTTGCCGGCGGTCTGCAAAACGTTGGTAGGACTAACTTTCTTGAAGTCCTATAATTATGCAAAAACACACTGTTCTACACAGTGTGTTTTTATTTTGTGACTGCCCCGAAGGGGCAGTCACATTTTTATTTATCCTCTGTGGACCGCAAGGCTCTCCAGGCCCTGCCCCTTCAGCGCCCGCTCCAACAGCTCCGGCAGCCGCTCCGGGGCGCAGGCAAAGCAGGGGATATCCATGGCGGCAACCCGCTGAGCGGTCTGGGCGTCGTAGTAGGGCTTACCTCCGTCGGCAATGGCCAGCAGGACAATCACCGTAACCCCCGACGACTTCATCTCCTCCAGCCGCCGCAGCAGGGCTGCCCGGTTGCCTCCCTCGTCCAGGTCGGAGATGAGGAAAAACAGGGTCTTATCCGGCGACTCCACCAACTCCTGACAGTAGGCGATGGACTTGGCAATGTCGGTGCCGCCCCCCATCTGAAAGCCAAAAAGCAGGTCCACCGGGTCGTCGCACAGGGGGGTCAGGTCCATGATCTGGGTGTCGAAGGCCACCACACTGGTCCGGACGGCAGTCATGGAGGCCAGAATGCAGGCCATCACTGAGGAGTAGAGAATGGACGCCCCCATGGAACCGCTCTGGTCAATATCCAGAATGACGTGCCACCGGTTGATTCGGCTTGCGCGGTCGAAAAACCACACCCGCTCCGGAATGACCGCTTTTAATTCTGCGTTGTAATTTTTTAAATTCCTCCGAATTGTATAGGGAAAGTCCAGCGCAGCGGCGGAGGGCAGGGGCGAGTGGGCCCGTCGGTTCAGCGCCGCTGTCACCGCCCGGCGCACGTCGTCCTCCAGCAATTTATTGATCTCCTCCACTATTTTGCGGATAAACTTCCGGGCAGATTCCTTGGACTTCTTGGGGATCTGGTCCTTGAGCATCAGCAACGTAGAGGCCATATTCAGGTCGGGTTCCAGGTTGTCCAGCAGCTCGGGTTCCAGCAGCAGCTGCTTCAGCCCCTTGCGCTCAATGGCGTCGTTCTGCACCACCGCCACTGTCTCCGGGTCGAAGAGGGACCGCAGGTCTCCCAGCCACTTGGACAGCAGCGGGGAGGACGGCCCCTTTCCTGCTCCCTGGCCGGGGCCGCCTCCAAATTCCCCAGGGCCGCCGTAAATGGCCCCCAGGGCGGAGTCCATAAGAAGCTCCTCCGCGCTCAGTGGAACGCCCCCCATCCCCTGGAAGGACTGCTCCGTCTCTGTGCCTAAAATCAGCCGCCAGCGGCTGAGCTGTTCTGTCTGTGACATTGCGGCCCCTCCTTATATGTCGTCAAAATCGAAGTCGGACAGGCTGTCCAGCACCGCCTGCTCGACTTCCGTCGTGTCGTTCATCAGCAGCTCCGCCGCCTGCTGGGGGTTGACACCCCAAATTTCCCCCAAATTCTCCGCGATGTCGTTTTTCTCAGAGGGGGTAAAATCGGAAAAGGCCCGGCGGAGGAAGACCAGCGCCCGGCGGAAGGCCTCGTCGTCCAAGGTACTGAGGTAATCGTCCAAATGCCGCCACAGGGACAGCCGGGCAATGAGGGCATACCGGTTCTTCCCTGCCAGCCCCTCGAACCACCCTGCCCCCAGGTCGGCGGGAACACCGGGGGACAGCCGCCGGGCCACCTCCCGGGCCAGCAGCCCCTCGTCCGCCTTGCCCCGCTCCAGCAGAATGGCCATTGCAAAACCGGAACAGCGGGTGTTCAGGTCGTCCCGGTCGGAGACCTCCGCCAGCAGCTCCAGCCAGCGATCCTCCTCCAGAAACTCGTGGCTGAGCTGGAGCAGGTTCAGCTGGTCCATGGCCCGGATCACGGCGGGGGCGGCCTGGACGTCGCAGATACAGGCGTCCTCCAGGGTGAAGCAGGCCCGCAGATAGAGCTGCTTGACCAGGGGAACCACCGGAGCGGCGTTGAAGCGGCGCAAATCGCCATAGCGCACCACCAGACTGAGCCGGGAAGCGGTCTCCGCCACATCGGCCAGGGCGGCGGCGTCCACGCTGAGACTCTGAAGCACTGCCAGAGCGTGGGCCGCCGCCTCGGGCATCCCGCACAGAAAGGCGTCCTCAAAGATGGAGGCAGCCTGGGCGATGGAAGTGCTCTCCTCCCCCCGCTCCTTCAGGGCGAAGGCCGCCGCCCCCTCGACAGTGTCCCCCAGCAGGGCGGATTCCACAATCTCGATTTCTGCCTCCGGGGTCCAGCGTAGGTCCCAATACTCCCCCCAGTTGGCCCCCTCCTGCCGGGAGGGCAGCAGCTGGCCGAAGTGGACCCCCAGCACCCGCAGGCGGTGGAGGAAGAAGGACCGGCGCAGGTCCATGAGGGCCGCCTGTTCCGACTTTACGTTCAGCTTCTCCCGCAGGTCCAGCTCCAGCCGCTGGGTCTGAGCGGTACGAAATTTCTCTAGACGCAGAGCCTTGAGCTGCCGGTAAAAGTCCTCCTGTATGCTGGTGCGGCTTACACCCTCGGGGAGACTGCCGATCCTGGTCCCGATCTCGGTGTCCGCCGCCGCCAGGGCCAGCTCAGAGAAGTGGCCGTGGCCCATGGTGGTGACGGCGGCGTCCCGCAGGTCGGCCAGCACCGGGTACCGGCTCCCCCGCATCCCGGCCAGCACCTGGGCCAGGCGCACCCCCTCGATGACCTCAGCGGCAGACACCAGATTGCCAGCCTTCCGGTGGGCAGCGGCCAGGCGGGTCAGGTAGAGGTAGGGGGCCTGGACCAGCCCCTTGCCGTTCATGGCCTCCCACAGCAGCTCAAAGTAGGCCGGGGCCCTGTTCCCCGCCCCGTAGCCGGAGCGGGTTGACAGGCGGTAGTAGGAGTAGGGCATCAGCGTTACGGCGGACTCCACGGCGGGCAGCGCGGCCAGCTCCCCGTCGGTCATGGGTGCGTTCTCTTCCAGCCCCGCCACGTGGAAGGCTCCGCAGACACAAAAGATCTTTTCCGGGGAAATGCCGCCCTCCACCCCCTCCTGAATGCAGCGCTTCATAAAGGCTTCCCGCACCAGGGTCTCGGCGGCGGAGCGGGGGACATCCGCCACGCTGGCGCGCAGCTCCCGCCCGAAGGTGTTGGCCGCCGCCTGATAGTCCTCCTCCAGCTGCTCGAAGTGCCGCTCCCAGAAGGTGTCGTGGTCCTGGCCGGTCAGCTCCTCCAGCCGGCGATAGACCGCCTCGGTGGTGTTAGAGCGGTCCTCCTCCGGCTCCTCCTCTCCGTCCGCCTCCTGAGACTCCAGGGCCCGCTCTGCCTCTGCCGTCTGAAAGGCCAGAAATACCGAGGAGGGCAGGTCCATAAAGCGGCAGGGCACCTGATGCTCGTGGGCCCACAGGATGGCCTGGATCTCCGGGGAGTACTCCGCAAAGGGATAGAGGATGGTCCGCACCGGCGGCGTCTGGGTGTAGGCCAGGATGGCGGCGGGAAATTGCGTCTCCGGGTGGCACAGCCACTTCATCTGGTCATTCAGGTCGCTGGGGCCCTCCACCAGCACCAACTCCGGCTGATGGGCGTCCAGGGCCCTGCGCAGGTGGAAGGCCGCGGCGGGGGACAGATGGCGCACCCCGAACAAAACCGGGCCGCCCATTACCCGTTCAGCTCCCGGCAGGCGCGGTAGAGGGGCAGCCAGTCGGAGCCCCGCTTTTTCATCACGTTCTCCAGATACTCCTTCCAGCACACCTTGTCCTTCTCCTCGTCCTTCACCACCGCCCCCTGGAGTCCGGCGGCCAGGTCCTTGGCTGTGACGCTGCCGTCCCCGAAGCTCCCCGCCAGGGCCATGGAGTTGGCCAGCAGTGAGATGGCCTCGGCGGTGGACAGCACGCCGGAGGTGGTCTTCAGCTTCTGCTTGCCGTCCAGGGTCGCGCCGGAGCGCAGCTCCCGGAAGATGGTGACCACCTGCTCCACTGTGTCCCGGTCGGGCTGACTGGCGTTCAAATCCAGGCCCCAGGACAGCTCCTCCACCCGGGTCTGGACAATCTCCATCTCATCGTCGATGCTGGAGGGGGTTGGCAGAACCACGATGTTGAACCGCCGCTTCAACGCCGCCGACATATCGTTGACCCCCTTGTCCCGGGTGTTGGCGGTGGCGATGATGGAAAATCCCTTTCGGGCGGGGACCTCCAGTCCCAGCTCGGGGACGGACAGCCGCTTTTCGGACAGGATGGAGATCAGGGCGTCCTGGACCTCGCTGGCACAGCGGGAAATCTCCTCCACCCGGGCGATGGACCCGCTCTCCATGGCCCGGTAGACCGGACTTTTCACCATGGCCTCGGGGCAGGGGCCCTTGGCGATGAGCATGGCGTAGTTCCAGGAGTAGCGAATCTGCTCCTCGGTGGTGCCCGCTGTCCCCTGGACCACCTTGGTGGAGTCGCCGGTGATGGCGGCGGTCAGGTGCTCGGAGAGCCAGCTCTTGGCGGTGCCCGGCTCACCGATAAGCAGCAGGGCCCGGTCGGTGAGCAGGGTGGCGATGGCGATCTCCACCAGCCGCCAGTCACCGATGTATTTCGCGCTGATGGGGATCCCCTTGACGGTACACTCCCCGGTGATATAGTGGAGTACCGCCCTGGGGGACATCCGCCACCCGGTGGGGACCGGGTCCTTGTCCACCGAGATCAGGGCGTCGATCTCCCGCTGATAGAGTTCCTCCGCCGGGAGGCGCTGTACATTTTTGTCAGCCATTTCCAGTTTCTCCTTTCGCCTGGGCCAGCTTCCACTGGTCGATCCACTTCTGGATCTCCTTCTCCGGCCAGCCGTTGTAAAATTTAAAGTGTATCTTCCCCTGACGGCCCAGTTGGCTCACCGCCTCCAGCGCTTCAATCCGCTCCTCCAGGGAGACGGGCAGCTCTTCCAGCCCCATTTTCAGCTCCAGATAGATCAGCTCGCCCACATACTCCCCCCGCTTTACGAAAAAGTCCTTCCAATCCCGCCAGCCCAAACCGGCCAGCACCTGGATGTACATATGGGTATAGTTGGGGTTGTCTCCGGTGACGCCGGTGTTATAGAGGTAATCCCCCATCTGGGCCAGAATGTCCGGACGGTCCCGCTGCCCCCGCAGCAGGTTGACCAGCAGGTGCCTCATTCGGATTCCGGCGGCGGCAAACAGTCCGAACCACCTGGGGTCCAGCTCGGCAATCGGGGTTATGAAGGGGGCGTCGGGGCCGTAGTTCCATAGGGGGGATATCTCATAGCGCCCCCGCTCCCCGCTCCACTGCACATTGCCGAACACCCGGCAATAGGCGTCCACCGCCTGCGGGTCCACGGTCCGGGCGCCGCCGTCACAGCAATAAAACTGCGACTCCCCCCAGGCATAGCAGGCGGCGCTGTCCAGAGCGTACAGCTGGGCCAGCAGTGCGGCGGGCAGCCAGCATTCTCCATGCTCCCGGTACAGCTCCAGGGCCAGGGACCGCAGCTCCGGGTCTGGGTAACGCATCAGCATCCCCTCCAGCACCAGGGCCAGCTGGGGGCGGAAGTTTTTCCAGTTCTTGGCCGCCTGGCTCAGTCCGTAGGAGAGCTCAAACCGCATGGGCCCGCCGCTGCCCTCCATGGGCTGCTCCAGAAGCCGGCCCAGGGCGGCTCCCCGGCGGCAGACCTGGCAGAAGACCTCCCCACGCTTGCCGCACAAGGTGGCCAGCAGCAGGGCAAAGCGCTTCTGGGTCTTCTTGGTCAGGGGTGCGCCCTCTTCCACCCGGTCCAGCTCCGCCTGGAAGAGACGGGCGGTGAGATGGCTGGCCCAGCCGTCCTGGCCGTCCACACCCCGCAGGTACTTCAATGCCTGGTCCGGGTCCTCCTGGGCCAGGGCCGCATAGTGCTGCCGGGCCTCCGGGGCCTCGGAACGGACCAGCGCCCAGTATGCCGTCTCCTGGGCCTCCCCCTTCTTGGTCCGGCACAGTTCCACCAGCCGGGGACCGTTGGCCGGGTCGTGGCGCAGGGCCCGGATGAGGGCCAGCTGGACCTCCCCCTTGGACTTGGGGAGCATCTCCAGATAAAAGGCATTCTCCCCCGCCCCGGCGCTCTTCTCCAGCGCCTCCACCCGGCGGGCCATGGCCGCTTTTCCGGCGGGGTTGAAGCCCTGTTTCAGCACCGGGATGACAGCGGGGCCCAGAGCGGCCAAAATCCGCATATTCAGGTCGGCCAGACCGGAAAATTTGTCCGCCAGATCGGCGATGAGCAGGGGCAGGACCCGGAAGTCGGTAAAACACTCTGGATGGGTCTTCCAGGACTCCTGGACAATCTCCATCCGCCCGCCGCCGGTGGTGGTGAGGGCAGTGACCAGGGGCTGAATCTGGCTGTAGGAGACGTCGCAATAGTCTCCGCTCCCCGCCACCAGAGGAATCAGCTCCCCCTCGGCGCCGGTCTCCCCCTGGGTGTAGGCCACCGCGTCGGTGAGGGCCAGCAGGTCCAGCAGCAGTCCGGAACGTTCCTCCGCCGGGGCGGAGAGAAGTTTTTCCAGTCCGGCGTCCAGTTTCCCAAGCACCGGGCTGGCCGCCGCCAGGGGCTTTAACTGCTCCGCCGCCCGCTGGAGCCGGAAATCCTCCCTCAGTAGGCCGGCGCCCGCAATTGCGGCCTGCTCCAGCCGCTGCTTTACATCATAAAGAGGCTGTAAATTCATAAAATCCCTCTTTTACTCCGCCTCCCAGGCGGCAATTAGTTCCTGCACTCTCTGCTCCGGCCAGGTGGGCCGCTTGTTGGCGGCGTGCTGCTCCTGCACGATCTTGTACAAATTCCGAAGCTCCTGGGCCTTCTCCGGGCCGGTAAGGGAGGTCTCATTTAACAACTTGGCTACGGCGTAGGTGGTCAGACTGCCGTCCTTGCGGACCTTTTTATCCAAAAAGCCCTTCCAATCCGTCATGCCGCGCTTTCGGAGAAAGGCCACATTGTTCGGAGTAAAGTAGCCGCCCGCCAGAATCTTCCGGCACTGATAATTTACCAGTTTCTCTTGCAGCTCCGGGTCCTCCGGGGGGACCAGCCGGAACAGGCTGTCCTCCATGTTGGGGATTTTGAACAGCAGGTCGAACCACCGCCGGTCCAGGGGTTCGGCCAATGTGGAAGTCCGGGCGGTGATCCGGGCCATCACATCGTAGTAATTGTGGGAGATTCGATAGCAGCCGTCCTTTTTGTCCCAGAAGATGTGCTCGAAGGTATCCTTCAGGCTCTGGGCCTTGCGGACACCCACGGAGCGCTCCACATAGGGCAGAAATTCCTCATAGACCTCCACCGCCGGGCGGGTGAGCAGCGCGGCCAAAATGGCATTGGGCAGATAGCGGGCCCGGTCCCGGTTTTGGTCCCACAGCTCCCGGCATAGCCCGCACAGCGGCCCCGGACCGGCGGCGCACAGGCTGTCCAGCAGCCAGGTGGGCAGGCCGTTCTCCAGGTCCACATGGCGGACCGCGGACGCCCGTTTCAGCTTGCCAAACAGGGGGAGCTGGCTGTCAATCCACCGCCAGCAGTCCAGCATGGCGGGAGAGCTCTTCCCCAGAACGGCGCTTTTGCAGCGGTTCAACGCCCCCAGCACTTCCACAGTGATCTGAACCTTCTGGCCCTCCGCTGTAAGGAGGGCCTCCAGCAGCGCCCGGAAGGATGCTGCGGCCAGGTCGGAGGCCCACTGGGTCTGGCTGTCCTTCAAATATTCCACATGGACCGGCGTCTTTTTGATCTCGGCGCTCCAGAACGCCTGGACCGCCTCGCCGTCCAGCCCGGCCAGGGCGGTGAGGACAGGCTCCCGTTTGCTGCCCCGCTCCGTCTTGGACAGCTCCAGCAGCAGCGGAATATTGTCCGGGTCCGCCCCCAAGGACAGAATGACCGCCTTCCGCACGTCCTTCTTGGTCTGAGGTAAAATCTCCCGCAGCCAGGGGGTTGCCTCCGCCCCCTCCAGTGCGGAGATCACCTCCACCCGCCGGGCCATCTCCTTCTTGCCCGCCGGGTCGAAGCCCTCCTTCAGCAGGGGAAGCACCTGGGGTCCCTGGGCCTTCAAAATCTCCGTGTTCAGCTCGGCCAGCTCGGCGTAGCTCTCCCCCAGACCGGACACCAGGGCGGGCAGGACCCGGAAATCCTGGAAAAATTCCGGGTGCCGGGTCCAGACGTCCTTGATCTGGCCCATCCGCCCGCCGCCGGCGCCGGTGAGGGCGTCCAGCAGGGGCTGGAGCTGGAGATAGGAGGCGTCACAGTAAATCCCTGCGCCCGCCGCCAGAGGCTCCAGCTCCCCCGCAACACCGGTCCGCCCCTGGGTGTAGACCACCGCGTCCGTCAGGGCCAACAGGTCCAGCAGCAGTCCGGAGCGTTCCCCCGCCGGAGCGGCGAGGAGCTTGTCCAGTCCGGCGGATATTTTTCCAAAGACCGGGCTGGCCGCCCCCAGGGGCCTCAACTGCTCTGCCGCCCGCTGGAGGCGGAAGTCCTCCCCCAGCAGGCCGGTGCCCGCAATGGCGGCGCTCTCCAGCCGCTCCTTCACATCATAAAGAGGCTGTAAATTCATTTTCATGACCTCCCGCACTACAGCTTCGACCACTCAATATTAGAGGGGAAGTCCTCCCCCGCCCGGAGCCGCTCCACCGTCCAGGGGATGGCCCTCTGGATGTGGGACGCGGCCTGCTTCTGAAAGGCACCCTCGGCCAGAACCTCCTCCAGCAGGGCGATGGTCTCCTCCGTGCCCAGGGCCTGCCAGGTATCGTACATCAGCTGCCACACGGTATAAAGGTGGTTGGCCTTGGAATTTTTCGCCAGCGCCCCGCCGAGAATCTCCCTGGGACTGCCCCCCAGCTGGAACAGCCAGCGGCTGTAGGTGTAGGGCTGGGCGGTCTTCTCCAGCCGCCTCCGGAGGTAGGGAATCAGCAGCCTCCGGCTTGTCTCGTCCTCCGGGTTGACCAGCCGCATCATAGTCAGGTCAAATTCCGCAATATTTTCCCAGTAGCAGGCAAATGGCGAACCCCCGCCTCTTTTAGGCACGTCGGTGCAGACCGCCTGGGTCAACCGCTCAATCCACCGGACATCCAGCGGCTGAGCTGTGGGCTGGCCGCCGAAGACGACATACTTCTTCTCCTGATGATGCCACCACACATCCCCCAGGGCCCGGAGCAAAACCGTATTGAGGGTCTTTTTGCGCTCCGCGTCCTTGTCGGGCTCTTCCGTCAGAATATAGGGGGCGAATTTCTCAAAAACCCCCGCCGCCGGCAGGGAGAGAAGCGAGGCCAGAAAGCTGATGTACAAATACCGGGTCATCTCGGGACGGCGGTCGAAGAGCTCCAGACAAAACTCCCGCAGGGGCCCGGGGCCGGTGAGGCGCATGATATCCCGCAGGCGGTCGGTGAGCTTCACCCCAAAGAAAAATGAACGGTTCTTCTCATCCACAATCCGGTCGATTTCCTCCATATGGCTGTCCGCCCAGCGCCAGAAGTCCAACATCACGGGGGAGTTCTTTTTCCCCAGGGTCCAGCACCAGGAGGTGATCTCCGTGCCCTCCTCATAAGTGGGGTGCTCCTCACCGTCCAGAAACTTCTCCAACCGCTCCCGAAGGCCAGCGGTCACCAGCTCGATGGCCCAATCCGTGCTGATGGGCTCCAGAAGCTTCATGGACTGGCTGTGCTCCGCCACCTCCCTCTTCCAGAAGACTTCAATCTCCGCCCCGTCCTGTTTCGCCAGGGCCTCCAGCACCGCGTCCCGGTTCCCGCCCCGCTCGGTTTGGGCCAGCTCCAGCAGGAGGGAGATGTTCTTCGGGTCCGCCCCCAGGGCCGCGATCACCGCCGCCCGGACGTCCTTCTTAGTCTGGGGCAGCACCTCCTGTAGCCAGGTGGTGGCCTCTGCGCCCTCAATGGCAGAGATCACCTCCACCCGACGGGCCATCTCCTTCTTTCCGGCGGGGTCGAAGCCCTCCCTCAGAAGCGGCAGGACGGCGGGGCCCATCTCCTTCAAGATGTTGGCGCAAAGAGTACTGACCTCCCCGTAGCTGTCCCCCAGACCGGCTACCACGGCGGGCAGAATCCGAAAGTCCGTAAAAAATTCCGGGTGATTCTCCCAACTGCTCTGCACGATCTCCATCCGACCGCTGCCGGTGGTGGATAGGGCGGTGAGCAGAGGGCTGAGCTGGCTGTAGGACAGCTCCTGATACTGCCCCTGCCCAGCGGATAGAGGCTCCAAGTCCCCTTCTGCACCGGTCCGCCCCTGGGTGTAGGCCACTGCGTCTGCCAGAGCCAGCAGGTCCAGCAGCAGTCCGGCCCGCTCCCCCGCCGGGGCGGACAGCAGCTTTTCCAGGCCTGCGTCAATTTTCCCAAACACCGGGCTGGCCGCCCCCAGGGGTTTTAACTGCTCCGCCGCCCGCGTCAGCCGAAAATCCTCGCTCAGCAGGCCGGTCCCCGCGATGGCGGCGTTCTCCAGCCGCTCCTTCAGGTCATAAAGTGGCTGTAAATTCATAACTGCACCTCCTCTACCGCATATTCCACCAGACGCTCCACTCCGGGAAGGGCTTGTCTGCCTGAAGCTGCTCTATAGTCCAGGGGATCACTTTTCTGGCCAGCTCCCTGTCCTCTGTGCGCATACAGTCCGCCTCCAGCGCCTCCTGGCACAGCCCGGCCAGCTCTTCGGCGGGCAGCGTGTCTGCCCCCTTGGACAGCATCTGCCACAGATGGTAGAGGTAGGATTTCTTCCTCCGCCTCATCGCCGTCCCCAGCATCCCCCGGGGACTGCCGCCGCACCGCAGCAGCCAGTGGCTGTAGCTGTACCAGCTTCCGGTCTCCCCCATGCGGCGGCGCAGATAGGGGATCAGGCAGGCCCGGTGTTCCGGGTCCTCCGGGTTGACCAGCCTCATCAGGGTCCAGTCAAACTCACTCACGCCGTCCCCGCCCCCGAAGGGAAAATAGTTCTCCATGTTCCCCGGACAGACCGCACAGGTGAGCCGCTTGATCCAGCGGGGATCCAGGGGCTCGGCCAGATCAAAGCTGCGCAGCTGGTATTTGTTCACGCTCTCGTCCCAGAGCACCTGGCCCAGCCCCTGCATCAGGGCTTTTTGCAGCCCCTCCTCCAGGCCGGACTCCGGCTGCTCTGTAAGGATATAGGGGGAAAAGGTGTCAAAGACCTGGGCGGCGGGGCGGGTCAGCAGCATGGCCAGCAGAGCGTGGGGCAGATATTGAGGCTGGTCTCGGTGCTTCTCCCACATCTCCAGACAAAGCTCCGCCAGCGGTCCCGGGCCTCCGCAGCACAGGCTGAGCAGCAGCCAGTTCTCCAACTCCTCCCCCAGGCGGAATCGCAGGCTGGTGTCGCTTTTCAGCGTTTTCAGCAGATCGAAGTGCTGGTCCACCCACCGCCAGCAGTCCAGCATAGCGGGAGAGGTCTTCCCCAGAATGGCGGCACGGCAGCTTCTAAATGCTGAAACTCCCTGGGAGGTAATCAAAACGAGACGCCCGTCTGCCGGCAGGGCTTCCTCTAGCAGACTGCGGAAGGCGGCGGCGGCCAGGTCGGAGGCCCAGTCCGTCCGGCTGGCCGCCAGGAAGCTCACCTGCTCCGGCTTTTTCCCGGTCTCTGCCGCCCAAAAGGCCTGGACCGCCTCCCCGTCCTGCCTGGCCAGGGCCCTCAGTACGGCATCCCGGTTTTTCCCCCGCTCTGTCTTGGACAGCTCCAGCAGCAGCCCGGCGTTGTCTGGGTCCTCCCCCAGGGCGGCCAGCACCGCCGGACGCACCTCCTTTTTCGCCGCAGGCAGCAGCTCCAGCAGCCAGGGGTTGGCATTTGCTCCCTCGATTGCGGAGATGACCTCCACCCGCCGGGCCATCTCCTTCTTCCCAGCCGGGTCAAAGCCCTCCTTTAATATGGGCAGGGCGGCGGGGCCCAGTCCCCGCAGAATTTTGGCGTTCAGCTCGGCCACCTCGATGTAGCTGTCCCCCAACCCGGCGACAACCGCGGGCAGGACCCGAAAATCGCTGAAAAACTCGGGGTGGTTCTCCCAGGTGGACTGGACAATCTCCATCCGCCCGCCGCCGGTGGTGGTGAGGGCGGTGAGCAGGGGCTGGAGCTGGCAGTAGGAGACATCCCGGCAGGAACCCGCTCCGGTGCTCAGGGGGGACAGCTCCCCCTCAAGGCCGGTCCGTCCCTGGGTGTAGACCACCGCGTCCGCCAGGGCCAGCAGGTCCAGCAGCACTCCGGCCCGCTCCCCCGCCGGAGCGGAGAGAAGCTTGTCCAGTCCGGCGGAGATTTTTCCAAATACCGGGCTGGCCGCCCCCAGAGGTTTTAACTGCTCCGCCGCCCGCTGGAGCCGGAAATCCTCCCCCAGCAGGCCGGTCCCGGCGATGGCGGCACACTCCAGCCGCTCCTTCACATCGTAAAGAGGCTGTAAATTCATAACCGCCACCTCTTTAATATTGCAGCCGGATGACCCTGTCCGGTGTGACGACGCTGTAGGGGTGCAGGCAGATGGACTTGTCCGCCTCGTCATAGAACATCAGCCCGAACAGTGCGCTCCCCGCCGGGACCGGCTCCGGGAGCATATCCAGCCGGGCGGTGGAGGCGTGGTCCGCCCCGTCCTCCGCCCGGTCCCGCAGGACGATCCGGGCCCCGGCGGGGTCCTCCAGCACAAAGGTCTCCCCCACTTTGCCAAGCCGCCCCACAGGTACCAGAACCGCCAGGAATTTGGGCAAGAGGGTGTTTTTGATCTGATTTTTGGTGGCCTTCACCGCCGCCGCCAGATCGGGCTGGGCCAGCTTGGGCAGAGCGGCCTGCTCCTCCGGCGTCAGGGAGCGGGAGGCAGCGGACTCCCAGCGGATGCGGCAGTTGCCCTCGCCGGGGTAGGTGTACAGGGTGGGGACCTCCAGCAGGCCGAAGCGGCTGTCATCCCCCTTGACATATTTCAGCGCCTTGGCCGGCCGCAGGTTCAGGGTCTGGTCGATGCGGCCGGTGTCCAGGTCCAGCCACCAGCCCCGCTCCACATACTCCTTCTTGGCCTCGTCATAGCTGACGTCGAAGGACAGCTGGACCAGCCGGGCGTTCTCCCGGAAGGCCCCGATGGCGTGGAGGTCCTCCAGCTTCCACACTCCGCCCAGGGCCTCGAAGAGCATGGTGTCCTCGGCGGAATAGCTGCCCGCCTCCAGCTTGTCCTGCAAAAAGACGCGGGACTTTTTGATGGCGGAGCGCAGGAACACCAGCTGGCGCAGGGCCTCGGCATAGGCGGTCTCCGCCTGGTCCGGCTTCTTCTGCACGGTGCGCACCGTCAGGGCGATGCGGGTTAAGGCGGTCTGTAGCCCGGTGAGGTAGCTGCTGCCCAGATCCTTTGCCAGCTTGTCGTAGGACTGGGCGGAGCTGCCCGCCAGAGTGCCCACTCCGGCGGAAAGCAGATCATCCACCATTTTCTCCGCCATGTCCAGCCCCTCCAGCTGGCGGGCAAGCTTTTTCTTTTGGGCGGCGGTGTTGGTCTTCTTGGGCTTGACAGGCGCCGCCGCCTTCTTCGCCGCCCGGGCCGCCTGCTTGGCCCGCTTGGCTGCGATGTCCTCCGGAATGTCCGCCTGGGAAAACTCCTTGCCGGCCAGCTGCTCAAACATCAGGCCCAGGGCGTGCTTGCAGGGAAACTTCCGGCTGGGACAGGAGCACCGGCACACCGGCGCGTCCGGACTGGTCCAATCAATGGAGACCAGGTAGGGCGTTTTCCCGCTGCCGGCGCACTCCCCCCAGTACAGGGTCCCGTCCTGGGTTTTATGTAGGTTGGTATAGCTTCCCTTCTGGGACAGCTTCCGCCCGTTGGCCGCGGCGGCGGGATCGGGGGCCTGCAGCAAGATCAATTGTTCGGTCAATTCCATATAAACCGCTCCTTCCCTGGGCCGGATAGGTATGGTGAGGCCCGGCCCCTTGTGCCGTCTATTGTACCACAGAGCCTGCCACATTTCAATTTCCTGCCAGAGAATTTCCACATTTTTCGTACGCGCGTTCCAGAGTTCAGCGCAGCGCCCTCTCCATCAGCTCCAAATTTCCCCGCAGACGCTCATTGTCCGGCTCGACAGCCAGGGCCTTCCTCACCTCCTCCACTGCCTCCGGAAAGGCTCCGGTGCGGTAAAAGGCGATGGAACGCAGGTCATGGGGCAGACTCCCCCAGGCGGCAGCCTCACAGATATAGCTTCTGGGCCGTACCGTAATTGCCAGGGCGCAGGCGGTAAAGTAGAGGACCCCCGCCCAGTCCTCCTGCCCATAGAGCATTTGAGCCAGATCCATGTAGGGCTCCCGCAGGTGGGGCGCCTCTGTAACGGCCCTCAGATACCAGTTCCGGGCCTGGGAAATCTCCCCCTTCTGCCAGCAGGCTTTCGCAATGTACCGCATAGAGGCCGCCCGCTCGTCCCGCCAGACGGCGGTGGGCATAGATAGGTGGTGCTTTAGCGTGCGGATACAGTCGTCCCAGCGGCCCCGATACATATACTCCCGACCCAGATAGTGGACGTTGCGGTCATCTTCTGGCTCCTCCTCCACCGACAGCTCCAGTAGCGGCAGGTACTGCCCCCGAGATTTGGCGGGGTCGGGGTGGTGGTCCAGTTGAATCAGCTCCGACTGTACCATGGGGCCAGGCCGCCCCTGTCCCTCCCATCTGAGCACCTCGTGAACAGGGTGGACCCATCGGTAGCCCTGGCGGGCGTGGATCTTCTCATACCAGAAGGTGACGCCCTCTGACCCGTCGGGATTGAAGGACCAGGTGTAGCGGTAGGAGGCCTGGCCTGCCCCAGGAATCCAGATCCGTTCCAGCTCCTCCCGCCAGTCGGGATGAAAGACCTCGTCCAGATCAGTACACACACAGATATCTGTGTCCTCCGGCACCAGCTCCAGAGAGCGGTTGCGGGCGGCGTCGAACCTCCAGGGGACAATCCTCTCTACCGTCACCTCTGCCCCCCTGGAACGCAGCCGTTCCACTGTCCTGTCCTCCGAACCGGTATCCAGCACCACTACTCGGTCCGCCTCTGACATGGAGTCCATCCACCGCTCCACAAACTGCTCCTCATTTTTGCAGATAGCGTAGACACATACAATGTATTTCCCCATAAATCCTCCTTTTGAAAGAACCGGCGTCCCCAATCCGAGGACGCCGGCAGACTGAAATCAGACCGCGATGACGCCAGCAGTCCTGAGAGACGCCAGCAGCTCATTGATCTTGGCTACGATCTCCGGGGTTCCGGTCCCTGTACTCAAGTTGGCCACAGCAGGGCCAGGGATGAGATCAGGGCCGGCAGGGCCAGTGGGACCAGTAGGACCAGTGGGACCCTGAGCGCCTGTTGCGCCGGTAGCGCCAGCGGGGCCAGTGGGACCCTGAGCACCCGTCGCGCCGGTAGCGCCAGCGGGACCGGTGGGACCTTGAGCACCTGTCGCGCCGGTAGCGCCAGCGGGGCCGGTGGGACCCTGAGCACCCGTTGCGCCGGTAGCGCCAGCGGGGCCGGTAGGACCCTGAGCGCCTGTGGCTCCGGTCGCACCCGTAGCGCCAGCAGGACCGGTGGGACCCTGAGCGCCTGTGGCTCC
>NZ_QWKI01000200.1 GCF_009911645.1 Pseudoflavonifractor sp. 60
AAAAAATGCGAAGAAGATCGCAGAATACATCCAGCACCAGTTGGATGAGGATAAGGCAGGAGAACAGCTGACGATGGGAAACTTCTGAGCCCGTTTACGGGCGGCAAGTAGCAGAACTTTCGCGGCTGTCAGACCGTACTTGCGCGACGGGACGCGCTTGCTAGTAACATAGGGCTTTGCCCGCATATGAAATACCCCCGGCTT
>NZ_QWKI01000201.1 GCF_009911645.1 Pseudoflavonifractor sp. 60
AAGGGCGTTGCCATAAGAAAACATGGAAAAAACCAGTAAAATCAATGTTTTTAAGGGCAGCGGAAAACGGGGCGGCACAAACAAGTGAACAACAGCACAGAAAGCGGGCGAGGTCAGCAAGGCATCGCCCGCTTTCTGCGCCCCGGCGAACGCCGCAGATTTTGAAAAAAGTCTGCGGCGTTTTTTGTATAAAGAAAACCACTCGCTAGGCGAGTGGTTCAAAAAAAGCCTTATGGCGATGATGTAAACAAGAAAACTCCC
>NZ_QWKI01000202.1 GCF_009911645.1 Pseudoflavonifractor sp. 60
GCTGTTTAGGGGAGGAGGCCCTCGGGGAGTTTGGCCAGCAGCTCCTCGGGCAGCTCCACATCCTGGGAAATCTGCTTGGCCACCACCACGAAGCGCCCGTTTTCAGTGTACTCCTTGTCGCAGGTAGAGAGGACCAGGATACGCTCCCCAAAGGAGGCCTCCACGCCGGTGTCGTAGAGGGAGGCGGCCTTGACCTGCTCCAAATATTGCTGGAATTTTTCCGGGTCGGACAGGTCAGAATACTGATAGTAGCGGAATACGTCCTCCTCGTCAACCCGGTAGACCCGGCTGCGGAAGGCGGCGATGACCTGATACTCCCGTTCCTGGGTCATGGTATCCAGGCGGATGATGGAGTGTTCCCGGGCAAAGGCCTCGTCCTGGTACTTGTTCAGCTGGCCGAACATGGTGCCATTGCGCATATTGTGGCCGAAGACGATGACCAGGGGGGCGTTGGGACCGCTGCCCTCGCCGATGAACAGACAGCCTCCGTTGGCCCGTTTCCCATAGAAATCCCTGCGCAGGTATTTTTCGGGGCGCTGGGGGGTGAACATAACGGGGTAGTCGATGCCCGCCCCCTCGAGCTGCATCCAGCCGGCCAGGTCGTTATTCTCCTGCCAGAGGTCGTCGTACTGGCGCAGAAGTCCGGAGTCGGCGTAGGGGGAGACGGGCCGGTCGGGCATTGCGGCGGCGGCGTCCCGCTGGGACTTGCGGGCCTGCTGGACCTGCTGGGCCAGGGTCTGATTGGTCTGCTGTTCCCGGTCGGAGCGGACGAGATCCCGCGCCAGCAGGCAGCCGGAGACCAGAAAGACCAGGCTCAGGACGGCCAGAGCCAGACGGCGAAATTTTTCATTCATGGCGGCGCCTCCTTACAGAGCTGGGCGCCGCCGGCGAGAGTGCCGGCGGCGCCGAATAGGTCAGGAAATGCTGGGGCAGAGATCAGGCATTAGTGCTGATCGTCCTCCCGCTTTTTGCCAAACAGGGCGGCAATCCCCATCAGGGAGAGGGCGCACAGGCTGGCCCAGAGGGAGGTGTGGCTGTTGTCGCCGGTCTCCGGGGAGACGTCCAGGAGAGGCACTTCCTCGTCCAGGATCTCCTCCTCATAGCTCTCCTTGGGGCTCTCGGCCAGGGGGACTTCCTCATCAAAGAGGTTGAAGTCCTCCAGGGGAACGGGCTCCTCGGGGATGGGCTCCTCAGGAGTGGGCTCCTCGGGGGAGGGCTCATCCGGAGTGGGGTTGTTGGGCGTCCGGGGATTCTCGGGGTCGGGAGTTCTGCCCGGTTCGTCGGGCTCGTCGGGGGTCAGGGTGTTGGTGATAACGAAGCTGCTGCCGGTGCCGGTGATGGCCACGCGGTAGTTATCGGGGACGTCGAACTCCTCAACGCTCCACTGGATATCCGCTTCATTTTCGCCCTCCGCCAGGACCATATCCCAACGATAGTGCCAGTTGTTGGCGTCGCTCAGCAGAGCACGGCTGACAAGCTCGCCATTCTTGTACAGATTGACGATGATGCTGGCAGGCCGGGCCGCGGGGTCGTCACCAACCCAGACCTTGTCTACCGACACCTGAGTGGTGCGGACGATGGTGGTGCTGCGGTTGGTGTAGGCGGCGGTGCTGGGCGCGGTGGTCACGGTACCGCTGACCCGGGAGGCGGCGACAGTGCCGGAACCGGTGGCGGTGGTGACATAGCCGTCAGTGTTGGCCTCGACCTCTTCCACAGCATAGCGGACGCCGACAGGGATGCCGGAGATCACGATGCTCTGGTCGTGGGTCAGGGTGAACAGGTAGGTGACGGTGCTGTTGGTGACGTAGCCGTTTCCGTCGCCAATCAGGTTGTTCTCGGACCGGACCTGGATGTTCTGGCTGGAGGCCAGGATGCCAGTGCCGGTGGTGAGAACGGCGGGATAGGAAGCAGACAGGTTGACGTAGCTGGCCGCAGGGGCGGTCAGAGTCAGGCGGAAGTTCCACTGACGGTTGTAGTCAGGGGACTGACCGGTGACCTGTTTGCTGACCTGGATGCTGCCGGTGTCGCGGGTGTAGTTATTGGTGGCAACAACTTCCACAGGCGTTGCGTGCTCGTGGACATCAACGTCAACGGAACCCTCGTAGGTGTTGTCATTGTAGGCAAAGACCACGGGGGAGTTCCAGGTGTAGTCGTTAATGGCAACGTCGTCCCGCTCTCTGATGGTGTAGGTGCCGTAGCGCAGAGCCGGGGTCTCCACAGTCTGACCGGCCTGGACCCGCACGTCTTCAACCACAATGTTACCATCGGCGTCGTAGACGTCAAAGTGGAATACGCGGCTGAAATCGGCGGGAGTGCCCTCGAAACCGTCCATCATCAGGTTCTTGGTGATGCTGATGGGGGCCTTCAGGGGCTGGTTGGTGACGGTAATCAAACCAACACCAATTTCGCCGCCAACAGAGGCGTTCCAATCCCAATCGTTGATACCAACGGTGTCTTTACCAGCAGCATTGGTGCCCTTATCCGTCTTTACATTGGTGAGAACGTCCTTCTCACCATTGAGACGCTTGAAGGTAACATCCCACTTCTGGCCAACGTTGACGTCTTCGCCCTTGTCATTGGTAACTCCCTTGTAGGGGGCAGGAACGTCAGTCTCTTCCAGGGTATACTCGCCTTCGCCCAAACCGGCAAAGAGGACTTTACCATCTTCGTCAGTGGTTCCACTCATAGAGAAGGAACCATCTTTAGAGGTGAGGGTAAAGGTAACGCCCTGAATGGCTTCACTGTTCTCTGCATCCTGCTTTACGACCTCAAGTTTAGCGTTGCCGATAAACTGAGAGGGAATCCAGGAATTGTGGAAATACACTTCGGTGGTGACAGGGAGATTGGGGTCAGTTCCACTTTCGTTCGCAAAAGCCGGGGTGATGTTGGGGGTCCAACCGCCCAGAATCTCATGGCCGCTGCCGTCAGTAGCAGCGGGGGTGTCTGTTCTGCGCACGATGAAGATTCCATCAATCTCTTCCTGAGCATCATAGCCGTCAGCGTAGGTGATGGAAACCTCTTCTACGGAGTACTTGCAGGGCTCTGTTGCGTTCTCACTGGCGTATACAGGCAGACCAGTCCACTTGTAGTAGAAGCCATCTTCCTTCGTCAGTTCGGCAGTCTTAAAGACTTCGCCATCTTTGAGAAGGTTGATCGTAATAGATTCAGGAATCAGGTCCACGCCGCTGGGAAGACTCTCGTCGAGTTTCCAGTCGCTGCCCCAACTCTTCTGAACCTCTACATCGGTGAGTTTGGGATTGTAGTAGTGGTTGGTAACAGTGGTGGTAGTCTCACTATTCAGGGGGCCGTTACCATTGGCAATATCCTCCTGAGTGTAGCCAGTCGCTTCTGCCTTCCAAATCTCCACACCATTCTCGGTTACCGTGTAGGCAGTGCCAACAGGGATACCCTCGATTTTAGCCTGCTCAGTAGGCTTCAGCGAGAAGGTGTAGATGCCATTGGAGGTGTACTTGGTATTGTCCTCAGGAGTGGCAGTACCATCGCCCAGTGTTACAACAATCTCAAATTCCTGCTCAGGGGCAGCATAGCTGGTATCCTTAACAGGAGTAAGTGTCTTTGTGACAGTCAGGTCGGTGAGCTTGCGCTCATTCGTGATGGAGACATTTGCACCGTTTACAGTCAGTTCCCGGTCATTGACCTCACCAGTAACCTCGAAGCCGGATTTGCTGGCCTCGTCTTCGGTGACAGTGTACTTTAAGCCAACGGGAAGGCCAGGAATGGTGACACTCTTAGTCGAATCATCCTTGGGAGTCAAGGTGATATGAGCAACGCCATTCTCAAAGTTCACAGTACCATAGGGACCGTTCAGGGCATCACCGCTTGGATTAGTGGTAGTAATGGTGAAGTGGTATGCTTCACCCTGCTCCCACTCGTCAGGGCTGATAACCGTCTTGTCGATGACCAGACTGGCGGTCTTCCAGGTGTTGGTGAAGGAAGCAGTCTCGCTGCTTGTGCTTGCATTAGCGGAAGCCCACTTGTCACCGATGCCAGTGCCCTTCTCGTAGGTGATGGTATCAACTTTATAATTCTCAATGGTTTTCGTAATGATACCAGCGATGTTCACCGGATCCGTGCTCTCAAGCTTAACCCTAACGGTAACCCTGTACACAGAATCATCGAAAGTAACCGGCTTACTGCTGTCAGCAACTTCTTGCAGATAGAACATGTAGGTGTTGCCATCCGCAAGGTTATCCACACTGATTTCACTGGCAAAGGAGAGCTTAAGGTTACCTTCGCTATCAGTGACTCCATTGCTGACTTGCTTTCCACTGCTGTTCAGCAGCTCAAACTGGAAGGAATTTTTGGAGATATCTGCGCCCTCAAGATGCTTGCTGACATTGACAGTCAGATCGCCGCTGATTTGCTTCAGCGTCTCACTTGTGTTACCCAGCGTCAGTGTACCGTTACAACCAATGCCGCCACCATGGGATGCGGATTTGTTGCCGCTGATTGTAACCGTGTAGCGGGACTTAAGGATATCAGAGGCCACGGGAGTCTTATTCTGTGCAGTCAGACCCAGTGCATAGCCGCCGTAGATCAGGCCATTGTTATCCGGAGTAACCGCTGTGAACGACTCATTAAGCTGATTGGTAACATAACCTTCCCAGTTGTGCGTATTACCATCGAACCGGGCATTGCTGATGATAGTACCGCTCGAACCATTGTTCTTGTTGCCCGCACAGAGAAGGTCCTGCGCAGCAGCTTTGAACGCTTCATTATTCGCCCAAGCTTCACCACCGTCAACATCAACCTTGCTTGTACCAGCAAGAGGAAGCTTAACGCGCTGATTACCAGTGTTGTCGTATACGGCTGCGCCTCTCACATTCACCAGCGCAACCTTACCATGGACACAACTGGCAATACCGCCGCCCAAACCATCGGCAACATTGTTCGTGACGATAGTGTCAATCATATGCAATGTGGCAGGGTTGTTAACATAGATGCCGCCGCCGCCCAAGTCTGTTTTAGTTGCGGAAGTGTTTTGGGTGATTTTGATGTTACCATGCGTCGGATTGATTTCAGCGGTGCCGTTGATCCACATACCGCCGCCGCCAAAGTCGCCGCCTTTATCTCCAGAAGAAACATTGCCGGTAGCGTGGTTGGATTCGATGGTTCCGCCATAGATATACAGATTTCCGCCAATTCCTGTGCTGGCATTACCCTTATCACTGTAATCCCTACCAACGAAAATGCCGCCGCCTGCAGAAGCAGTATTTTCCCTGATGGTACCACCGTACATAATAAAGGTGCTGCCAGTGGTGAAGCTGTTGCCACTACCGATACCAGAGACATAGACGCCACCGCCAAGAGTACGTCCATCCTTCCAGACAGATGTCTTCGAATCGGGAATGCTGTCTATGGGAGTACCAGTACCGCCGGTGATAGTAACATTTCCCTCTACCTTATTGGTTTCAGGATTAAGACCAAGAACGACTGTAGCACCATTCTTGATGGTGATTACGCTGCCGACTTTGCCTTTAATAGTACCAGTACCATAGATAGTCAGCTTGCCGCCGCTAACAGTGATATTGCCGTTCCACTCAACATTACCAGCAAGGACAAGGGTATTGTCACCGCTGGAAACATTAATGGAATCGCCAGAAACATCATTGCCATTGAGCTTGATAGACCCGTCAGGAATCGTCATCACGCCGCCGTCCAGCTCAGCTCCCAGGAATCCGGCCAACTCTTCGGTGCTGGCAGTCAGCGCCACATAGTCGGCCTCGCTCTGGAACTGAACGGGGACAGCCTGGAGCAGTTCATTGATGGCGGCCAGCTCCTCGACCAGGGGGCCGAACAGCTCAGCCTGCTTCTCAGCAAACAGCTCGGGGGTCATGTCGTCCACTTCCCACAGGGCCTCCAGCTCGTTAGAGGCGGCCTGAACATTGGCTTCCAGCGCCTGGAACCGGTTGTAGGCCTCCACATAGCTGGTGCAGCCGATGGAGTGGGTGTGCTCTTCCTTGGTGCAGACCAGGACCTTCTCACCCTCGGTCTCAACGGCCTGAACGCCCTCGCCCTCGGTCTTGCCGCAGGTCAGGGCCCGTTCGCAGCCAGCGTCGTGGGTGTGGCCGGCGCTCTCCTCCTGGCCGCAGACAACCGCGAACTCGCAGCTGCCGTCGTCATGGTGGTGAGCGGAGGTCTCCTCCTGGGTGCAGGTCAGGATTTCCTTGCTGTGGGTTTCCTCACGATAGCAGCTGTTATCGTGCTGGTGAGCGCCCTCGCCCTCCTGCATACCGCAGGTCAGTTCGGTGGTCTCGGTCACGTTGTAGCAGCTGTTGTCATGGGTGTGGGCCGCCGCTTCCTCCTGCCCGCAGGACAGGGTGCGGACTTCCTCGGTGCCGTCCACGACTTCCTCCTCGTGGGAGCCCACCACCTGGATCTCGGTGCGGTAGATGGTGTTGCCTTCCTCGTCAACGCCGTCCTCCACCTGGACCTCCTCCGTGTCGTCCACGGTAACGGTCTTGTAAGTGGTGACGGTCTCGACGGTGTAGCAGGAGTCGTTGTGGGAGTGGCCCTCGGTCTCCTCGATGGTGCAGTTCAGCTCCTGGGTGGTACCGGTCACACTGTAGCAGGCGTCGGTGTGGACGTGACCGGTGGTGTCCTCGGCGCAGTCCAGCAGACGCTCGGTGGTGATCTCGGTCTCATAGCAGTCCTCGCCGTGGGTGTGACCGTCGGTCTCGGCCAGGCTGCACTCAGTGCCGTAGCACGCATCGGTGTGGGTGTGGCCCTCAGACTCCGCCAGCGTGCATTCGGTGTAGCACGCGTCGGTGTGGGTGTGGGTTTCCACATCCTCGCCGGAGGGCACGGTCTTCGTCTCGTAGCACGCGTCAGTGTGGGTATGCTCCTCCAGACCGCAGGTGTAGGCGTCTTCCGCCGCAAATGCAGTCAGGTTCATCATGCCCAGGCACATGACAAGCGTTAAAAACAAGGCGAGACCGCGTTTGCTCAAGTTTTTAAGGTTCGTCATTTTAAAATCTTCCTTTCTTTGCAGTTATGCTCGGATGCAAAGTATCCGGCGGCTGGGCTGGCTTGTCGTCGGAGTCAGGCCGCGCCTTTCGGCTGGCCGCGTCCTCCCCCGCTGGGCTTACTCTGACCGGAGTCAGGGCGTTCTCCAGTGGGGTGTCGGCGATTTAGCCCCCTCGCTTTGCGTCCCGCCGTTTCCGACGGTTTGCGTTGGCTGCAGCCCGGCTGGCATGGTCCGTGGGCCTCCGGATCTCCCACGCGCTTTAGCCCCGTGGCTTTGCGTCCCTCCGTTTCCGGGGGTTTGCCTGAGCAGCCCGGCGAGCATAGTGTAGGGGGGTCCCCCCGACTCCGTAGCCCCGTAGCTTTGCGTCCCACTGTTTCCAGTGGTTTGCCCATATGACCGCGCTCTCTCGCTTCCGCTGCCGCCCGCGCTCCCTATGGGGAAACGCGCCCCGGCAGGGTCGCCTGTGCCATTGACTTCACCTCCTTTTGTCACGCTCTTCTGATAGAGTCGGCCTCGCTGGTGCAAAAATTTAGAGGATCGTACAAATTTTTGCGGTGATATGCTGGCTGCATAGTACTGGATGCACTCTGGGACCATCCTCCTCCACCATTATTATAGCATAAGAACTTCAATTGGGAAGGGCCTTTCCCGAAAATCGGCATATTAACGAAAAATGCCAGCAGCTGCCAGGCGTTTGTATTAAATTTCTGTGTATATTTCCTTTTTTTGCACATATTTTGGCGATTTTCACCACTACGCAGGTGATTAGGAGAGTTTGGCCTTCTGGGGCCCTCTTGTCTATTTTGCCGGTCACAGCCGCCGGGACTCTTCGGCATCAGCACTTTGCCAGACTGCTGTAACCTCTTGCAGAAGTCTTACAACTTCTTCTCGACTTCGATTTCTGAATATGTTATACTGATGCAAAGCGGCGGCATTTTGCCCACAATTGATTCCATGTAAAATTTTGAGAGGGGATGTAGAAACGATGAAAGAGTTTCAATACGCAGCCGTCAAAGAGGAGTTTGAGCAGTGGAAGGCCCAGGGACTGTCCCTGAATATGGACCGGGGCAAGCCCTGTCTGGAACAGCTGGAGCTGTCCCGGGGCCTGTTGAACGCCCTGGACTTTGACGACTGCGTGGCCGACGGCGTGGACGCCCGCAACTACGGCGAGCTGGCCGGTATGCCCTGCGCCCGGAGGTACTGGGCCGAGGTGCTGGATGTGACCCCCGAACAGTGCTTTGTGGGCGGCAGCTCCAGCTTGAACATGATGTACGACCTGGTGGCCAAGGCCTGGACCAATGGCCTGCTCCACAGCGAGAAGCCCTGGTCCCAGGAGGAAAAGGTGAAGTTCCTGTGCCCCGTTCCCGGCTATGACCGGCACTTCCGGGTCACCGAGTCCTTCGGCATCGAGCTCATTCCCGTTCAGTGCGACGGCAGCGGTCCCGACATGGACCAGGTGGAGCAGCTGGTGAAGGACCCCCAGGTGAAGGGCATCTGGTGTGTCCCCAAGTACTCCAATCCCGACGGCTTTATCTACTCCAGCGAGGTGATGGACCGGATCGCCTCCCTCAAGCCCGCCGCCCCCGACTTTGTCGTCATCTGGGACAACGCCTACTGCGTCCACGAGATCCGCGGCGGCTATGTTCCCTTCCCCGATATCCTGAAGATCTGCGCCGAAAAGGGCAACCCCGACCTGGTAATCGAGTTTGCCTCCACCTCCAAGATAACCCTTCCTGGCGCCGGTATGGCGGTGATGGCGGCCAGCGAGGCCAACATTAAGCACCTGAGCAAGCTGATGGGCGCCCAGATGATCAGCTGCGACAAGCTCAACCAGCTGCGCCAGGTCCGCTTCCTCAAGGACAAGGCCCACACCCTGGAGCTGATGCAGAAGCACGCCGCCATTCTGGCCCCCCGGTTTGACGCCTTCCTCAAGGAGCTGGACGCGGAGATCAAGCCCCTGAACATCGCCCGCTGGACCGACCCCAAGGGCGGCTACTTCATCAGCCTGTACACTGCCCCTGGCTGCGCCAAGCGGACGGTGGCCCTGTGCAAGGAGGCCGGTCTGGTGATGACCGCCGCCGGCGCCGCCTACCCCTACGGCAACGACCCCGAGGACAGCCACATCCGCATCGCTCCCTCTTTCCCCGCTTTGAAGGATGTGGAGATGGCCGCCAAGGTGTTCTGCACCTGCCTGAAGCTTGCAACGCTGGAGAAGCAGGGCAAGTAATTTGTCTGTTCACACATGGGACGCCCTTTTGGACGTCCCATTTTGATTGAATTTTTCAATTCTGCCATAAAAAATCAGTATGAAAAATCAGCCGGGATATCCCTTGCGAAAGAGCGGCTGTCGTGGTATGATGGTAAAAAAACCAAAAAACAACCCTGTCAACAGGAGGAATGAGGGAATTATGAACAGTCAAACCGCCGCCTCGCGCAAGGTGAAGGCCATTAAGGTCATCGGACACCGGAATCCGGACACCGACTCCATCTGCTCCGCCATCACCTACAGCCGCCTGAAGAATATTCTGGACCCGGAGCACCCCTGCAAGCCCTGCCGGGCGGGGCTGCTCAACCGGGAGACCGAGTTCGTGCTGGACTACTTCAAGGTCCCCGTGCCCCAGTTGTACACCGACGTCAGCCCCCACATCCGGGACGTGGATATCCGCCCTGCGGCGGGCGTGGATGGAGAGACCAGCCTGCGCCAGGCCTGGATGACCATGCGGGACCAGGAATTGGATACCCTGTGTATTGTAGACGGGGAGCAGAACCTCCAGGGGGTCATCACCGTCAAGGACGTGGCCACCGCCAACATGGACGGGCTGGACCCCTACGCCCTGGAGATTGCCAAGACCAGCTATCAAAACCTGCTGGACATTCTGTACGGTACTGTGCTGGTGGGGGATGTGACCGGCAAGACGGTGGAGGGGCGCATTGTCATTGGCTCCGGCAGCGCTGAGCAGATCGAGAAGTCCATCGCCCCCGGGGACATTGTGGTGGTGAGCAACCGGGCGGAGAGCCTGCTGGCCGCCCTGGAGATGGACGCAGGCTGTATTGTGGTGTGCGCCAGCAGCAAGGTCTCCCGCACCATGCAGATGCTGGCGGAGGAAAAGGGCTGCATCCTCATCAGCACCGAGCTGAGCACCTATGTGGCCGGCCAGGTGCTCAGCCAGGCCGCCCCCATCCGCCACTATATGACCACCGGCAATCTGCTCACCTTTACCCTTCACACACCGGTGGAGGAGGCAACCCGGATCATGGCCTCGGTGCGCTTCCGCTACTTCCCCGTGCTGGACGACGACGGCAAGTACATCGGTGTGGTCTCCCGGCGGAATATGCTGAACCTCCACAAAAAGCAGCTGATCCTGGTGGACCACAACGAGAAGAGCCAGGCCGCTGAGGGCATCGACCAGGCGGAGGTGTTGGAGATCATCGACCATCACCGCATTGGCTCCATGGAGACGGACGGCCCGGTGTACTTCCGCAATGTGCCGGTGGGCTGTACCTGCACCATCGTCTATCAGATGTACCGGGAGAACGGGATTGACATTGACCCCACCACTGCCGGCCTGCTGCTGTCCGCCATTTTGTCCGACACCCTCATGTTCCGCAGTCCCACCTGTACCCCTGTGGACGAGCGGGCGGCCCGGGAGCTGGCCCAACTGGCCGGAGTAGATCTGGAGGAGTACGCCGACAATATGTTCTCCCATGGCGGCGACGTGTCCGGCAAGACGGCGGCGGAGGTCTTCAACGGCGACTACAAGATTTTCACCAGCGGAGATGTGCGCTTCGGCGTGGGCCAGGGCAGCTATATGACCGAAAAGAACCGAAAGGCGGCCCAGGCTCTGGTGGGTCCCTACCTGCCCGAGGCCCTGGCCAAGCAGGGACTGGACTATATTTTTTATATGTTTACCGATGTACGCCACTCCAGCACCGAGCTGCGAATGGCCGGGGAAGGCGCCCAGGAGCTGGTGAGCAAGGCCTTCGGCGTGGAGATCGAGCAGGGGGTTGCCGTTCTGCCCGGGGTCGTCAGCCGGAAGAAGCAGATGATTCCTACTTTGATCAACGCCATCAAGCAGGACCAGGAGTGACGGAAAAGGAGCTGCTGTATGTGAAGAACTGTCTCATTGAAGGCTGTGTGGACTGCTACCACTCCGCTATGGCCGCCGTGCGGGGCGGGGCGGACCGGCTGGAGCTGTGCGCCAACCTGGTCATCGGCGGTACCACCCCCTCCCACGCCCTGTTCCGGCAGGTGCGCCGGGACTGCGCTGTGCCGGTCAACGTACTCATCCGCCCCCGCTTCGGCGATTTTCTCTACAGCTGCCAGGAGCTGGAGGAGATGGCGGAGGAGATTGTCCGCTTCCGGGAGCTGGGGGCGGACGGCATCGTGACCGGCGTCCTGACGCCCCAGGGGGAGCTGGACCGGGAGAGTATGGCCCGGCTGATGGAGAGGGCGGGAGGACTCCCCGTGACCCTCCACCGGGCCTTTGATATGACTCGGGACCCCTTCGCCGCCCTGGAGACCGCCGCGGCCCTGGGATGCAGGACCATCCTCACCTCCGGACAGGCCAGAAGCGCCCCGGAGGGGCTGGAGCAGCTGAAGCAGCTCAACGCTCGGGCGGCGGGCCGTATCAGCATTATGGCGGGGGCCGGGGTGAACCGGAGCAACATCCGCCAGCTGCATCAGGAGGCCGGGATATGCAGCTTTCACACCTCCGCCCGGCGGGGAGCGGTGGACAGCGGTATGATCTACCGCCAGAAGACCGTCTCCATGGGCCTGCCCTCCCTGTCGGAGTATGAGCTGTGGCGCACCGACGAGGAGGAGTTCCGGGCCTGCGCGGAGATCGTCCACGGTCTGTGAGTTTTTCCCCATTGGGTGGGGGCTGATCTTTGTGAAAATTTGCCTTTGCCTTTCCAACTCCAATCTGTTATACTGAACAGCGTCAATTTCATACGGTCATTCAACGACACACGTGGTGCATTGCACGTAAATCTGATTACGGTACAGTAATGCCCTCGTGTGTCGTTTTGTCTCAAAACGGCATATGCGGCTGCATATGTCTTTTTTGGCCGTATATCTGATGAAGGAGGCACTTTTTATGGAAGAAAACACCTATCTGGGCAGAGAGCGCGTGGGAAAGCTGCTGCTGAAGTTTGCCGTTCCCAGCACGCTGGCGCTCATCATCTCCTGCCTGTATAACATTGTGGACCAGATCTTTGTGGGCAACGGCGTGGGCTATCTGGGCAACGCCGCCACCGGCATCATCTTCCCCATCACTGTGGTGGGCTGGGGAGCCTCTGTCCTCTTCGGCGACGGAATGGCCACCTTCCTCTCCCTGTCCCAGGGACAGGGGAACACCTCCGGAGCGGGAAAATCGGTGGCCAACAGCATTCTGGGCTCCTTCTTCTCCGGTGTGGTGATTATTGCTGTGTACTATGCCCTGGGGGACAGCCTCCTCTACGCCCTGGGCGCCACCGAGGCCACCATCGGCCTGACCCGGGACTACGGCGGAATCATCCTCCTGATGATGCCCTTTGCTCTGGTGCAGAACACCCTGGCCTCCATCATCCGCGCCGACGGCAGCCCCAGGTACTCCATGGCCGCCATGGTGACGGGGGCGGTTATCAATATGATTGGCGACCCGGTGGCCATTTTCCTGCTGGACTGGGGGATTCGGGGGGCGGCCTTTGCCACCATCCTGGGCCAGTTCGTCAGCTTCCTGCTCTGTGCCGCCTACCTGGGCCGCAGCCGGGCCTTCCGGGTCAGGTCCGCCGACTTTGTCCCCAGCTGGAGATACCTGAAGCCCGTCCTCCCCCTGGGGTGCGGCAGCTTTTTGACCCAGCTGTGCATTGTAGCCACCACCATTGCCAACAATATCCTGCTGAAATCCTACGGCGCCCGCAGCGAGTACGGTCCCGACATCCCCCTCTCCGCCTTTGTGGTCATCATCAATCTGTTCCAAATCATCCTGAACATCGCCTGCGGCATTACCGCCGGAGCGCTGCCCATTATGGGCTACAACTACGGCGCAAAGCTGTATGGCCGGGTCAAGGAGACCTTCAAGCTGGTGGTGCTGTCCACACTGACAGTGTGCGTCATTGCCACCGCCCTCTTTGAGACTGTCCCCCTGGTCTTTGTCCGTATGTTCGGCACCGACGGGGGCCAGCTGTACACCGATTTTGCCACCGGCTGTCTGCGGATCTATCTATCGCTGATCGTCTTTACCTGCCTGCAAAAGGCCTGCGCCATGTTCCTCCAGTCCATCGGCCACGCCAAGGCGGCGGTGCCCCTGTCGGTGCTGCGGGACGTTCTGGTCATTGTACTGGCTATCCTTCTGCCGGTGCGGATGGGGATCATGGGCATCCTGTGGTCCGCCCCCGTGGCGGATCTGATCGCTATGGCGATTACCGCGGCGGTTGTGCTCCAGGTGTGGAAGAAGATGGGGGCGGATGCCCAGCCTGAGGCAGAGCACACCGAGAGCGCCCTGAAGCCCTCCCATCCCGGTGTCATTATCACCATTGCCCGGGAGCACGGTACCGCCGGAAAACAGATTGGGCAGCTGGTGGCCAGGCAGATGAACATCCCCTGCTACTACAAGGAGATGACCGCCCTGGCCGCCCAGGAGAGCGGACTGGCCAAGGAGTTCATCTCCGGCATCAACTCCGATGAAAACGCGGTGATGCGGGAGCTGTATCTGAGCACCAGCGCCGTCCGGCAGGCGGTGCTTGCCCAGGAGAAGGCCATCAACGTGATTGCTGACATGGGGTCCTGCGTCATCATAGGCCGGGCGGCGGACCATGTGCTGCGGAACCGGAAAAACGTGGTGCGCATTTTCATCCACGCGCCCAAGGATGTTCGGGTCCGGAAGGTGATGGAGATGTACGGCGACACCGAGGCGGAGGGGAGAAAGAGCATTGCCCGCTCCGATGCGGCCAGAGGCTCCTACTACAAGAGTATTTCCGGTCTGGAGTGGGGGAACAGCCGCCAGTATGAGCTGACGGTGGACAGCTCCATCGGCGTGGAGAAGACCGCTCAGCTGATCTGTGATTATATTGGCCGTATGTAAATCAACCGGCCTGCGGATTACTCCGCAGGCCGGTTTTTTGTTGGGGAAGAAACCCAGAGGGTCACTGGGCCGAGGGGACGGGCGGCGTCCAGTGGTACTGGTGGTACAGGTCGGTGAAGCGGTAGGAGGCCTGGACGGCGCCCTCCAGGGGGACGTTGTGGATGGTCAGCTCCTCCTGGCCCACGGTGACGGGGTCGCCCAGCAGATAGCTGTCCTGGTAGTCTCCGCCGTAGCTGTAGTAGTCGCACAGAAATTCCAGCCTGTCCCCCGGCTGGAGGCCCTCCTGGCTCTTGGCCACGGTGTCGGTCTTGCCGTCCCGATAGACCGCCTGCACACCGGCCACATAGCCGTAGGGAGTTTCGCTGTCAAAGACCAGGATCAGCTCCCCCCGTTGGCCGTTGTGAAGCACTGGGACCCGGCCGGTGATGGCGTAGTCAGTCCCGTCGTCCACGGTGGAGGTGTGGTAGTAGGCCACAGGCTGGCCATTGATGGCGAGCCAGGTGCCGTCATAGACCCCTTTCAGTCCGCCGCCGCCGTCAAATTCGAAGATGTTGTCCAGGCCCAGGTCAATGAAGCCCTCGCCGTCGTCGTAGAACACATTCAGCTCCAGGGCCTGCACCAGGCCCCACTGCTCCTCGCTGAGCCGCAGTACCGGCGCGCCGTCCTCCCCTTCCTGCCAGACCAGGGCCTCATCGGGGAGGCGGTGCTCTGTGAGGTACTGAATGGTATCCTCGCTGCTCATAGCCCGGTCGCTGAGGAAACCGGTGTTGCCGCCGGACAGACCGGCAACCCGGTCAAAGCCGCCGCTGAGGAACTCGTTCAGCAGGGCGGAGACCACCTCCGCACCGCCGCCAGAGCTGGCCAGCGTCCCCAGCAGGGAGGGCAAGGGGGAGGCGGTGCCGCCGGAGGCCGCCTGTCCGCTGACCGCGAGACTGGCAAACTGGCGGATACAGCGGGTGTAGTCCTCGTCCATGCCGATCTCCTGGTAGGTGGAGGAGGCCCGGTCCACCATGGCGGACTTGCGGCAGGGGAAATAGATGGACAGCCCGTAGGCGTTAGTCATGGTGGAGGAGGTGCGGTTGTATTTCACTGCGCTAAGCAGGGCTTCCGCCAGCCGCTCTCCCTCCGGCGTCCCCAGATTGTTTGCCAGGTGAACCAGGTCTACCTGGTCGATTTGGCTGGAGGCGGCGAACTCCCGGGCCCCGCTGCGGGCGTTGGAGACGGTCTGGTACTCCTTATTTTGAATGAGCCGGGCGGTGGACTTGGAGAAATCCGACAGCGGCCCGGGCAGCGTGGTCTCCAGCTCCGCCAGGTCCACCACCGACAGGGTCGTCAGCTGGCCCTGGCACTTCTGGGCGCAGGTGTCCACAAAGCTGTCCACAATGTGCTTTCCCAGCTCGACGGTGGGCATAGAGGGGTTGTCCCCCAAGGCGGTGAGCCAGTCGGTGTAGTACCACCCCACCCCGGGCTCCGTCTCCTCCGAGGCGATGAGGTAATCGGCATACTGGGCCATGGTCAAAGCGGTCTCCGCCGTGGCCATCAGACAGGCGTCAAAGCCGATGAAATCAAACTTCACCCCGGCGGCCTTCAGGGCTTCGTCCAGTCCCGCCAGACTCATGGAGCCGCTGGCGGCAAACTTTTCGTCGTAGCCGTAGCCGCTGACCGAGCCCCCGCCGTGGTCCCAGAGGATCAGCTCATACCGGTCCGCCGGGAAGCGGGCGGCGCACCATCGGATGTACTCCGCCAGCACTGCGGGGTCGGTCATGGAGACGCTGCCCAGGTCCGGACTCAGGCTGACCAGCTGGCCCCCCTTCACCTGCCAGATCTGGTTGACTGCGCTGCTGACCGCGCTGTTTTTCCAGTCCTTGCAGCCGCCGGTATAGACCAGCAGGTTGAGGTTGTCCCCAAAGCGGGCGTCCAGCATCTCCTGCAAATCAGAGGTGCCCATACCGCTGCGGGACTCCAGGTCGGTGCCGCACATATAGACCATGATGGTGGCAGTGTCCCGGCCATCCCCCCGGAGTGTGGTGTATGCCGCCCGGGCGCCAGGGGCCTGGTCTGTGTTCAGCTTCCCGGTGTTGGCCGGGAGCTGCCAGCCGGAGGAGACGCTGCCGCCCCCCAGACCGCTCAGCGCCGCCGTCCAGTTGGCGCCTCCGCTTGGGGTCTGCTGGCCGCCGGAGGGGGTCTGTCCCCCCAGCAGAGCGGTGAGGCCGCCGCCTCCCCCCAACAGCAGCACCAGGAGCAGGGCAATGAGTTTGGAGCCGCCCCCGCCCGACCTGGTGCTCCGGGTCCCGCTGCGGTCTGTGCGGCCTCCGGTATCTCCCACTGGACCGGTACCCAGGCCCTGTCCCCGCTTTTGTACGGTCCTGCCGGGGCCCTCGACTCGCTTTTCACGGCTTCTGGGTCTGTTGCTGTCCATCAATATTCTGTCTCCCTTCACAAGCTTGATTATGGAATTTGCAGGGTGTTGGCACGCTTGGGCGGCGGCTTTTCTGCTGCCCCCTGGACCCTTTACCGCCCTGCGATTTTGGACCCCAGGAAAAGCAATGCCGCCAACTGGAGGACCAGCAGCAGGGGAAAGCCGAAGCGGAAGTACCAGTGCCGGGTCTTATGGTGAAAGACCCGCATTCCCAGAGTGCCCCCCAGCCCTCCACCCAGCAGCACGGGAAGGAAGAGCGCCTTTTCAGAAATGCGCCACGCTCCCCGCTTTGCCCGCCCCTTGTCCGCGCCCATAAGGGCAAAGGCGGCGCAGTTGACCGCCAGCAGGTACAGACCCAGTGTCATTTCCATCTCTGACGCCCCTCTCCTCCGGCAAAAAAACGGACTGCAGCTGGAAGCAAAAACACTTCCCATTTTAATCTTTTTCCATTATAAGCCTCTTCGCTGTTTTTTTCAACAAATTTTCCGCTGGAATTTCTATGGAAAAATTTCTAAATAATCTTGCAATATGGGCCCTCCGTCTGTATAATGTTATGCACGGTATTCCAGAACCGTGAACAATTTTTCTACTCCTCCCCTCCGGGGGCGTTGGATCACTGGAAGGCCGCATACACCACTTGACACTACTGAAAGGAATGATGTTACCCCATGGCTACCAAATTCTTGTACCTGTTCTCCGAGGGCAACGCCAACATGCGCGATCTGCTGGGCGGCAAGGGCGCCAACCTGGCTGAGATGACCAACATCGGAATGCCCGTCCCCCAGGGCTTTACTATCACCACCGAGGCCTGTACCCAGTACTACGAGGATGGGGAGAAGATCAATGACGAGATCCAGGCTGAGATTATGAACTATATTGACAAGCTGGAGCAGATCACCGGCAAGAAGTTCGGCGACCTGGAGAATCCCCTGCTGGTCTCCGTCCGCTCCGGCGCCCGGGCCTCCATGCCCGGCATGATGGACACCATCCTGAACCTGGGCCTGAACGAGGAGGTGGTGGAGGTCATCGCCAAGCAGTCCAACAATCCCCGCTGGGCCTGGGACTGCTACCGCCGCTTTATCCAGATGTACTCCGACGTGGTCATGGAGGTGGGCAAGAAGTACTTTGAGCAGCTCATCGACCAGATGAAGGAGAAGAAGGGCGTCACCCAGGATGTGGAGTTGGATGCCAACGACCTGAAGGAGCTGGCCGGCCAGTTTAAGGCCGAGTACAAGGCCAAGATCGGCCAGGACTTCCCCGCCGACCCCAAGGAGCAGCTTATGGGCGCCATTAAGGCCGTCTTCCGCTCCTGGAACAACCCCCGGGCCATTGTCTACCGCCGGATGAACGATATTCCCGGCAGCTGGGGCACCGCCGTCAACGTCCAGTCCATGGCCTTCGGCAACATGGGCGACGACTGCGGCACCGGCGTGGCCTTTACCCGTAACCCCGCCACCGGCGAGAAGAAGCTGATGGGCGAGTTCCTGACCAATGCCCAGGGCGAGGACGTGGTGGCCGGCGTGCGTACCCCCATGCCCATCCAGGAGATGGCGGAGAAGTTCCCCGAGGCCTTCGCTCAGTTCCAGGAGGTGTGCGCCAAGCTGGAGGACCACTACCGCGATATGCAGGACATGGAGTTTACCGTGGAGCACGGCAAGCTCTACATGCTCCAGACCCGCAACGGCAAGCGCACCGCCGCCGCCGCCCTGAAGATTGCCTGCGACCTGGTGGACGAGGGCATGATCGACGAAAAGAAGGCGGTGGCCATGATCGACCCCCGCAACCTAGACACCCTGCTCCACCCCCAGTTTGACCCCGAGGCCCTGAAGAAGGCCAAGCCCGTGGCCACCGCTCTGCCCGCCTCCCCCGGCGCGGCCTGCGGCAGAATCGTCTTCACCGCCGACGACGCCAAGGAGTGGGCCGCCCGGGGCGAGAAGGTCTGTCTGGTCCGCCTGGAGACCTCCCCTGAGGATATCGAGGGCATGGTGGCCTCCCAGGGCATCCTCACCGTCCGGGGCGGCATGACCTCCCACGCCGCCGTGGTGGCCCGGGGCATGGGCACCTGCTGCGTGTCCGGCTGCGGCGCCATCAAGATGGACGAGGAGAATAAGAAGTTTGAGCTGGACGGCCGCACCTATGTGGAGGGCGACTGGATCAGCCTGGACGGCTCCACCGGCAACATCTACGGCGAGGCCATCCCCACCATCGACGCCTCCATTTCCGGCGAGTTTGGCCGCATTATGGCCTGGGCCGACAAGTACCGCCAGATGGGTGTGCGCACCAACGCCGACAACCCCCGGGATACCGCCCAGGCCGTGAAGTTCGGCGCTGAGGGCATCGGTCTGTGCCGCACCGAGCATATGTTCTTTGAGGAGGACCGCATCCCCGCCATTCGGGAGATGATTTGCTCCGACACTGTGGAGGAGCGGGAGAAGGCCCTGTCCAAGCTGGAGCCCATGCAGCAGGGCGACTTCGAGGCCATGTACGAGGCTCTGGAGGGCCGTCCTATGACCGTCCGCTTCCTGGATCCCCCGCTGCACGAGTTCGTCCCCACCGAGGAGGAGGACATTGAGCGGATGGCCAAGGATATGGGCAAGTCCGTATTCGATGTCAAGGCGATCATTGCCGGCCTGCATGAGTTCAACCCCATGATGGGTCACCGTGGCTGCCGCTTGGCCGTCACCTACCCCGAGATTGCTGTGATGCAGACCAAGGCCGTTATCAAGGCCGCCTTGGCCGTCCAGGCCCGCCACCCCGACTGGAATATGGTCCCCGAGATCATGATCCCCCTGGTGGGTGAGGTGAAGGAGTTCGCTTTCGTCAAGAACATCGTCACCACCACCGCTGACAAGCTGATTGAGGAGGCCGGCTCCTCTATGAAGTATAAGGTGGGCACCATGATCGAGATCCCCCGGGCCGCTATGACCGCCGACGAGATCTCCACTGTGGCTGACTTCTTCTCCTTCGGTTCCAACGACCTGACCCAGATGACCTTCGGCTTCTCCCGGGACGATGCCGGCAAGTTCCTGGACGCCTACTATGAGAAGAAGATCTACGAGTTCGATCCCTTCGCCAAGCTTGACCAGCACGGCGTGGGCCGCCTGATCCACAACGCCTGCCGCTGGGGCCGGTCCACCAACCCCAATGTCCATCTGGGCATCTGCGGCGAGCACGGCGGTGACCCCTCCTCTGTGATGTTCTGCCACGATATCGGCCTGGACTACGTGTCCTGCTCCCCCTTCCGTGTGCCCATCGCCCGGCTGGCCGCCGCCCAGGCCGCGATTGCCAACCCCCGGTAAGGGATGACGCTTGTCGTGGGGTAATATAGATTTTTCTCGGAGAGGCAATCTGAATTGACCCCGACATAGAAAAACAAGACCTTGCACC
>NZ_QWKI01000034.1 GCF_009911645.1 Pseudoflavonifractor sp. 60
CTTAATCAGTGGGTCCCGGGTTCGAATCCCTGAAGGCGCACCATATGGCCCGTTGGTCAAGCGGTTAAGACGGCGGCTTCTCACGCCGCAAACATGGGTTCGATTCCCGTACGGGTCACCAGTTTAAAACTTTATATCGGTTTTAGTCACTTCGGTGATTAAAATAGTAGGTGCTGATTAGGGCGAGGGTCCACCCGTTCCCATTCCGAACACGGAAGTTAAGCTCGCTTCTGCCGAAAATACTTGTCTGGAG
>NZ_QWKI01000035.1 GCF_009911645.1 Pseudoflavonifractor sp. 60
GTGCCTACACAAAGCGGAACAGTTCTAGTGACTGTTCCGTTTTTTTATATCATAATTGCGCCACAACAATAGGAGGGCTGTATATGAATCACCTGGAATCCCTGCGTCGATCTAAGGACGAAATTGACACCGGAATCAGGAAGCGCCACGATTTGAAAATTCCAAGCACGGACGAAAAAGCGCGCCCAGAGCAGGTGGGACAACTCCTCTATGTCTATCCAATCGAGTGTGGTACGCATCTGGCCATGCGTAAATATCTCGACCAGCACTATGACAAAGAGGACTTGCTCTGGGAACCGCCCTTTTTGGAGTGCATCTATTCGGACCATGCAAAAATTGCAGCGGACACACAAAAGAGCGGTGAGGCTCGGGGAGCGATCCCGCTGTCCCCACTGTTGGCGGAGTCCATTCGTCTTTCCACTGGCAAACTGCCCCAGATACCAGATGATTTGTTTCAGATCAAGACCTTAGTGGTAAACAGCCCCAATTATTACCATTCCCCCTATCTTGGGACACATATTCTATGGCGTGGGAAATATCTCCTGACGGATTTGGATGCTCTGCCTGTATTGTCCTCGCATTTCTATTATAGCCCCGGAGATTGGACTGCGTTGGGACGGATGAAGCGGCTTCACTCCTTGACCGTTTGTAATGTTCATATTGAAGATTATAAGGTGCTGTCCGGTCTGACGGCTTTGAAGAAGTTGAATTTGCAAGGTGCGAATTTCACAGCGGATATGCTGAAATGAGATCTTTGCTGGGCGTGAGAGGAGGCCGCGACGTGACTCGACGGGAAATGTATTGTGCTGCCAGAGCATCCTTTACGTTCCTGCATTGGTATTTCATTCTGCTGTTTTTCGTCCTTATAGTAGGGCTTGCGGCAGGGCCGGAGGGCAGAGAATTGACCCCGCTGCTGATATTTTTTGCGGCGGCGGCAATGGCATCGCTGTGGGTCAAGAGGGCGGTGGTCCGTGATCTCCTGGAGGGAAGCACGGAGACCGTCTGTGGCTCCGTCCTTGGCCGGGAGGTGGCAGACAGCCTGAAGTTTTTATGGGTCGAGTACCTCTCCGTGGATACGGAGGCGGGCATTCTCAAGCTGGTATTGTTCCAATCTGGTCCTGGAAGGGGGCTGCTGAGCGGCCGTATGACGCTGACCTATTTGCCTCGGAGTAAGATTGTTGTGCAAATGGAGGCGTTGGAGAAGTCCAGCGGCCCGCCTCACCGCACTAAGGAGTGGTACCGGGAAAGGCCCCAGCGAGAGAGGGAGCTGCTCAAGCCCAGAGCCTCCCGGTGGCATGAGGGTTACTGGTTCTGGGAGAGGCTGTACTTGCTGGGCGCATCGTATATTGGGTTATCAAAACAATCTGTAATTTTTTATAAAAATTTCCCATCCAAAAGCAGGATGGGAAATTTAACTTATTCAGATAGACTGCCGGAGCCGCCCATCAGAGCGGTAAGCTTTTCGATGTGCTCCAGAGGGAAGGGCGGCAGGGTGAGGGGCTTCAGGGCGATGGACATCAGCTTCATGGGGTTGTCGTCGGCGGCGACCCGGTTTGAGTCCAGTTTGCCGCAGCGCCTGCAACGATGGATGACCGCCCACTCTCCGCCCTTGCGGACCCAGACCCCGATGGGCTCCATGATGCCGCCGCAGTCAGCGGCACGGTCCCCGGGTTCCTCGTCCACATGGAGGCTGCTCAGACAGTTGGGGCAGTGGTTGCGGTGGGCGCTGCCTGCCGCATCGGGGACCACAGGTCGCCCGCACACCTTGCAGAGGAAGCTGTCGCGGCAGGGATGAGTTTTATAGTAACCCTTTTCGAATGTTTTTCTCTTATTTTCCCGATTCATGGGAATTTCCTCCTAAAAGTTATGATTCTTTTGGGAGGTCGGCCTTTGGGTGCAAACCTCCCGGTTTAACCCGCAAGCACCGAATCAAAATAATTTTTCATGGATGTTCCTCAATTCTAACTGTTATTGTTGTGCCGGCCACAACGTGACGTATTATAGCATAACTTCAAATTCTTTGCAATACCGTAAATCTGTCAAAAGAGTTTCCGGTGTCAGCGTTACCTCCAGGCTGTGCCCGTCCCAGATGAAGTCCAGTGTTTCATAGAAGCGTCGGGCGCGGTCATTTTCCCGGAGAACATAGAGAAAACAGCCGGGATAGCCCTGCGTGCGCAGACGGCGGAGGACTTCCTCCATCACAATGGAGCCGTACCCCTGCCCCCAACAGCCTGGGTGGGTGTAGAGGGAGACCAGTTCCCCCCAGGCGGCCAGGTCAGGGGAGCTGAAGGAACAGATGGTGTCGCCGGCGCTCTGGTCGACCCGAGCGGGACCATAGGTGGCGCAGCACAGGGGCCGGCCTGCCGAGTAGAGGAGGAGTCCGTGATAGACGCCCTCCTCCGCATTGTTCCGAAACACCGGGACCCACCGGTCATCAGTAATTTCCCGGGACATATAGTCCGACGGAATGCTGTCTTGATAGGCGGCGCGCCAGCCCAGGGCGTGAAGGAGGGACATATCCCGGAAGTGCTCCTCTGTGCAGGCGTCAATCAGCTGAAATTGCTCCATAACATCACCTCAAAACAAATGGACGGCCGCTGGCCGTCCATAATTTTATCACAATCGAACAATTTGTTCAATGGGCAGAGAGCAAAGCGCCGCCTGCGCCTCACTGCGCAGACCGTGTTGGGCGTTGATGGCCTCCATAATGGGGGCGCGCAGAGCGGTGGGGACCACAATGGCTACAATTTCCCGCTCGGCTTTCAGCTCCACCTCATAGGCCTGCTCCAACTCCTTCCGCCCAGACAGGCGGCCTTTAATCACCGTTCCTCCCCGGGCACCGTGGGCTTTGGCGGTGGACATGACGTCATCCGTGCAGCCCCGGGCGCATACTACCAAAATCAAACTGTTTTCCGTTCGTTCCATCTCAGTTTCCCCCTTTTCTTTCAAATTTTCGGCGTGATAGGCGGCCAGGTTGGCGACCAGACTGTTCAGTCCGGATACGGGGATGGATACCACAATGCCGGCTCCGCCGGTATGGCCCCGCAACTCGTTATCCAGGTCATGGAGCAGCTTTCGGGCGGCAGAGGCGGCGGCAAAGCTGATAAGCACGTCCTTTTCACTGGAGCCCAGGCCCAGGATGTCCATGATCTCCGAGGTGGCGGTGCCTTTTCCGGAGCACTGGATGTGAATGGGCACATAGCGCTTTCGGTACAGCCGCAGCATGGCGGCGCCCTGGCCCCGCTCTACAATAGAGAGGATCACTTTCATCTGTTCCATACAAATTTCCTCCTCTCAGTCAAAATAGAGGATCATATCCTCGACCCGGTCCATGCGGGAGCGCAGGCGGCGGCGGGCCAGCTTGTGGCGCACGATGCTGAGCAGACCCATCACCTGGATGGTGACCAGGGGGGTCATAGCCACCATTGCCACAATGCCGAAGGCGTCCACCATCATGTTGCCTCCCAGGGCGTGGCAGGCCCCCTGGGCAAAGGGGAGCAGGAAGGTGGCCGTCATTGGCCCGCTGGCCACGCCGCCCGAGTCGAAGGCAATGCCGGTAAAGATGTTGGGTACCAGGAAGGACAGCCCCAGAGAGATGGCGTAGCCGGGAATCAGGAGCCAGAAAATATTCAGGCCGGTGAGTACCCGTACCATAGCCAGTCCCACCGAGACGCAGACGCCGATGGACAGAGCCAGTCCCATGGCCCGGTGGGAGATGGAGCCGTTGGAGACCTCCTCCACCTGCTTGGTGAGGACGGCCACGGCGGGCTCCGCCTTGACGATGTAGTAGCCGATGAGCATACCGATGGGGATCAGAAGCCACTTCTGGCCGCCGGAGGCGATGGTGGCCCCGATGAGCTGGCCGGCGGGCATAAAGCCGGCGTTGACGCCGCACAGGAAGAGGACCAGGCCCACGTAGGTGTACAGCAGTCCCAGCCCGATACGGAGCAGCTGGCCCCGTCTGAAGCGGCGGGTGAGCAGCTGGAAGACCAGAAACAGCCCGGCCACCGGGAGCAGAGCCATGGCCACATCCTTCAGGTAGGTGGGGAAGGAGCCTGCGAAGTACTGGGCCGCGTAGGCGGTGGTGGAGATGGTGGGGATGTCGTTGAGGGAGGAGGTTGCCGGCTCAGGCAGGTAGATGATGCCCAGCAGCAGTACGCACAGGATGGGGCCAATGGAGCACAGGGAGATCAGGCCAAAGCTGTCGCTGGCGGAGTTGCTGTCGCTGCGGGTCGAGGCGATGCCCAGACCCAGAGACATGATAAAGGGGACGGTAATGGGGCCGGTGGTGACGCCGCCGGAGTCGAAGGAGACCGGGATGAAGTTGCCCGGCGCCAGGAAGGCCAGGAGGAAGACCAGGCCGTAGAAGAACAGCAGCAGCCGCCGCAGAGGAAAGCCCCAGCGGATGCGCAGGGTTGCTGTCACCAGGAACAGGCCGACGCCCACCGCCACGGTGAGGATCAGAACCCGGCTGGGGATGGCGGACACCTGCTTGGCCAGCACCTGGAGGTCGGGCTCCGCCATGGTGGTAAGTACGCCCAGGAGGAAGAAGACCAGAATGGGCAGGAACAGTCCCTTTCGCTTGCTGAGGACAATGCCGACCCCCTCCCCCATGGGGATCATGGACATATCCACGCCCAGGGTAAACAGCCCCATGCCGCCCACCAGCAGGATAGCGCCAAAGAGGAACAGTACCAGCGTCCCCGGGTCCAGAGGGGCGATAGAGATGGACAGCAGAAAGACGATGGCGGTGATGGGGAGCACCGAGGACATGGACTCCTGGATCTTTTCCATCAGTTGTTTGTTGAGGTGCAAGGGCTCCGCCCCCTTTTCAAAATAAATTTCCAGTCTATTATACTGGAGAAAAGAGGATGTTCCCAGAAACTTTATGGCATCTTAACACCCAGAAGAGAGATTTTAACAGGATAAATCTTTTTCAGGCATAAAATTGAGGATTGTATTTTGGAGAAGAAAGCAATATAATGGGTTAGACCCTATGGGATACAGAGAAGGAGGATAAAACTATGGCCGTGGAATACCGAAACCTGATGGAAGATTTTGTCATACAGAATTTGAACGCGGTGATGACAGGAGCGGGCTGCTGCACCTGTGACGCCTGCAAATCCGATGTGGCGGCCTACGCACTGAACCACCTGACGCCCCACTATGTCGCAACCCGCCAGGGCCGGCTGATGGTGAAGCTGCAGAGCTATGAGATGCAGTCCCGGGCTGACGTGGTGGCCGCCATCAGCGAGGCGGCGATGGTGGTGGGCAAGAGCCCCCGGCACGGACGGGACTAAAGCAATACAGAGACGGCAGGGAGCGGCGAAGGGGCTGTGCCCTGCCGTTTTCAATGTCTGGAAAAATCCAGCGGCAGAGGAAACTTTTTCCCAGAAGAAGCGTCTGTAGTATCAGAGGAAAAAGAAAGGAGAATTTCTGATGAAACGAATGCTCTCTACGCTTCTGGCTGTCCTGCTGCTGACCGGCTGCGCCAGAGCCGGCGGCCAGAGTATGTCAGGGGACAGCAGCGGTCTGTGCGATCTCCGGCCTGTGGAGGACCCCGCCTTTCTCAGCTACGCCCTGGCCCAGCCTGTCTATCCGGACTTTCCCCAGCAGCCCCGGTTTCCGGAGGGGGCGGGCACCGAGGAGGAGTGGGACGCCTATCAGGAGGCCTATGACAAGTACATAGACGCCCTGATAGCCATGCAGAGCGAGGCAGTCAGGCCCACAGAGGAGGAGTGCGCCGCCGTGGTGGACTTTGCCGCCCGCAGCATTGCCCTGGCCCTGGCGGAACAGGAGGGAAAGAACGCCGTCTATTCCCCGCTGTCCCTGTGGTCTGCCCTGGCAATGGCGGCCCAGTGCGCCCAAGGGGAGAGCCGACGGCAGGTGCTGGACGCCCTAGGCGTGGACAGCGTGGAGGTCCTCCAGGAACAGGTGTCCCACCTCTGGCAGACCCTGTACACCGACGACGGCCTGAGCGCCCTGATTTTGGGCAATTCCATCTGGCTCAACGACGGGATGGAGGAGAGCTATGTTCAGGACACGCTGGACGCTCTGGCGCAGAAGTACTATGCCGGGGTCTATTCTGTGCCCATGGGGACGTCAGAGGCCGACCAGGCGGTGAGCGATTGGGTCCGGGAGCAGACCCGGGGGCTGATCGGCGGGGAGGGCCCAATCGTCCAGCTCCAGCCGGGTACCCTGGCTCTGCTGGTCTCCTCTCTGTACTACAGGGCCGGGTGGACAGATGAGTTCCACGATGACCAGACAGAGATGGACACTTTCACCGGCGCAGACGGCCAGGAGGTGCGGGTTGACTTCATGCACCAGACCCAGGACGCCCATTTTATCCGCAGGGAGAGCTATCAGGCCGCCCAGCTGGGGACCGAGCTGGGGGAGATGGTCTTCGTCCTGCCCGCGGAGGGGGGCGCGCCGGAAACGCTGCTCCAGGACCCGGAATTTCTGCCCGACCTGGATTTTTCGCTGGACTTTCCCAGCGAGGAGGACGCCGCCAAGGCCCCCATTTATGGCGAGGTGCAGTGGTCGGTGCCCAAGTTCGATGTGGACTCCAGCCTGGATTTGAAAAGTGCGCTGGCCGCCCTGGGTGTGACCGATTTGCTGGAGCCGGAAAAGGCCGACCTGTCCGCCCTCACCAATATAGAGGCATTCCTTAGCCAGGTCCGGCAGCTGGCCCGGGTGAAGGTGGACGAGGAGGGGATTGAGGCCGCCGCCGTCACCATTATGATGGTGGAGCCGACCTCCGCCATGCCGGAGCCGGACCCGGAGGTCTGCGTCATGGATTTGGACCGGCCCTTCCTGTTTGTCATCCGCAGCTGGCAGGGCGTCCCCCTGTTTGTGGGCGTTGTGAATCAGCTGGCATAGTGTAAAAATCCCTCCCGACAGGCGTCAGGAGGGATTTTTTGTGTGAATAGGGGGAATATCCGCTGCTTAGTACATCCCCATGTCGGGAGCGGGGGCGGCGGGAGGTGCGGGGGGCTGGGGCTTGTCGGCCACCAGGGACTCGGTGGTCAGCAGCACGGAGGCGATGGAGGCGGCGTTCTCCAGGGCGGAGCGGGTCACCTTGGTGGGGTCCACGATGCCGGCGGGGATCATGTCGCAGTACTCCTCCTTGTAGGCGTCGAAGCCGTAGCCCACCTTGCCGGACTCCTGAATCTTGGACAGCACCACCGCGCCGTCGATGCCGGCGTTGGCGGCAATCTGCTTCACGGGGGCGGTGAGGGCCCGGGCGATGATCTGCACGCCGGTCTTCTCGTCTCCCTCGGTCTCAGAGAGCAGCTTCTCCACGGCGGGGATGGCGTTGAGGTAGGCAGTGCCGCCGCCGGCCACAATGCCCTCTTCCACAGCGGCGCGGGTCGCGTTCAGGGCGTCCTCAATGCGCAGCTTCTTCTCCTTCATCTCCACCTCGGTGGCGGCGCCCACCTTGATGACGGCCACGCCGCCGGACAGCTTGGCCAGCCGCTCCTGGAGCTTCTCCTTGTCGTAGTCGGAGGTGGTGACCTCGATCTGGCTCTTGATCTGGCCGATGCGGGCCTTGATATCGTCGCTGCTGCCGGCGCCGTTGACGATGGTGGTGGTCTCCTTGGTGATCTTCACCTGGCGGGCGGAGCCCAGCATGTTCATCTGAGCTTCCTTCAGCTCCAGACCCACGTCGGCGGAAATGACCTCTCCGCCGGTGAGGATGGCGATATCCTGGAGCATCTCCTTGCGGCGGTCGCCGAAGCCGGGGGCCTTGACGCAGACCACGTTCAGGGTCCCGCGGAGCCGGTTGACAATCAGGGTGGACAGGGCGTCGCCCTCCACGTCCTCGGCGATAATCAGCAGCTTCTTGCCGGACTGGACCACCTGCTCCAGAATGGGCAGCAGCTCCTGGATGTTGGAGATCTTCTTGTCGGTGATGAGGATCAGAGCGTCGTCCAGTTCAGCCACCATCTTCTCGGTGTCAGTGACCATATAGGGGGTGATGTAGCCCCGGTCGAACTGCATACCCTCCACAACCTCGGAGGAGGTCTCAGCGGTCTTGGACTCCTCAATGGTAATCACGCCATCGTGGCCCACCTTCTCCATGGCCTCGGCGATCAGCTTGCCGATGGTCTCGTCGCCAGAGGAGACGGTGCCAACACGGGCGATGTCATCAGAGCCGTTGACCTTCTGGCTGTTGCTCTTCATGGCCTCGATGGCGGCCTTGGCGGCTTTGGCGATGCCCTTCTTCATTACCATGGGGTTAGCGCCGGCAGCCAGGTTCTTCAGACCCTCGCTCACAATGGCCTGGGCCAGCAGGGTCGCGGTGGTGGTGCCGTCGCCGGCCACGTCGTTGGTCTTGGTGGAGACCTCCTTCACCAGCTGAGCGCCCATGTTCTCAAAGGGGTCCTCCAGCTCGATCTCCTTGGCGATGGTCACGCCGTCGTTGGTGATGAGGGGAGCGCCGAACTTCTTGTCCAGCACCACGTTGCGCCCCTTGGGGCCCAGGGTGATCTTCACGGTGTCGGCCAGCTGGTTGACGCCCTTCTCCAGCGCCTTGCGGGCATCCTCACCGTAGCAAATAATTTTAGCCATAAAGCATTACCTCCAATATCAATTACAAATCAAGATGTTTTGCCGTCCAGCCGCACTGCTCACGACGGCTCGGACGCTTCCTTGTTTACTCAACAATAGCCAGAATATCGTTCTGGCGGACGATGGTGACCTCCTCGCCGTCCAGCTTCACCTGGGTCCCGGAGTACTTGCTGGTGATGACCTTGTCGCCCACCTGCACGGTCATTTCGACCTCCTTGCCGTCCACCATGCCGCCAGGGCCAACGGCAATGACCTCGGCCACCTCGGGCTTCTCCTTGGCAGCGCCGGTGAGGATGATGCCGCCCTTGGTGGTCTCCTCCGCCTCCACCAGTTTCACAATGACGCGGTCAGCCAGGGGTTTGAGTTTCATAATGGGTTCCTCCTTATATCACTTAATTTTTTGGATCAACAAAATTGGATTTAGCACTTGAATCTTTTGAGTGCTAACTTCATCTAAGATAATAACCGCTTCCGGCAAAAAAATCAACCCCTAAATTCAAAAAAATAGGGGTCGGTTTGAAAGGATTTACATTTCGTTCACAAAAAGACTTCTTGAGTGCTAAAAAATAGGGGCTTTTCCTCAATCTCCGTCCCCGGCCTTGAAGTTGTACACCGGGCGGATGATCTCCTCCACGCGGACGGTGGGGGAGATGTTGTCCAGAATGGCCTCCATAGGCTTGTAGGCCATGGGGCACTCGTCCAGGGTTGCGGCCCCCACAGAGGTGCTGTAGACGCCGTCCATCTCCTTCTTAAAGGCGGAGACGGTGAAGGAGGCCTTGGCGTCTGCGCGGCTCATCAGCCGTCCCGCCCCGTGGGGAGCGGAACAGTTCCAATCTTCGTTGCCCAGGCCGGTGCAGATCAGGGACCCGTCCCGCATGTTGATGGGAATCAGCAGCGTTTCCCCCGCCTTGGCGGACACTGCCCCCTTGCGCAGCACCATCTCCCGGGTGTCGATGTAGTTGTGGATGGTGGTGAACTCCTCCTCCGGGTGGAGCTTCATCCCCTTCACAATCTCGTCCGCCATCGCCTGCCGGTTCAAGGCGGCAAAGCGCTGGACGATCTCCATGTCGTGGAGGTAGTCGTCAAACAGCTCCCCCGAGACGTAGGCCAGCACCTTGGGCACCGGGGTCCGCTTGGTGGAGCGCAGCTTTTTCAGTTCCTTCTGGATGGATTTCTCTTTGCCCTGGGCCTTCAGCGCCGCAATCAGCTCCTGCTCCGTCTGGGGGTCGGAGCGGTTGAGCACCTGATAGCCCGCGTTCTGATACCAGTTGGCCACCTGAAGCCCCAGATGCCGGCTGCCTGAGTGGATAATCAAATACAGCCGCCCCTGACTGTCCCGGTCCACCTCGATAAAGTGGTTGCCGCCCCCCAGGGTCCCCACGCTCTTCTCGGCCCGGAGCAGGTCCATATGCCGGGCGCAGCGCAGCTCCTCCAGGTCGATTTTCCCGGCGTACCGGTGGGGCTTCTCCCGAATGGCAAAGCCGGAGGGAATCCTCTCCCGGATCACCTTGTCCAGCTTTTGCAGTTCCAGACGCTCCTCCCGCAGGCGGACCGTCTCCATGCCGCAGCCGATGTCAACCCCCACCAGGTTGGGGACCACCTTGTCGGTGATGGTCATGGTGGTGCCCACGGTACAGCCCGCGCCGGCGTGAATGTCGGGCATCAGGCGGATGCGGCTGCCCTGGACAAACTCCTGATTGCACAGGGCGATGACCTGACCAATTGAGGCCTGGTCCACTACGTCTGTGAATATTTTTGCGGTATTATACTGTCCGGATACTTCCAGCACCGGTTTTCCCTCCATTTCCTTGGGGTCTTGCCGGCAATTATCCTGTCTGCATCACGGAATAGCTGCCCCGGACCAGCAGCCTTACCGCGCCGGAGGCGGTGAGAGTCCGGTCGGCAATGGTAGCCATATACAGGTGATTTTTGGTGAGAGCGGTCCCGGCGATTACCGTTCCGCCAGAGGTCAGGTCGATGAGGGCGGGGCTGCTGTCGGCCTGGACGGTGACGCCCCCGACTCGGAGAAGGACCTCACAGCCCACGCCCAGGCCCATCACCTGGCCGTCGTTCAGCGACACCAGAGTGTAGCCCGCTGAGCTGACGCTTCCGCTGTTCCCCGCCTGCTGCTGGTACTGGCTGATCAGACTGGCAAAGGTCTGCTCCAGCTCCTTCTGGCGGGCAGCGGTCTTCTCCTCCACCTGCTTGACGATCTGGGGCATAGCGGTTTGATTTAAGTAGCTCAAGGTCACCAGCGGGTCATTCTGATCTCCGCCCTCCGCCAGTGCCGCCCCTGTGCCCAGCAGCACGGCGGACAGGGCCAGCGCCCCCAGGCGGATGGTCCAACGCTTGTCCAGCTTTTTCATGAAATCCTCCATTTCTTATGTAATATGTGGTATGCCAGGGACAGTAAAGAAGCCGGGGACGGCCCGCAGGCCGTCCCTGCATATTCACACCATGGTCTCCGGGTGGAGGCCAAAGCTCACCGCAATGGCGGCGTCCACCTGCTTCATCACACTGTCGTCCAGACGTCCCATCTTCTCCCGCAGGCGGCGTTTATCCAAAGTGCGCACCTGCTCCAGAAGGATGACCGACTCCTTGGGCAGGCCGCAGCTCAGGGGAGCCACCGAGATATGGGTCGGCAGCCGGGCCTTTCCCGTTTGGGAGGTAATAGCCGCGGCAATGACGGTGGGGCTGTGGCGGTTTCCGGTGTCGTTCTGCACGATGAGGACAGGGCGCACACCCCCCTGCTCACTGCCCACCACGGGGCTCAAATCGGCGTAGAAGATGTCGCCTCGTTTTACGCTGTTATCCAAGTACACTCACACTCCGCTGGAAGATAGCACCGCGTTACAGCCGGGCGGAACGCCTTTATGTAACGCTGTACTATGATTCTCCCACGGGGCGGCGGGCTTTATACCAGAAAGCACGGAGTTTTTCTGGATTTCCATCTTCATCCAGCTGCCCATAACAGGCGGGGATCAAGGTGGGGTCGCTTCCGGAACGAAAATTTGAGCCGTCACATGACCATCTGGCCCCGGCCCACTCCAACGCCCGCCGCGCCCTGCTGCCCAGGGACTGGCCGCCCCTCGCTCCAACTCATTCTATGTCGGGACAGGCCGGGCGGTCACGGGATTCAGCGTTCCGAATCTGGGGCCTCTTTTTCCAAATAAATACGGGGGACCCGGGGGGAGACGCGGCAGAGCAGTTCGTAGACGATGGTGCCGTCCAGCGCCGCCGCCCGCTCAGTGAGGCCGGGACCGTAGACGTTGGCCGTGTCGCCGGGCTGTACGCTGTCCAGATGGGTCACGTCCACCATGCACATGTCCATGCACACCCGCCCCAGGATGGGACAGGGGGTATTGTGAATGAGCACGTCCATCCGATTGGACAGGGAGCGGGGGAAGCCGTCCCCGTAGCCGATGGGCAGTACGGCGATTTTGGAGTCCCGCTCCAGGGCAGCGGTGCAGCCGTAGCTGATGCAGGACCCGGCGGGCAGGTCCCGGACAGCGGCGATCCGGCTCTTCACCGACATCACCGGCTTGAGGCCGATGTTCTCCATAGAGGGGTCTGGCATCCAGCCGTACAGGGCAATGCCGGGGCGTATCATGCCCAGATGGGTACAGGGATAGTTTAACACGGCGGCGCTGGCGGCGCAATGGTTAATTTTAAAAGCCAGGCCTTCCTCGTGATACAGCTCATTGATGGTACACACGAAGGCGTCATCCTGTTGTCTGGTATATACCGGGTCGCCGTCCGCGTTGGCGAAGTGGGTAAAAATGCCCTCCGCCTCCAGGCCGGGCAGGGCGCACAGGGTTTTGATCTCCTCCTTGAGGGCAGGGCCCACAAAGCCCAGCCGGCCCATGCCGGTGTCCAGCTTTACGTGGATCTTCAGCCTCTTTCCGGCGGCCACGGCGGCGGCGGACAGGGCTCTGCCCGTCTCCAGGTCGCCCACCGTCTGGGTCACGTCGTAAGCCAGCAGCTCCCCCGCCAGCTCCACCGGGGTCTGGCCCAGGCACAAAATGGGCAGAGAGATGCCCGCCTGGCGCAGCTCCACCGCCTCGTCCAGACAGGCCACCGCCAGCATATCCGCCCCCAGGCGCTCCAGCTTCCGCCCTACCTGCACCGCCCCGTGGCCGTAGGCGTTAGATTTTACGACCCCCAGGAATTTTGCCCCGGGAGCCAGGGAGCGCAGCAGGCGGTAGTTGTGGGCCAGGGCGTCCAGGTCGATCTCCGCCCAGGTGCGGACCATTCTTCTGTCTGTCATAGGTATTGCCTCTTTTGCATTCGATTTTGTGCAGGGGAGCCCCTACGAAATGGTAAAATTGGAAAATTCACACAGGATGGCCCGGAAGCCGTCCACGCTAATTTCACCCCGGACCAGAGTGTGGGCGGCGGCGTCGAACCACAGCGCCGTCTCGGTGCCCTGGCCGGGAGAGCCGGTGGGGTCGCCGCAGTCAACCCGGAGCAGAGCGCCCTCCTCCTCCAGAGCGCAGGCGGTGATGTAGCCGGAGCGGGCGGCCTCCAGCAGGGCAGGGAGGGCGGACACCGGGGTTAAGCCGCTGCTGTCCAAGGCGCCGGTCTCCACCGCTGTGCCGTCAAACTCCAGAAAGCTGTCCTCCCCGGTGATTCGGCCGGTGAGCCCCGCCACCGTCTCCGGTGCGGAGAGAGTCAGCACCGTATCCTCCCCGCTGACCGAGACCTCCATCTCATATTGATACACCCGCTGGCCGTAGTCGGCGGTAATCGCGGCGTGGGCGGCGCAGTTTTCCATAGCCAGGTATTCCCCGCGGATGGTCAGGGCCAGCTCCTCTCCCTCGCTCACTCCCGCCTCGCCGCAGCCGGTGAGGAGAAGGGTCATCATTAGTACGCAAAACAGCCGTCTGCGCACAGTGTTACCTCCAGTTGATTTAGTCCGACCACTGCCCCAGGGTGTTCGGCAGCGCCTCGATCAGGTCGGTGGGCAGCATGGCGTACTCCCCCAGCGTTTGGGCGCACAGGTCCCCCGCCGCCCCGTGGTAAAAGACGGCGTCCGCCATCAGCTCCAGGGCGTTGTCCCCCTTCCAGCGCAGGTGCTTCTGCCCCAGCAGGGCGGCGATCATTCCCGCCAGCACGTCCCCGGAACCCCCCTTGGCCATACCGGGGTTGCCGGTGGTGTTGATATAGGCGGAGCCGTCGGGGGCGGCGGTGACCGTCCCCGGACCCTTGAGCACCAGGACACAGCCGTGTTCCCTGGCAAAGTCCCGGGCAGCGGTGAGGCGGTCCTGGATGGGCAGGGGACAGCCGGTTAGCCGGGAAAACTCCCCCTCGTGGGGGGTGAGCACCGTCAGCGCCCTCCGCCTGTCCAGTACATCTATATGCCCCGACAGAGCGTTTATGCCATCGGCGTCCAGCACCACGGGGATGTCCAGCTCCTCCAGCAGGGACAGCACCAGTGCCTGCGTCTCCGGGGCTCTCCCAAGGCCGGGACCGATTACCGCAATATCGCAGCTCTTTGCCTTCTCCAGAATCAGGGAAGCATCCTCCGGCAGGGGGAAGGGCATGGCCTCGTCGCATTTTACCGCGATAATGGGGTAGATGTCTCGGGGGACCCCTAAGTACACCAGCCCCGCGCCGGTGCGCAGAGCGGCCCTTGCCGCCAGAACAGGGGCGCCGGTGAAGCCCTCGCTTCCGGCTAAAATGAAAAGTTTTCCAAAATCCCCCTTGTGGGCGCTGCGGGGGCGGCGGAGCAGGCCGATGTTGGGATGGTCCATCGTCTCCAGCCGCTGGCCCTCCCGGTACAGCCAGTGCATCGCCTCACCGGGGATGCCGATGTCCGCCGTGCGCACCTCCCCGGCCCGGGCGGCCCCCTCTCCCACGAACAGCCCCGGCTTGGGCAGGGTGAAGGTGACGGTCATTTTGGCCTGGACCGCCTCCCCCAGGATCTCCCCCGTGTCGGCGTTGACCCCGGAGGGGATATCGCAGGAGACCACCGGGCAGCGATGGCCGCTCTGCATCTGAAGAACGGCGGTGCGGAAGACCCCCTCCACCGGACGCCTCAGCCCAATGCCGAAGAGGGCGTCCACCATACAGTCGCAGGTGGACAGCCACATCAGGAGCTTCTGCTGCTCAAAATCCATGGTGGCCTCCAGGGTCTTGCGGCTGGTCATGTCCACCAGGAAGTCCTCCAGACGGCCCCCGGCGGCCAGCAGCTTTTCCTCCATGGCCCGCTCGTCGGGGGTCATTTTAGTCCGGTCCCCTACGAAGAATGCCCGGACATAACAGCCCCCCTTTTCCATCAGCAGGCGGGCGCAGGCTACCCCGTCCCCGCCGTTGTTGCCCGGGCCGCAGAAGACGGCAACCCGGGGAGTTGGGTCGGTGTTTTTGGACTCCACAATCTCCCGTATCTCGTCCACCTGACGCTGTTCCTCACCGGTGGGCGGTGTGCCGTCTTTTTTATGATGGATGATTACGCCGAAGGAGGAGGCGCAGATTGACTTGTCCGGCTGAATCAGCTCCCAGACCGCGTCCGCAACGGCCTGGGCGGCGTGTTCCATCAGTTCCAGGGAGGGCACGCCACAGTCCTCAATGGCCCGGCGGTCCAGCTCCTTCATCTGCGCGGCGGTGGCTAACTGCATCAAAATTCCTCCTTACTCCGGCATATGGCGGTAACGGCCCAACCCCAAGGCGTCGAACTCGTCCTCTCCCGGCCGGTGCCAGACACCGATTGCCCGCAGCAGACAGTTCACGGTCCCTTCGCCCTCCACTGGTCCCTGGATGATAAGGCCTCGTTCCAACAGAACCCCGGCCTGGGTCCCATAGCCCCCGGCGTAGTCAGTCTCAATGTAGGCAAGCGGTCCGGGCCAAGCGCTCCCCTCCAACGCCCAGCGGATGGCGGAGGTAAACAGCGTCAGGGGTGACGGCTCCTCCCGGTCGGGCTCGTCAAAGAGCTCAGTAATGTCGTCAAAGAGGGCGTCGGTGAGAAAAACCAGCCCGCAGTCCTGGGGCAGGTCCACAATCTCCGCCCGCACCCAGCAGTCCGCAAAGACCTGGACGGCCTCCCGCTTGCCAATAACGGCCTGAATCTGGTGGCCCATTACTTCAAAAATCCGTTGACGATCTGCTCCTCGGCCTCCTTCTCGGTGAGGCCCAGGGTCATCAGCTTGGTGAGCTGCTCCCCGGCGATTTTGCCGATGGCGGCCTCGTGGACCAGCTGGGCGTCCAGGCAGTTGGCGGTGACCTCGGGGATGGCGGAGACCACACCCTCGTCCATAATGATGGCGTCGCACTCGGAGTGGCCGTAGCAGGCGGCGTTGCCGTTGATGCGGGCCAGGAAGATCTGTTTGGACTGGTCCCGGGCCACCGAGCGGGAGATGACGTTGGTGTGACAGCCCTCCCCGTCCAGGTCCACGGTGAAGTCAGACTTGGCCAGCTGCTTCCCATGGGTCATCACCTTCTCCTTGATAATCAAGGTGGAGTTGGGGCCCAGTTTGGCGGTAGTGGTGCGGACGGTTGAGTCAACCCCCTTGATCTGGGTCGTCTCCATCTCCATATAGCTGCCCTCGTCCAGCTCCACCACGGTGGTGGGATTCATAATATTCTCGCCGGAGCCGTCCCCCTCGCCGTAGTGCTTTTCCACATAGCGGACCCGGGCGTTTCTGCCCACGTGGAAGGTGTGGATGCCCGAGTGCTCCGAGTCCTGGACCCCGCAGTTGTGAATGCCGCAGCCGGCCACAATGGTCACGTCGCTGTCCTCGCCGATGAAAAAGTCGTTGTACACCATATCGTGCAGGCCGCTCATACTCAGCACAACCGGGATGTGGACCGACTCGTTCCGGGTCCCCGGCTTGATGATAATGTCAATGCCGTCCTTGTCGGTTTTGGTGATAATGTCGATGTTGGCGGTGGTGTTCCGGCCCGCCTTCTGGCCGTTGGCCCGAATGTTGTAGGCCCCTTCGGGGACCTGATGGAGTCCGGCCACCTGCTCCAGTAAGCTCTTCTGAATTGCGTCCATCTGTATATTCTCCTTTATTTTTCTTCTCCTTCTTGTGAAAAAGAGAAGCAGAAAGAACTTCCCCTGGGCCGCGCCAGCCGCCAGAGACCTCCGGCACTCCGCACGGTTACGGGGACTTGCTGATTACACATATGTTAAAACAATACCAATCTCCGTTACCGGGTGGAGCACCTGCGAAATTGCAAATCTGTCAGAGCGAGGAAAAAGTTTCTTTTGCTTCTTTTCTTTTCAAAGAAAAGAAGGCCCGCCCGGCGAGGGCAGATCACCGCACCTTGTCCGTCAGAGCAGAGCAAACCCCCGGCGCACCCCCCAGCAGAGTAGGCAGGATGTCCTTGCGGGGGCCGTCGTTCTGGACCCGGCCCTCGGCCAGGACGATGATCCGGTCCGCAATATTCAAAATCCGCTCCTGGTGGGAGATGATCAGAATTGAGCCGTTGATCTTCTCGTGGAGATGCTCAAAGACCTGGATCAGGTTGGAGAAGGACCACAGGTCGATGCCCGCCTCCGGCTCGTCAAAGACGGACAGGGCGGTGGAGCGGGCCATAATGGTGGCGATTTCGATGCGCTTCAGCTCGCCGCCGGACAGGGAGGCGTCCACCTCCCGGTCGATATAGTCCTTGGCGCACAGCCCGACCTCGGAAAGATAGTTGCAGGCCTCGGGCACGCCGATGTTTTTGCCGCTGGCCAGGGTTATCAGGTCCTTCACCGTCAGGCCCTTAAAGCGCACCGGCTGCTGGAACGCAAAGCTGATGCCCTTCCGGGCCCGTTCGGTGATGGACAGCCCGGTGATGTCCTCTCCGTTGAAGAGGATGCGGCCCTGAGTCGGGGTGAAGATTCCGGCAATCACCTTGGCCAGGGTTGATTTGCCGCCGCCGTTGGGCCCGGTGATGGCCACGAACCGCTCGCTGATGGTGAGATTGATATCGTGCAGGATGCCCTTATTGTTGCCGTCCTGCTCTACGTTGTAGCTGATGTGCTGTAGCTCCAGCATGGGGATACCTCCCTGTTTTTTTCTCCATTATACTATAGAGCACTAATTCTGTCTACAATATTCGTCATAGACTATTTTCAGAAATTATACCCCTTTTCCTCTTGCATTACAAGATGATTTGTGATATAAATCTTATTTGTAAGAGGCCGCCGGTGTTGGCGGTCTCCTGGAAAATGCGTGGAGCGGGAAAATAGGGAATGATTCTCTGGCAGAGAGGACGGGCCGCCGGCTGAAAGCCCGTCTGAGAGAAGCCCCCTTGGTTCGCCCGGGAGCGGCCCCTGAGAGGGGGACGGCTGCCCTCCGTTATCGGGGCTTGAAGCGCCCGTGTCTATGCGGGAATGCGGGTGGTACCGCGGAGGGTTTGCCTTTCGTCCCGGCGTTGGGGACGGGGGCTTTTTTTATTGTTCCAAATCTCAATGAAAAAAGAGGTCTTAGCAATGAAAAAAATAGAAAAACTGCTGATCCTGCTGTCCCTTGCACTGTGTCTGACCGCCTGTCATACCGGCGGCGCTGGCTCAGCCAGCGCCACTGCGGATGGCTCCGCAGTGGCTGATCCCCTTCCGGCACAAACTTTAGGGAGTCAGTTTGAAGCCGCGGTCGACCCGGAGGAGCCCGCAGATGTGTCCTCCTCCGCTGACGCATCCCTGTCTGCGCCCCAGCCCGACGCTTCCCAGCCTGACTCCTCTCAGTCTGCGCCCCAGCCCGACGCCTCTCAGCCTGTCTCCCAGCCCGACGCCTCTCAGTCCGCGCTCCAGACGGATTCCGAGCCTCAGCCCGTCCAGCCTCAGGAGCCGGCGAAGAAGAACTACAAGCTGTACGTGCTCATGTACCACCACTTTGTGGAGGAGGGGGCGAAGTGCAACCCCTGGATCCTCACCGACGTGCGCTTTCGGGAGGACCTGCAGTGGCTGGCCGACCACAACTATACCACCGTCCTGCCCAGCGAGCTGGCGGCGGGCCAGCCTCTGCCGGCGCGGGCGGTGATGATTACCATGGACGACGGCTATGCCAGCAACTACCGGCTGGCCTTCCCGCTGCTCCAGGAGTTCCAGGCCAAAGCGGTGATCTCCCTCATAACCCAGTACACGCAGGACGAGGATCCCCTCTATCTCACCTGGGATATGTGCCGGGAGATGGCCGATTCCGGCTTGGTGGAGTTCGGCTCCCACACCCACGCCTCTCACGGCGAGGGTGAGTGCGGGATCAAACGGCACAAGGGGGAGAGCCGGGAGGAGTATGAGGCGCGGATCCTTCCGGATATCCAAACCAGCATCGACCTGATAACGGAACACCTGGGGACGGCTCCCCAGCTCTTCACCTATCCCAACGGCATCAAGGACTCCTGGGCCGCCGGATTTATTCAGGAACACTTTGCCATCACCCTCACGACCGTATGGGGACACTGTGACATCTCCAAGGGATTGTACAGTATGCAGAGGTACAACGTGTCCATGGACGGTTCCCTCAGCGATATCCTGCCGGCTTAAAGGAGTGTTTGCCATGCAGCTGGATACCAGTCTTCTCAAGTGGACCCGGCAGCCCCGGAGCTGTACCATAAACCCCGACAAAATAGAAATCGTTACCGCCCCTCACACCGACCTGTGGCAGCGGACCTACTACCACTTCCGCAACGACAGCGCCCCGGTGCTCCAGATGACGACCCGGGAGAAATTTTTCTCCTTTGTGGTGCGGACCCAATTTGACGGCAGGCGCCGCTTCGACCAGTGCGGCGTGGTGGTCTACCTGGACAGTGAGAACTGGCTGAAGGCCTCCGTGGAGTACGAAAACGAGACCTTCCAGCACCTGGGCAGCGTGGTCACCAACGGCGGCTGGTCCGACTGGGCCACCACCGAGATCAACGCCTCCGTCCGGTCCATGTGGTACCGGCTGAGCCGCAGAGAGGACGATTTCTGCATTGAGTGCTCCCGGGACGGGACCGTCTTTCAGCAGATGCGGGTCTGTCACCTCCAGGCCGCCCAGGGGGAGATATCCTTCGGCGTCTACGCCTGCAGTCCGGAGGACTCCTCCTTCACCGCCGTCCTGACCCATATGGCCCTGCTCCCCTGCCAGTGGGGGGCCCACGACGGCCAGCCTCCGGACGCGGACCTGTGAGAGGAGAGGACGATGGAACAAAAACAGAACGCCCACTGCGGGGAACGGAGCTGGCCAAGGCAAAGAATGCGGCCAGCTACGGCAGGCTCTGCCGCTATGACAGCCTTTTTGCCAACGGCAGGCCCGTGTTTTACCTGATCTGCCTGCGCTGCGGCACGGTGGTCCGCTCCTTTGTGGAGGACCCCGCATATTTCAAATCCAAAATCAAATAAGGAGTTTTACCAATGAAAGAACAGCTGGCAAAAATCAAAAGTGAGGCCCTGGCCGCATTTGACCAGGTGGCCGCCCCTGCCGCCCTGGATGAGCTGCGGGTGAAATACCTGGGCAAGAAGGGGGAGCTTACCGCCGTCTTGAAGCAGATGGGCCGCCTGTCCGCCGAGGAGCGCCCCGCCATGGGACAGCTGGCCAACGAGGTCCGCGCCGCCCTGGAGAGCGCCATCGAGTCCGCCTCCCAGAAGCTGGAGGCCGCCGCTCTGGAGGCCCGGCTGAAGGCGGAGGCCCTGGACGTCACCGTCCCCGGCAAAGCCCCCAAGCTGGGGCACAAGCACCCCATGTATATCGCTCTGGACGAGATCAAGAACATCTTTGTGGGCATGGGCTTCACTGTGCTGGACGGCCCTGAGATCGAGCTGGCCGAGCTTAACTTCGACCGCCTCAACGCCGAGGAGGGCCACCCCAGCCGGGACTGGTCGGACACCTTCTACTTCGACCAGGACAGCCGGGTGATGCTCCGCAGCCAGACCTCTCCCATGCAGGTGCGGGCTATGGACTCCATGCCCCTGGCCATCCGCATTATCGCCCCCGGACGGGTGTACCGCAAGGACGAGGTGGACGCCACCCACTCCCCCATGTTCCACCAGGTGGAGGGAATGGTCATTGACAAGAACGTCACCATGGCCGACTTGAAGGGGACCCTGAACCTGCTGGCCGAGGAGCTGTTTGGCAAGGGCACCGTGACCCGCTTCCGCCCCCACCACTTCCCCTTCACCGAGCCCTCCTGTGAGATGGACGTGCAGTGCCACAAGTGCGGCGGCGCGGGCTGCCCCACCTGTAAGGGCGAGGGCTGGATCGAGCTGCTGGGCGCGGGGATGATTCACCCCAATGTGCTGCGCATGGCCAACATCGACCCGGAGGAGTGGTCCGGCTGGGCCTTCGGCATGGGCCTGGAGCGCACCGCTATGCGCCGGTTCAAGATCGCCGACCTGCGTCTGATCTTCGAGAACGATGTGCGGTTTTTGGAGCAGTTTTGATAGAGGCACGGCACATGGCAGACTATGTTCAGTGCTTCCCCCTTGAGGAAAAAATAGAGGTCCTCTTAGGTGTTGAGCATGAGAAAATCCTTGCCCTCGGTGAAAAAATGAACGCCGTATGTGAGGATGCCTATATGAACGGCTACAACTGGGAGGCTCTTTTTCAGTATTATCTGGAGCAGAATGATCCAGACATCCTGACAGACATGGAGACGGACCCGGAGGCAGGGATGTATGTGGCCTATTGGCCTCTGACAGCAGAAAACGAAGCTAGGGCGAAGCGCTTCGAGGATATCATCCGCGCCCTGGCGGAAGACGAAGAAGCCCTCTGCCGCCTGGTCCGGGAACACGGCGGCGAGATTGAGTGGGACTGACGCTCACTTTCACTATAAAACGAGGAGTTTTGAATATGAATCTATCCAGAAAATGGCTCAACGAGTTTGTCGAGATTGACGCCGGCGACCGGGAGTTCGCCGAAGCTATGACCCTCTCCGGCTCCAAGGTGGAGCTGACCCACGACATGGGCGGGGAAATTTCCAACGTCGTCGTAGGACGCATTGAGAAGATGGAGCGCCACCCCGACTCCGACCATATGTGGGTGTGCCAGCTGGACGTGGGCAGGGAGGAGCCCGTCCAGATTGTCACCGGGGCCTGGAACATCCACGCAGGCGACCTGGTGCCCGTGGCCCTGCACAAGTCCACTCTGCCCGGGGGCAAGAAGATTGAGAAGGGCAAGCTGCGGGGGGTGCTGTCCAACGGGATGCTGTGCTCCCTGAAGGAGCTGGGCCTGGACGAGCGGGACTTCCCCTACGGCGTCATCACCGCCGCCGCCCTGCTCAACGACTACCACCCCATCGACCCGGACAAGCCCTCCATCCCGGCGGAGCTTGAGCTGGGACACAAAATTTTCGGCTCCGTGGTGGCCGCCGGAGCGGGTGAGGTGAAATCCCTGGGGGACGGCCGCTGGTCGGTGGCCCTGGTCTGGGCGGAGGACGGACAGCCTGTGGGCACCACTGTGGAAACCCAGTGCCAAAACATCCACGCCATGGACCTGGTGGCCTTCAACACCAAGACCCGGACCATCTGCACCCTGGCCGACCTCCACGCCGAGCAGAAGGAGTTCCCCCACTGCATCCCCGACGGCATCTTCGTCCTCCAGGAGGACTGCAAGCCGGGGGACGACATTAAGACGGTCACCGGCCTGGATGACCACGTGGTGGAGTTTGAAATCACACCCAACCGCCCCGACTGCCTTAGCGTCATCGGTCTGGCCCGGGAGGCGGCGGCCACCTTCAACAAGCCCTGCCGCTTCCACCAGCCGGTGGTCAAGGGCGGGGCGGAGGGTGTCCTCCCCGAGCTGCTGGATGTGGAGACCCCCGACCCCGAGCTGTGCCCCCGGTACACCGCCCGGATGGTGCGCAATGTAAAAATCGGCCCCTCTCCCAAGTGGATGCGGGAGCGGCTTCGGGCTATGGGAGTGCGGCCCATCAACAACATTGTGGATATCACCAACTACGTCATGCTGGAGTACGGTCAGCCCATGCACGCCTTTGACTACCGCTATGTGAAGGGCGGAAAGATCATTGTCCGCCGGGCCCAGGACGGGGAGGAGCTTACGACTCTGGATGGAAACGTCCGCAAGCTCAACTCCAATATGCTGGTTATCGCCGATGACACCCGGGCGGTGGGTCTGGCCGGTATTATGGGCGGTCTGAACTCCGAGATTGTAGAGGACACGGTGGACGTGGTCTTTGAATCCGCCAACTTCGACGGCACCACCATCCGCAAGACCGCCCTGGCCCTGGGAATGCGTACCGAGGCCAGCGCCAAGTTTGAAAAGGGGCTAGATATCCTCAACACCCTCCCCGCTGTGAACCGGGCCTGTGAGCTGGTGGAGCTGCTGGGGGCCGGTGAGGTGCTGGACGGGGTCATCGACATTCTCAACTACGTCCCCCAGCCCACCGTTTTGAAGCTGGAGCCGGACAAGATCAACGCCCTGCTGGGTACCGACGTGTCGGAGAATGTGATGTACACAACCCTCCAGAAGCTGGGCTTTGAGACCACCAAAACCCGGGGCATGATGAAGGTCCCCTCCTGGCGGGGGGACGTGAAGGAGATGGCCGACCTGGCCGAGGAGGTGGCCCGGTTCTTCGGCTACAACAACATCCCAACAACCCTCATGCGGGGCCAGACCACTCTGGGGGGCTACAGCGAGGAACAGAAGCTGGAGCAGAAGCTGGGGGAGGTCTGCCGGGCCTACGGCTACGACGAGATCATCACCTACTCCTTTATCTCCCCCACCTGGTACGACAAGATCGGCTGGCCTGCGGACGACTTCCACCGCAAATCCTTCAAAATCCTGAACCCCCTGGGGGAGGACACCTCCATCATGCGCACCACCACCCTGCCCTCCATGCTGGACATTCTGGCCCGGAATTACAACTACCGGAACAAGGACGTGCGCCTGTACGAGCTGGGCCGCATCTACCTGCCCGGCGGGGAGGACGGCCTGGCGGTTGAAAACAAGGTGCTCACCCTGGGGGCTTACGGCGAGGGCTTCGACTTCTACGACCTGAAAGGGGCCGTGGAGGCCATCCTGAGAGAGATCCGGGCAGAGGATGTCGGATTTAAGGGTTGGCGCATTGGCGGCAACGCCTACCACTCCGGCCGCTTCGCCACCGTGTGGGTGGGCGGCACGGAGGTGGGCCGCATGGGCCAGATTCACCCCAACGTGGCCAAGAACTTCGGCGTGGACACCGAACTGTACTGCGCCGAGCTGGACTTCGACGAGCTGATGAACGCCAAAGGGACTGACCCGGAGTATGTCCCCCTGCCCAAGTTCCCCTCGGTAACCCGGGACATCGCCGTGGTGTGCGGCGAGGCGGTCACAGTGGGGGCCCTGGAGAAAGCTATCCGCAAGGGGGCCCAGGGGCTGCTCAAGGAGGTTTCCCTCTTCGATATCTACCGGGGCAAGGGCATTGACGAGGGCAAAAAGTCGGTGGCCTTCAACCTGGTCCTCCGGGCGGAGGACCGCTCCCTCACCTCCGAAGAGGCAGACGAGGATGTGAAGTCCATTCTGGCCGCCCTGGAGCGGGAGTGCGGAGCCAAGCTGCGGTAAGGAGGATGGTTTATGATCCGATTTGAATGCGACTATACCACCGGGGCCCACCCCAAAATTCTGGAGGCCCTGGTGAACACCAACGGTGAGGCAACCCCCGGCTATGGGGTTGATCTCCACTGCGAGCGGGCCAGGGCCATGCTTCGGGAGCTGTGTCAGGCTCCGGAGGCGGGGGTCCACTTCCTGGTGGGGGGCACCCAGGCCAACACCACCATCATCGCCGCCGCCCTCCGCCCTCACCAGGGGGTGCTGTGCGCCGGGACCGGCCATATCAACGTCCATGAGACCGGAGCCATCGAGTCCACCGGACATAAGGTGCTGGCCCTGCCCTCCAGCGACGGCAAAATCACCGCCGGACAGATTGACAAATACTGTCAGGCCCACTATGACGACCCCGCCTGGGAGCACATGGTCCAGCCGGGGATGGTCTACCTGTCCCTGCCCACCGAGGTAGGGACGGTGTACACCCTGGCTGAGCTGGAGGAGATCGCGGAAAACTGCCGCCGGTGGAAGCTGCCCCTCTTTGTGGACGGGGCCAGGCTGGCGGCCGGTTTGGCGGCGTCCGACGTGACCCTGCCCGACCTGGCCCGGCTGTGCGACGTGTTCTACCTGGGGGGCACCAAGGCGGGCCTCCTCTTCGGCGAGGCGGTGGTCATTCCCAACCCCAACCTGAACCACGACTTTCGCTACCTCATCAAGCAGCACGGCGGGATGCTGGCCAAGGGGCGGCTGCTGGGGGTCCAGTTTGAGGCCTTCCTCCAGGACGGGCTGTTTCTGGAGATCGGCAGGCAGGAGGTGGCCCAGGCCCTGCGCATTCGGGATGCCTTCCTGGCCCGGGGCTGCGCCCTGTTTATGGACTCACCCACCAACCAGCAGTTCCCCATTCTGTCCAACGGCGCGGTGTCTGTGCTGGGGACCAAGTACTCCTTTGAGGTCTGGGAAAAGATCGACCAGGCCCACACCGCCGTCCGCTTCTGCACCTCCTGGTCCACCACCGACGCCGACGTGGATGCGCTGATTGCCGATATTCAGCGGTTGTAATGACAGGGGCGGCCTACGGCCGCCCCTGTCTTCATAAAAATTTAAGGATTTTGTCCTGCTTTTTGTAAGAAATCCCTGCTATACTGGGATACGGCGGGTCAGAATCGTCCCGCGTTACATAATCCACGGGAGGTCATACCCATGAAAAAATTTTTCTCTCTGCTGCTGGCCCTGATTCTGCTGCTGCCCGGGTGCGCCGGAAAACAGAATGAGACCACCACACAGCCCTGCGAGGTCATAGCCCGGGTCATGTGGTTCGGTGCGCCCGAGGCCGCTGAGGGCATCGACCTCTTTCGCTGGTATCTCTATGACGGGATGAAGCAACAGGGCTTTGGCGAGGAAGATGAGTACTACAGTGACGAGGAGATGAATGCTCTTCTCTCCGACCTCTACGGCCTGGAGGACCTGAAGTGGTTCGACGCCGCCTTTGTCCGCATGGAGGGGGCCCGAGCCTTTGAGCTGGCCGTCCTCTCGGTGCCCAGGGAGGAGCAAAAGACCGTTGTGACCGCCTTTCAGGAGCACCTGCTGGACCGGCAGGGGGACTTCACCGGCTACGAGCCCGAACAGGCCGCTCTGGTGGAGAACGGCAAGGTCCTCACCTGCGGTCAGGAGGTGGCCTTGATCATCTGCGAGGACGTACGAAACGTCCGACAGGCCTTTGAACGCTGCTATGGCGACGGCATCTTCGCCGAGGGGGTCCCGGAGTTTCTCCGCCCTGAGCCAGAACAGCGTCCCGACGGGCGCTATGTCTATACAGACCCCAAGAGCGACGACATGACCCTCTTTGACAGCTCCGCCATCCTGGACGCCTGGGAGAGCGGGGACGACTCCCGGCTGTCCAGGGAGGACAAACGGGTACTGGACGCCGCCGCCCGGGTACTGGAGGAGTGGACCCGGCCGGGCATGAGCGATTATGACAAGGAGCTGGCCCTCTACGCCTGGCTGACAACCCACGTCAGCTACGACCAGACCCACTACGAGAAAAAAGGGGTGCCCCGCACCTCCTATGAGCCCTACGGCCCGCTGGTAAACGGCAAGGGGGTCTGCCTGGGTTACGCCGAGACCTTCCGCCTGCTGATGGATATGGCGGGCATCGAGTGCATTACCGTCACCGGGGCGGCCTTCCGGAACCGGGAAAATCACGCCTGGAACATGGTGCGCCTCAACGGGGAGTGGTACTGCACGGACCCCACCTGGGACCACAACGACTTTGACGGCGGATTCCAGGAGTACCAGGAGCTGGGATTGGACCAATTTCTCTCCTATTTCAACGTCACCAGTGACCTTATGGCCCACACCGACCACCAGTGGGACTACGACAGCGTCCCCGAGGCCACGGCGGAGGACGGCGGACAGATATTGACAACTGAGGCGGGAAATTGATACAATACTCCCAGCCCCCGGCTTTGGGGCCGTCAGGAGTGTGGATATGTCCAAACAGGAAAAGCTGCTCAGCCGCAAAAAACGGCTGCTGGAGATTATAGAGGTGGGGGCCGCAGAGGACCTGACCAGCCGTCTGTATGACATTTTGAATTCCCTAGCCATTGTGGTCAACCTGACGGTAAGCATCCTCTATACCTTTGTGGAGCTGCGGGGGCAGTATGGCTCTTGGCTGACCGCCGTGGAGGGAGTCACAGTGGCCTTCTTCGCCGTGGACTACTGCCTGCGGCTGTGGACCTCCCCCTGCCTGCACCCCAAGCTGGCCCCCGGCAAGGCGGCGGTGAAGTATATCTGTTCCTTCAGCGGCATTGTGGACCTTCTCTCCTTCCTGCCCTACTACCTGCCTGTGTTTTTTCCCTCGGGGACGGTGGCCTTCCGGATGTTCCGGGTCATGCGTATTTTCCGGCTGTTCCGCATCAACGCCTACTATGACTCCCTGAATGTGATCACGGAGGTCATTGCTAGCAAGCGCCAGCAACTCATGTCCTCAGTGTTTATTATCCTGATCCTGATGCTGGCCTCCAGCCTGTGTATGTACAGTCTGGAGCATGAGGCCCAGCCGGAGGTGTTTACCAACGCCTTTTCCGGTATCTGGTGGTCCATGTCAACCCTGCTCACGGTGGGCTATGGGGATATCTACCCCATTACGACCCTGGGAAAGCTCTTTGGCATCGGCATCGCCTTTCTAGGCGTAGGGATCGTGGCCATTCCCACCGGCATTATCTCCGCCGGCTTCGTAGACCAGTACTCCCGCATCAAGCGCATCAGCGAGTACGCCCACGAGGCCGATATCCACTTCATCAAGGTCCATCTCTCCTCCAAGGACCCCTGGGCCCGGCAGACCATCCAGGAGCTGGGTCTGCCCGCCGGCATTATTGTGGCCGCCATCCAGCGGGACGAGGGGATCATTGTCCCCAGAGGGGGCGTGGCGCTCCTCCCCGGCGACACCCTGGTGCTGGGGGCCGAGTCCATGGGGGACGACCGGCATATCGACCTGAAGGAGGTGGTCCTGCGCAGGCAGCATCCCTGGAACGGCCTGCGCATTCGGGACCTGGATATCTCCCGGCAGACCATTATCATTATGGTCAAGCGCAGAGGAAGGGTTCTGATCCCCAACGGCGATTTGACGCTGAAGGAGGGGGACCGGATCATCCTCTACTCCCAGAGCTACATCCGTGCCGACAGTACAATTGAGGTGTGAAAAAAAGGGGCTGTTACCAGCTCCTTTTTCATATTTTTGCAGTTGTTATCATAGTGTGGGCCGGAGGTGATTTGATGAAGAAAATAACGCTGGTGTTAGAGAGGGGCGAGCCCATCCCTCCTGCGAGACGATCCGCCGGACTGTCACAGCCTGGCTCACAAAAGAACTCCGAAAATAATGCCTTTGCTGTTTTGCCGGCAAAGGCATTGTCATGTTCATTCTCGCGGCTGTGCCTTGAGGGAGGCGCCGCAACGATACACAACTGAGCAAGGAGGACCAGCGGGCGCAGTCAGGCGTCCGAACTGTCTCCCCGGGCCGTGCGGACAATCTCCCCAACTCCGCTCAGGATCATGGAGGGGCGGTAGGAGAAGGTTTTCAGCGTCTCCGGCGTGGAGATGCCCGAAAGGACCAGCACGGTTGACATACCGCTCTCCAGGCCGGAGATCACATCGGTGTCCATCCGGTCGCCCACCATCACCGCGTCCTCGGAGTGACATTTCAGCAGACGCAGGCCGGTGCGCATCATCAGCGGATTGGGCTTGCCGCAGAAATAGGCCCTGGTGCCGGTGGCCATCTCAATGGGAGCCACCAGAGCGCCGCAGGCCGGAATGGTGGTGTGCTCCCCCGGGGCTGAAACGTCCGAGTTGGCCCCAATCAGCTTGGCCCCACCCAGAACCAGGTTAATGGCCTTAGTCACCGTCTCCAGAGAGTAGGACTTGCTCTCACCCACCACCACATAGTCCGGGTCCACATCGTTCATGGTGATGCCCACATCGTAAAGGGCGTTGAGCAGTCCGGCCTCTCCAATCACATAGGCGGAGCAGCCCGGCGCCTGCGCCTTCAGAAAGGCCGCTGTGGCCAGGGCGCTGGTGTAAAAGTGCTCCTCCGGGACGTCCAGCCCCATGCGGCCCAGCTTCTGCTGGAGTTCCCGGGGAGTGGAGCCGCTGTTGTTGGTCAAAAAAAGGTAGGACTTTTTCTCCTCGTGGAGCCACCGGAGAAACTCCGGAACGCCGGGCAGAAGTTGATTGCCGTGGTAGATAACACCGTCCATGTCGCAGATAAAGCCCTTTTTCTTCTGAAAGTCAATGGAATACATAATCATTTCCCCATTTCTGTCCCGCTGTTCCCAGTGGGCATTGTATTCCCCGCCAGTATATCAAATTGCGGGGAACTGTGCAAGCGGCATGAGGATCCAAGGCGCTCCAGTGGGCACACTGGGGGCTCACAGGTCCCTCAGCAGCGCCAGCAGCCTTTCCCGCTGGTTGGGCAGTTCCCCGCTGACCACCCGCTCCAGCAGTCCGCTGAGTACCCGGCCCACCTCCGGCCCTGGAGCAATCCCTGCCGCAATCACATCCCGGCCGTTTACCGCCAGGTCCTTTAGAGAGAAGCACTGCCCCTGGGCTACAATCTTCTCCGCCAGCGCCCTCATCTCCTCCAGCTCCGCCAGACGGCCCTGCACCTTTTCATAGGCCTGCCCCATGGCGTCCGCCCGCTTCACCGCCAGCAGCTGAAAAAACCGCTCCGGGCCCAGGCGGCCCAGCCACCTGCGGATGGAGCTCTCCCGAAGAGGGATCTGCACGTCGTGGTATTCCACCAGCGTGACCACCTGTTTTCGGGTCTCGTTGTCGAATTTCAGCGCCCGGAGCATCCCCTTTGCCAGCTCCGCGCTGACAGCCGGGTGGCCGTAGAAGTGGTCGATCCCATTCTCATCGGTCGTCTTGCAGCCGGGCTTGCCAATGTCGTGAAGGAGCACAGCCAGCCGCAGCACGGTCTGCGCCGGGACCGCCTCCACCGCATGAATGGTGTGCTCCCAGCCGCCCCAGCAGTGCCAAGGGGTGTTCTGCTCCAGTGCCACCAGAGGCTCCAGCTCCGGCCAGAAGACACACAGCACATCGGGGTATTGCCGCAAAATCTCCCCCGCCTGCTCCCCCTCCAGCAGTCTGCACAGCTCCACATTGATCCGCTCCGCCGCCACGTGCTCCAGTACGTGGCGGTTTTCATGGATGGCTCTGGCCGTTTTCTCCTCCACCTGGCAGCCGAACACCGCTCCAAAGCGCAGCGCCCGCATGACGCGCAGGCCGTCCTCCTGGAAGCGCTGAGCAGGGTCGCCCACGCAGCGGAGCAGGCCGGCCCGGATATCCTTCTCTCCGCCGAAGGGGTCCCGGATATCCCCGTCCAGCCCCAGGGCGATGGCGTTCATGGTGAAATCCCGTCGGGCCAGGTCGGCCTCCAGGCTGGCGACAAAGCGCACATAGTCCGGGCGGCGGCTGTCGGAGTAGGGGCCTTCGGTGCGGTAGGTGGTGACCTCGTAGGCCTCGCCCCCCTCCAAAATGGTGACGGTGCCGTGCTGGAGGCCGGCTTCAATGATCCGCCGGCCGGCAAAACAGGCCTCCGTCTCCTCCGGGCGGGCGGAGGTGCAGATGTCCCAGTCGTGGGGCGGCACACCTCGGAGCAGGTCCCGAACACAGCCCCCCACCAGCCAGGCCTCATAGCCCGCGCCGGTGAGGGTTTTCAAAATATACTCTGCCCCAGAGGGAATCTCAAAATTCATCCAACTGCCTCCTGATGAAAAAGCGGGCCTTCGAAAGCCCGCTGGTGTTATCGCAGATCCAGGTCCAGATCCACATTTCCTTCGATACCGTCCACCTGGCCGGTGTGGGTGTACTGCCACAGGTCAAAGTGGTAGTAGAAATCCGGTTTGGTGTCGTACTCCGCCAGCCACAGGTTATACTCCGTCAGCTCCCGCAGGTCGTAGCGCAGATAGCCCAGGCTCTGGTTGAAGTAGACCGCCGGCTGAAGTCCCGCGTCCCGCACCCGCTCGCAGAAGGCGGCGGCACACTGGGTCAGCGTATCGTTATCCAGGCCGTCGGTGCGGGCGTTGCTGCCGGCGGAGATGGGTTCCCAGTCGAAAGCCAGGGGCCAGGTAATCTCATAGCCCTCTATCGCGCTGAGTACATAGTCCGCCTCCTGCCGGGCCTCCTGGGGAGTGATGGCCTGGGAGAAGAAATAGACGCCCACATCCAATCCGGCGCTGGTGGCCCCCCGCAGGTTCTGCTCAAAGGTCTGGTCCAGGAAGAGCCCGCCCTCGGTATAGCCCCGGTAGCCCACCCGGAGGATGGCAAAGTCAATGCCGTCTGCGGCTACGGCGGCCCAGTCGATCTCCTGCTGATAGGCGGACACATCAATCCCCGTTTTTGCCCGCTTCCCGTCCTTCTCGTAGGTGACCCGTCCCTTTTCATCCAGGGAGAAGGCGTTCCGGTCGTAGGGGTTCAGGGGCATTCCGTCCAGCGGGGTCATCACCCGGTCGCCAAACTGGAAGGTGACGGGTTCCTCCGGCGGGGCAGGGGGCTCCTCCGGCTCCGTCCGCAGGGTGAAAAACAGCGCCGCGCAGGCCACAATCAGTGCCGCAGCGGAAATCACCAGGGACAGTATACTCAGGCCGTTTCCGCCCCTGCGGGCAGACTGCCGCGGTCTGTGGGGCAGCGCCTCCTGGTGGCGGCGGGGCCGGGGTTCGACGGGGGGCGGGGTCTCCTCCTGGGGTTTCCTTTCTTCGGGATACTCGTTCATAGGCGGCGTCCTCCCTGTTTCGACAGTTTTCTTGTGTCCTCTATTGTACCATAGGAGACGAGACGCCGCAAGAGAAAACCCACACCAAAATGCTCGGTGCGGGCCGTTTTTATCTTCTCTTCAAGTCCCTCGCTATGGCAATCAGGTGGTCCAGCTGTTCGCTGTCCAGTCCCCGCGCCGCCTCCAGCAGACGGTTGACCCGCCTGGGGTCCTTCTGCTGGGTATCAAAGAACTCGACCGGTGTGATTTTCAGAAAGTCGCAGATATAGAAGAAGGCCTCCATGGAGGGGTAGTTGTGCCCGTTTTCAATACTGCTGATATACCCTTCGCTCTGCCCAATGGACAGACTCATATCTCTTGCAGAAATTTGTTCATCCTGGCTTAACCGAAGCTGGGCTACCCGCATTCCAAATTCTGGCTTCTCAAACACGAAAACCACCTCGCTTATGTACCATTCTACCGTGCAGCAAAGCAGTTCCCTATTCTTAGAATATAGTTCCCTCTTGATATCTATATTTAAAATAAGTATAACACGAGAAATATCTACTTCAACTAGTCGCGAGGTGCGTTATGCGAGAAAAAACCTGCTGCTTCACCGGACACCGCCAGATCCCGGCGCGGGAGGCAGAAGTCATTCAAAAAAGACTGGAGACAACCGTCACCAGCCTGTATCAAAGAGGTGTATGCTATTATGGAGCGGGGGGCGTGCGGGGCTTCGACACCCTGGCCGCGCTGACAGTCCTGCGCCTGCGGAAGACCTGCCCAGGCATGAAGCTGATCCTGGTCCTGCCCTGCCTGTCCCAGGCCCGGGGCTGGTTAAACAGGGATATTGACCTGTATGAATCCATCAAGACTCAGGCGAATAAAGTCGTCTATACCTCCAGAGAGTATTTCTCCGGCTGTATGCACAAACGCAACCGCCACCTGGTAGACCACAGCAGTGTCTGTGTCTGCTATCTGACCCAGCAGACCGGCGGTACCGCCTATACTGTGGACTACGCAAAAGCCTGCGGGCTGAACATCATCAACCTGGCAGGGGCGAACCGATAAAGTACCGGTTCGCCCCTGTTTTATATCACCCAATTACCTGCCGGGCCACATCCACAGACTCCTTAGCGTCCTTGGCGTAGAAGTCGGCCCCGATTTTTTGGGCATAGTCCGCTGTGAGCACCGCGCCGCCTACCACCACCTTGCAGGGCAGATCGGCCTGGCGCAGCTGACGAATGGTCTCCTCCATGCTGCCCAGGGTCGTGGTCATCAGCGCGGACAGGCCCACCAGGGGAGCGGCGTGCTTTTTCACCGCCTCCACCACGGCGGCGGGGTCCACGTCCCGGCCCAGGTCGATGACCGGATAGCCATAGTTCTCCAATAACACCTTGACGATGTTCTTGCCAATGTCGTGGATATCCCCCTTGACGGTGGCCAGCACTATCGTCCCCTTGGGCTGGGTCTGCCCTCCCGGCTGGGCGGACAGGTGTTCCCGGATGACCTCGAAGGCGGCCTGAGCGGCTCCGGCAGCCTGGATGAGCTGGGGCAGAAAGACCCGCCCCGCCTCAAAATCCGCCCCCACCTTGTCCAGGGCGGGGATGAGGACGCCGTCCACCACCTCCATAGGGGCGGTGGTCTCCAGCAGCGTTCGGGCTGCCCCACCGGCCTCCCCCTTCAGACCAGCCAGCACAATCTGCTCCAGCGTCCGCTCCCCCTGGAGGGCCGCGGCGGACTGGGCGGCGCCGCCGGTGATAGAGGTGGATACGGTGGCATTGCCGTAGGCGGCGATGTACTCCCGGGCGTCGGTGTCCAGGTTCATCAGCAGATGGTAGCACCGCACCGCCGCCATCATGGCCTCCAGATTGGGGTTGATGATGGGCAGGTCCAGCCCCTGGGTCATGGCCATCATGAGAAAATTCTGGTTCACCAGGGGCCGGGCGGGCAGGCCGAAGGAGATGTTGGACACCCCCAGCACCGTTTTCAGCCCCAGCTCCGTCTTGACCCGGTGGAGGGCCTCCAGCGTCTGGGAGGCCGCCGCCTGCTCCGCCGACACGGTGAGGGTGAGGCAGTCGATATAAACGTCCTCCCGCCGGATGCCGTAGGAAAGGGCCTTGTCAAGGATCCGCCTGGCAATGTCAAACCGGGCCTGGGAGGTCTTGGGGATACCGTTCTGGTCCAGAGTCAGCCCCACCACCGCCGCGCCGTACTTCTTCACCAGGGGGAGAATGGCGTCCAGGACGGCCTCCTCTCCGTTTACCGAGTTGACAATGGCCTTGCCGCAGTAGACCCGCAGAGCCCCCTCCAGCACCTCGGGCCGGGTGGAGTCCAGTTGGAGGGGGGCGTCGGTGACCCCCTGGAGGGCCTTTACCACCTTGACCATCATGGCCCTCTCGTCAATCTCGGGCAGCCCCACGTTCACGTCCAGAATGTCCGCCCCGGCCTGAGTCTGTTCCAGGGCTTGGCCCAGCATATAGTCGATGTCCTCCCGGACCAGGGCCTCCTTCATCCGCTTTTTGCCAGTGGGGTTGATGCGCTCGCCGATGACCCGGACCCGGTCGATGGGCACGGCGCACACCGGACTGCACACGGCGGCGGGGACCTGCCTGGGGATCTCCCGGATGGTCCGCCCCTCCAGGGCCCTGCACAGCTTGGCAATGTACTCCGGCGTGGTGCCGCAGCAGCCGCCGTAGCACTTCACCCCCAACTCTGTCAGCTGGGCCATAGCGTCGGCAAACTGGTCCGCTGTAATGTCGTAGCCCGCCCCGCTGGGGTCAGGCAGGCCGGCGTTGGGCTTCACCAAGATGGGCAGTGTGGTCCAGCGGGTCAGCTCCTCCACCAGGCCGGGCATCTCCCGGGGGCCCAGGGAGCAGTTAATGCCAATGGCGTCCGCCCCCATGCCCTCCAACGTCAGAGCGGCGCAGGCGGGGGCGTGGCCCAGGAAGGTACGGCCCCGCTCCTCGTAGGTGAGGGAGACCAGTACGGGCAAATCGCTGTTCTCCTTCACCGCCAGCAGGGCGGCCCGGCACTCCTGGAGGTCGGTCATGGTCTCGATCATCACCAGGTCGGCCCCGGCGGAGACGGCACAGCGCACCTCCTGGGCGAAAATATCCACCGCCGCCTCAAAGTCCAGGGTCCCGGTGGGCTCCAGCAGCTGCCCTGTGGGACCCAGGTCCAGGGCCACCAGCGCCTTTCCTCCCGCCGCCTGCCTGGCAATGGCGATGGAGGGAGGGATCACCTCCTCCACCGTTTTGCCGGTACGTCTCAGCTTCTCCCGGTTGGCCCCGAAGGTGTTGGCGCAAAGGATCTGCGTCCCCGCCTCCACATAGGCCCGGTGAATGTCCAGCAGCCAATCCGGGTGCTCCAGGGCGGCCAGCTCAGGGTGTCCCCCCAGCTTGAGTCCCTTGGCCTGGAGCATGGTCCCCATGCCGCCGTCCAGAATAACTGGGCCGGAGGCCCTTAACAGTTCACGAAATTCCACAGTGTCCGCCCGCCTTTCGGTATTGACAGCTCTCCTGAGCGGGACAGCCCAGGCAGCTTTTTTGGCTTTGTTCAATCTCCCCGCTGGCCACCCCCAAAATGGCGGTCACCGACTTGCGGGGGGTCAGCAGATGATTTGCCGTGGCGCACAGCCCAACCCGCCGGGGGGCGTCCAGCAGCTCCAGCAGGCCGCTCTGGACATCCAGAGGCAGGTCGCCGTAGCCGGGGCTGTAGCGGAAGGGGAAGGAGCAGCCGGGAAACTTCCCCTGGAGCTGGAGCTCGATCTGATCGCACACCCCCTCCACCGCCGCCGAGGCGCAGCAGTCCAGCGCCAGAGCCCGGACCATGTCCAGCTGCTCCGCCCGGCGGATGAGGGCGTCGGTCTCCGCCCCCAGGGTCGCGCAGAACACCGCCGCCCGCTCACAGCCCCCCAGATGGGCCCTCAGGTCCGCCCCGGGCAGGAGCAGACCGCCCTCCAGCCGGACCCCCTCCGCCTCCAGAGTTATGGACAGCGCCCGCCAGCTCCACCGGGGCCGGATGACCGCCAGCACCTCCCGGGCGCAGGCCTCCGCCTGCCCCCGCAGGGCCTCGTCCGCCTTGTCCGGGGGACAGCCCATGTAACGGAGGACCTCGTCGATGTTCAGTCGGGTTATCGTTATCACAGCAGCGTGATCCCCGCCGCCTCGGCGGCCCTGATGTTGTCCTCGTCCCACAGGGAGGACTGGACCTCGCCGATGTGGGCCTTGCCCAGCAGCAGCATGGAGACCCGGCTCTGGCCGATGCCGCCGCCCATGGTCAGGGGCAGCTCGCCGTTGAGGAGCATTTTGTGGAAGGGCAGCTCCCGCCGCTCCTCACAGCCGGCCAGCTGGAGCTGACGGGCCAGACTCTCCTCATCGACCCGGATACCCATGGAGGACACCTCGAAGGAGCGCTGTCCCACGCTGTCCCACACCAGCAGGTCGCCGTTCAGGTCCCAGTCGTCGTAGTCGGGGGCCCGGCCGTCGTGGGGCTTCCCGGAGCGCAGCTTTTTGCCAATGCCTATCAGAAATGTGGTGGGATGGTCCTTCACAAAGGCGTTTTCCCGCTCCTTGGGGGTCTTGTCAGGAAACAGGTCCTCCAGCTCCTGGGCGGTGAGAAAGGCGATGTCGGTGGACACCTGAGGCAGCACGTTCAGCTGAGGGAAGACGGTGCGCAGGAAGGACTGGGTCTCAAACAGGGCGTTGACAATGGAACACACCGTCTGCTTCAGATAGTCCACATTGCGCTGCTCCCGGGTTATGATCTTCTCCCAGTCCCACTGGTCCACATAGGCGGAGTGGAGAGAGTCCAGTTCCTCGTCCCGGCGGATGGCGTTCATGTTGGCGTACAGCCCCTCGCCCACGTGGAACTGGTAGCGCTTCAGGGCGAACCGCTTCCACTTGGCCAAAGAGTGGACCACCGCCGCCTGGCTCTCAACCCCGTTGACGTCAAAGTCCACCGCCCGTTCCACGCCGTTCAGGTCGTCGTTCAGGCCGGACTCCACCGAAACAAACAGCGGGGCGGACACCCGGTGCAGCCGCAGAGCGCCAGACAGCTTGTCGGCAAAGAGGCGGTTGCCCAGGTCGATGGCCTTCTGGGTCTCGTAAATGGAAAGCAGGGGCTTGTATCCCTGGGGTAGCTTCATATCTTTCATAGAAAAAACTCCTTTTCCTCGGATTTTCCTATTATACTCGTTAGCTCATTCAATTGCAATAAAAAATCCCCTCGACCGGGAGGGGATTTCATACTGTGGCGCGCTGCTCAGGCTGCCTCAAGAGGTCCTGTCCGCGCCGGCGGGCCGGTAGCTGGTCCCGGCGGGGTAGAAGAAGTTTACCTTTTTCTCCGACAGCCGGACGGTGAAGGCGGTGTCCTCCATGACCTCCCCGTCCACCACCACGGTGATGGGCGTCTGCGCGGAGAAGGAGACCTCCTGGCCGTGGTAGTCAAAAATCAGCTCTGGGTAATCCCTGTACCGCCCCTTGGCGTACCGGCCCACCAGCCGCAGGAAGGTAAGCAGTCCAACCCGGCGCACCAGAAGCATATCCAGCACGCCGTCGTCGGGCATGGCCTCGGGCACGGGCATAAAGCCGCCGCCGTAGTGTCGCCCATTGCAGATGCACAGCAGTGAGGTCTCGTCCGCCCAGTTTAGCCCGCCCATATGGACCTCCATGGGCCGGCTGATGCCCCCAAACAGCAGGGTTTCTCCCAGGGAGAGGAGGTAGGCGCCCATCCCCGACACCAGAGGCAGGTCCTTGTACCGGTGTACCCCGGCGGCGACCCGGGCGTCAACTCCGGCACATACCACGTCAATCCCCAAATGGCCGTTGCAGTCCATCAGGTCGAAGGGGGTCTGAGGGCCCGCCGCCAGAGCCTCCAGGTCGAAAAAACGCTCCCGGTAGTTGGGCCCGAACAGCTTTAGAAAGTCGTTCCCCGTCCCCTTGGGTACATTGGTAATGGCCGCCTGGGGAAAGCCAGCCGCCCCGTTGACCACCTCGTTCAGGGTCCCATCGCCCCCGCAGGCGTAGATGCGGACGGGCTCCCCTTGGCGGACCGCCTCCTCCGCAAACCGCCGGGCGTCTCCCGCCTGGCTGGTGTAGACCCGCTCGCAGGGAAAGGACAGCTTGCCCAGCAGCTCCTCCAGCCGGGCGCTGCTCCTCCGCTTCCCGGCGGCGGGGTTGATGATGAACAGATGCCTCATAGGTACATAAACAGGTCGCACTTCAGCATTCCGTTATACAGCTTCCGTTTCTTGTCCGCACGCCTGCCAAAGGTGCGCTCAAACTCGGTGTGGGAGGAGAGCAGATACAGCTTCCAGCCCTCCGGCAGCTTGTTCCAGGCCCCTCCGAAGGCCCGGTACAGCTCCTCCGCCTCCTTTCGCTCCATGACCCGCTCGCCATAGGGGGGATTGGTCACAACTCGCCCGTACAGCCCGCCCCAGTGGAAGCGGGTCGCGTCGTCCGCCTCGAAGCGGACCAGGTCGTCCACCTCGGCCAGCTGGGCGTTGTGCCGGGCCAGCGCCACCGCCTCGGGGTCGATATCGCCGCCCCAGATCTCGTAGTCCCCGTCAAATTCCTTGTCCATCGCCTCGTCGGCGGCGGACATCCACAGCTTTTTGTCCAGCCAGCCCCATTTCTGGGCGGAGAAGGACCGGTTCAGCCCCGGGGCCCGGTTGCGCGCCACCAGGGCGGCCTCAATGGGGATGGTCCCGGAGCCGCAGAAGGGGTCGCACAGCGGGTCCCGGCCCCTGTATCGGGACAGCAGCACCATGCCGGCGGCCAGAGTCTCCCGCAGCGGAGCGGCGACCCCCTGGGCCCGGTAGCCCCGCTTGTGGAGGCCGGGACCGGAGGTGTCCAGCATCAGCGCCGCCTCATCTCCCATGATGGAGAACTGCACCTGGTACAGCGCCCCCGTCTCGGGCAGAGTGTTCAGGCCGTACTTGCTCCCCAGCCGGGCGGCAATGGCCTTTTTGACAATGGACTGGCAGGCGGGCACCGAGTGGAGGGCGGAATTTAGACTGTGGCCCTTCACCGGAAACTGGCCCTCCCGGGGGATGAACCGCTCCCAGGGCAGGGCCCGGGTCCCCTCAAACAGGGCGTCGAAGTCCCGGGCCGGGAAGGTCCCCAGCACCAGCAGGACCCGCTCTCCGGTGCGCAGGTTTAAATTGAGCCGGGGCAGGTCCTTGGCCTGACCGCTGCACAGTACCCGGCCGTTTTCCGCCTTGACCTGGGGCAGCTCCAGCCTCCGGGCCTCGTCGGCACAGATCCCCTCCAGTCCAAAGAGGGTTGGAATGGCAAATTGTAATGTCTCCACAGGAAACACCTCGCATTTCATGGTACATCATGGGGACTTACCCCCCGGAGCGAAGTTCCATGGGCGGATGAAATTCCACCGCCGCAACCCGCTCCAGTCCCACCTGTCTGGCCCGGAGGGTATACTCCGCCACATCTCCGGTGGTGTATATGGTCAGGGTCCCGGCCTTCTCCTGGGGATTTTCCAGCCCTGCCCGCTCCAGGTATGTTTTCAGCGTCCGGGCTATTTCCTCCGCCGGGTCCACCAGGGCCAGGCGGGGGTATAGCTTGTGGATGCGGTCCGCCGCCAGAGGGTAGTGGGTACAGCCCAGCACACAGCAGTCCACCCCCTCCTGTACCAGGGGGGCCAGTTCCCGGCGCAGCTCCCCCTCCACCCGGTCCATCCCCGCCGGGTCCCCCAGGCTGTGCTCCACCATCCGGGCCAGGTCGGGACAGCCGCAGCTGAGCACCACTCTGGTCTGAGGGCTCTGGGCCAGGATTTTTTCCGGGTAAATGCGGCTGTTGTGGGTCAGCACAGTGGAGATGACCCCCACCTTGGCCGCCCCCAGCCGGGCCGCACCGTCCGCCCCCGCCTGAACGGCGCTGAACACGGGGCAGGAGGCGGGGCACTGGTCTACCACACAGGAGATGGTGTTGCAGGCCGCTAGGATGGCCTTCACCTGCCGCCGTTCTAAAAAGTCAAACATATACCGGGCCAGGGCCGCCACGGTCTCCCGGGTGTGGTTGCCGTAGGGGATGTGGGCCCCGTCGCCGAAGTAGAGCAGATCTTCCCGGGGCAGCAGCTTCTGTACCTGTCTCGCCACGGTGAAGCCCCCGATCCCGGAGTCCAGGATGCCAATGGGGCGGTTTCGTTCTGACATGAGCGGTCCTCCTTGCCGGCGGCGCCTCTGGGACGCCGCACCCTACAGGATATGCCGCCCGGGGTTTCATTATGGCGGATTCAGGCGGCCCGGCTCACTCCGCCGGTGACCAGGTCCAGCTGATAGGCGCCGGTGTCGGTGGTCATCCGCCACACCGGCGTCAGTACAGTGGGCCCGGTGAGGGAGACGGCGGTGACATAGCCCGGTTCAATGGCGTCAATGCGGTTGCACACGTCTCCCAGGGTGCTGACCCCGTTGAGGAAGTCAATGAGAGCGGTAGCCACCGAAATGGTCTGGCGTCCGGCGTCCTCCTGGGGACGGCCCACCAGCAAGCGGCCCGCGGTGATGGCGGACAGGCTGCCCTGCCTGCACACCAGCACCACCTGTTGGGTAAACAGAGGCCAGTCCTGCCAGGTCTGGCGAAAGACCAGGTCGTCCCCCTTCTCCTCTAAAATCGTCCCGGTGAAACCCACCTTCCCCATCAGCTCCAGACAGCCCGCCGCCCGGTCCGCGCCCAGGGGGAAGGCGCTGGGGTCCAGCTGGGCGGAGAAGGTGCCGTCGCTGTGGAACTGGACGGCCCCGGACTGATTATAGTAGCGGTACACCTCGCCCCCCCGGGACTCGGCAGTCACCGCACCTCCCAGCAGGGCGGAGGCGGTGCGCTCCTCCCCCTCCAGATCCCGCTCCACCGTCAGCGGCGGCAGGTTCATCTTCTGGGGGATCATGCTCTCATCTACCTCGACCCCCCGGTTCCGCAAAAAGAGAATGGCGTTCTCCCGGGCCTGCTCCCGCATTCGACCGCTCCGCAGGGCCTGGCCGGCCACCAGCACCAGCAGACACAGGTTGGTCACCGCCAGAATGGCCAGAATGATATTTTTCAGCTTGCTCCAAGGCATGGCGTCAGTCCTCCCTGTCCCGGGCCGACCAGCCGGCGGTCACCGTGTCCTCGCCGCTGTCGTCGTAGGTGAGCAGCAGCTCCTCCCCCTCCAGTCCCTGGGCCACCAGCGCCGCCGCCGCCTGCCGGGGGGGAAGCACCAGGGAGGTGGTCCCGCTGGCGGCGTAGCTGCGCAGGCAGATGACAAACTGGACAATCTGTCCCCGCTCCACCAGAAAGCGGGCGGCACAGTTTCCCTCCAGCTGGACCGGAACGCCGTTCAGACTGTATCCAAACTCGATCTCCCAGCCCTCGGGCCGCTCCGACACCGACAGCAGATAGAGCCGGGCCTCCCCGCAGCGACTGGCCGTCACCGACAGGGCCAGCTGGCGGCAGGTCTCCACGCTGTTGAACAAAGCGCCGCTCTCCCCCTGGCTTATTACAGGGAATAGGCCGCTCTCGCTCCGGCCCTCGTACAGGTACTGGGCCACGCCCCGGTCGGACAGACGGACGCTGTCGTCCCCGCTGCGGGCCACCTGCTCGTCGGTGGAGTAGAAGCTGGTGGAGTTCAGGGAGAAGCCCAGATCTTGGACCAGGGACTGGAGGGCCCCCTGTCCCGCCACGGGGTTAGAGGCGGTGTAGATCATGGGGGCCGGGGCCTGGGGCAGCAGCAGGGTATCCGGGTCCAGCTCCTGGTAGAGCTCCGACTCAAAGGCGTAGAAGGCCCCGTTGCCGGTCACGCCAGACAGAGCCTCAGCCAGGGAGAAGGGGTCGGCCACCTCGGACCGGCAGCGGTAATACCGCCCGTCCCCCACGTCCTGGTAGTACAGGTCGACCCCGTCCTCCCACACCGTGAGCACAATGCGGCGGACGCTGGCGGTCAGGCCGGTCTCGCTCCCCGACAGCCAGCCCAGCAGCACGGGCAGAGGGACCTCCCCCTGAAAGTCCATATACACGCTCTGCATTTCAGTCAGGGCCCGCTCCCAATGCCCCCGGCTGACGGCCTCGGGGGCTCCCGCGCTGGACAGCGCCTCTACCAGAGGGCCGGCCACCTGCTGGAACAGCTCCTGGCAGGTCCCCTGGTCGTAGCGGATCCCCCAGCGCACCTCTCCGGACTCCAGCTCAGAGCTGGCCGGCAGATTTACCGCCATTGCCAGCGGTACCGCGCCGGTGCCCCGGCTGACGCTCTGGCTCTGGCCTGGGGCGGCCTGAATCCCCTCCTCCCGGAACAGCCCGCTCAGGGGTCCTACCAGGGGGGTCTGGGCCACCAGCCACAGGGCGGAGCAGGTGAGCAGCACAATGAGTACGTCCTTGGCCAGCTCAATGGCCCGGCGTTTCCTATTGTCCATAGCCCGGTCCCTCAATATTCAGCTCCAGCCGGATGGCCAGCCCCGGCTGCTCTTTGTCCAGCAGGGTGATCTGGCCGCGGTGGCGCTCCACAATCTCTTTGGCGATGGACAGCCCCAGACCGGTGCCCCCCGACTGGCGGGAGCGGGCCTTGTCAACCCGGTAAAACCGCTCAAAAATGCGGGGGCGGTCCTCCTCGGGGATGCCGATGCCGTCATCGTCCACAATCATCCAGACCCGGTTCCGCTTCCGTCCGGCGTAAATGTCAATGTGTCCCCCGTTAGGAGTATATTTGATGGAGTTTGAGACAATATTCATCATCACCTGAAGGATACGCTCCCGGTCGGCCAGAATCTCGGGCAGGTCGGGCTCGATATCCAGAGTCAGAGTGTGGTCGTGCTTCTGGGACTCCATATAGACGGCGTTGTAGATATCCCGCACCGCCTCGCCGAAGGGGAAGCGGGCCAGCTTCAGCTCGCTGCGCTCCGAGTCGAACCGGGACAGGGTCAGCAGGTCCTGGACGATGTGGGTCATGCGGTCGCTCTCGTTGAGGATGACCCCCAGAAACTTCTTCTCCATATCCGGCGGCAGCTCTCCTGCGTTGTCGGTGAGGGTCTCGGCGTAGGAGCGGATGTTGGTCAGGGGGGTTCGCAGCTCGTGGGAGACGTTGGCCACAAACTCCCGGCGCATCTCCTCGTTCTTCCGCTGCTCGGTGACGTCGTGGAGGACCACCAGAGCGCCTCCGCCTGCCCGGCCCCGGTCAAAGGGGGCCATCAGCAGCTGGAAAAAGCTGTCCCGCACCTGCCGCTCCTCCTCCAGGTGGTCGTCGGCGGTGAGGACCTGGTCCAGGGTCGCCCCCCCGGTAAACAGCTCCTCAAAGGTGGTCTCGGGCCCGATGGTGCGGCGGAGCATCCGGGAGGCGGCGGGGTTGGAGTGGATCACCGTCCCCTCCCGGGAAAAGGCCACAACCCCGTCGGTCATGTGGAGAAACAGGGTGTCCAGCTTGTTGCGCTCGTTCTCCACCTGGCGCAGGGTGTCCTGGAGCTGGCCGGCCATATCGTTGAAGGTATCGGTGAGTACGCCGATCTCGTCCTGGGACAGCACCTCGATTTTCCGGGAAAAGTCCCGCTCCGCAACCCGCATGGCCCCCTCGGTCAGCTTCTGAATGGGGGTCACCATGGTCTTAGACAGCAGGAAGGAGAGGAGGATGGAGATGACCAGTCCAAAGGCCAGCGCCTCAATAATCAGCACCAGCATCTGGTTGGTCAGGTCGTTGGAGGTGGCCTTGTTGTCCAGGATGTAGATGATATAGCTCTCCCCGCCCCGGTGGATGGGGATGGCCACGTCCATGAAGTCCTGGGTCAGACTGCTCTCGTCCCCCGCCTCCCCCGTCTCCAGGCCGGTGGTCAGCGCAAAGACCAGATTTTCCGTGTAGTCCAGCTGCGCCTCCTCCCCGTCGGGGGAGACCAGGCACAGACCGCTGCCGTCAAGGATGTACAGCTTCCGGTTGCGGTTGTCAACCCCCAGCTCGCCGGCGTAGGCCTCCAGCACCTGGAACATCTGCCGCGCCCCGTCCTCCTCCTCGCCGGAGGGGGTTGTCAGGTCGTGGTAGAGCAGCGGGTCTTGGAATACATCGGACATTTGACTGTAAAAGTCCTCCAGATAAAAGGCGGTCACCGAGTTGATGAGGAAGGCCCCCACTATCATCATCAGGGACATAATCAGCAGGACCATAATCATAACCAGCTTCATATGCAGACTGCGGAGCATTCGGGACCCTCCCCTCTGTTATTTTTCGTGCAAAAAATACGCTGCGGCATCAGCTGCTCAGCACCATTTGGCAACGGGGGCTCTCCAGTGCGTACACTGGGGCGGGACGAGGGATGGGCCCTGCTTCGCAGGGCCCCCAAGCGGCGAAGCCGCTTGCCCCCTTTGGCAAAGGGGGCCCCTGAGCGAAGCGAAGGCGGGGGATTGTCAACGGCAG
>NZ_QWKI01000036.1 GCF_009911645.1 Pseudoflavonifractor sp. 60
CCAAAATTTTAAGTAGAAGCAGTGCCTCAAATCAATCCTCACCGTACCGTGGGGCCGGGGTCATCGCCGTTCTCTTACGTCTGACCGGCCAACCAGATAATCTAAGCTAACATCAAAGAAGTCAGCAATCGCAATCAGCCCTTTGAACTCAGGATACCGAGTCGCATACTCGTAAGCCTGATAGGAATTTATCGCCAAACCCAACTGATCTGCCATTTCGCGCTGTTTCAATCCGCACTCGATGCGCAGTTCTTTGATTCGTTCACAAAATTGTGCCATGATTTTACCTCCGGGGCCTTGACAATCACTTTAAGAGAATAAACAAGGTGCCTAAAAAATGCAAGACTGACTTACCGAATTTCTGTGGCGCAATCCCGATTCGCAGAGCTCCTTTTGAAAGGGGCCGAGGGATTATCGCCGTTCTCTCACATCGGAGCGCCCGACTAAATAGTCAATACTCACATCGAAAAAATCAGCAATCGCAATCAGCCCGTGAAATTCAGGGTATCTGTTTGCATACTCATAGCACTGATAAGAACTCAAAGCAAGACCAAGTTTCTCTGCCATTTCACGCTGCTTCAAGCCGTGCTCTTTGCGCAGCACTTTAAGACGATCACAAAATTTTGCCATACTTCCTCCAAAGGACTTGACACATGCTTAAAGCAAATTTATAATACATGCAAAAAGCATGTAAAAGGAGTAACCAAAATGAAAGACTTACTTACAAAGCTTCTGTGGCGCAATCCCGAAATCGACGAGGCTGCCAGCCGGCTCAAAAAGGAACTGCCCGGTTTTTCGGAAGCCGAACGGGAATTTGAAGCTCTGGCGGAAGAAATCCGGGCCATTGCCGGCTATGACCTGTACGACCGGTACGTCTCCCGGCTCATGCGGTACAGCGACTATGAGGTACGTGCCTACTACGCTTTGGGTCTGGGTCTGCGCGGGGAGATGGTTCAGGCGCTGGATTTATAGGCCGCGCCTCTCACTCCCCGAAGTAGTAGCCCATGCCCCGCTTGGTCTTGATGAAGGCGGGGGAAGCGGGGTCGTCCTCAATTTTCTCCCGCAGGCGCCGGATTGCCACATCCACCGCCCGCACATCGCCCACATAGCCCTCATAATTCCACACGTGCTCCATAAGGGCCTCCCGGGAGAAGACCTTGCCGGGGCGGGAGGCCAGGAAGCGGATCAGGTCATACTCCCGCTGAGTCAGGTCCAGGGGCACGCCGTCCTTGAAGATGGTGGCCCGCTCCTCGTCCACCGACATCCGCTCTCCCAGGGGCAGCTCCGCCACCGGCTCGGGCAGGGCGGCGTTCATGGAGACACGGCGGATGTTGGCCTTAACCCGGGCCAGCAGCTCCCGATTCTTGAAGGGCTTTGTGATATAGTCGTCCGCCCCCAGCTCCAGACCCTTGACCTTGTCGTCCTCCTCCTCCCGGGCGGTGAGCATGACAATGGGGACGGCGCTCCCGGTCGCCCGAATCTTCCTGCACACGTCAAAGCCGTTCATCCCCGGCAGCATCAGGTCCAGCAGCACCAGGTCGGGGTTCTGCTCCAGCGCCAGCTGCAGGCCGGTGGGACCGTCCAGCGCCTCCAGGGTGTCGTAGCCCTCCTTGGTCAGGTTGAAGGACAAAATGTCCACAATGCTCTGTTCGTCCTCCACGATCAAGATGGTCTTTCCCATTGAATGACCTCCTTTTTCTTACAGGCCCAGCAGGACCTTCGTTTTCAGCGCGGCGGTAACCGTCTTCCCATCGGTAATGGTCCCGTCCATCACCTGGCGTATCAGCTCCTCAAAGGGGACGGCCAGCACGTCCAAAAATTCCCCCTCGTCCAGATGCTGCTTTTTTCGAGTCAGACCCCGGGCCAGGTACATATGGATCTTCTCGGTGCAGAAGCCGGGGGAGGACAGCATATAGCCCAGATAGGTCCACTCTGACGCCTCCAGACCGGTCTCCTCGCTCAGCTCCCGGACGGCGGCGGGACCGTGCTCCTCCCCGTACTCCAGCTTGCCCGCCGGCAGTTCCAGAAGCAGCTGCTGGATGGGATAGCGGAACTGTTTTACCAGTGTCACGTTGGAGTCCTCGTCCAGGGCCAGCACACACACACCGCCGGGGTGATTCACCACTTCACGGCTGGCCAGACTGCCGTCGGGCAGCTCCGCCTGGTCCTTGGTCACCTTGATGATCTTGCCCTCAAAAATTGTATCGCTGTGAACTCTGCGCTCTGCCAGATTCATATTTGTTCCTCCTTACAGGATGTTAACCCAATTATAGCTAGTATACCACAAACAGGGAAGTGGGTAAAGATAAGATTTGGAAAAAAGCCCGCCTGATGGAAGGCGGGCAGTTTGTTAGATATCCAGTTCCAGCAAAACGGGGCAGTGGTCGCTCCCCTCCACCTCGGAGAGGATTTCCGCCCGCACAATTTTGTCCCGCAGCCGGTCGGAGACAATGAAGTAGTCAATGCGCCACCCCGCGTTCTTCTGCCGGGCATGGAAGCGGTAGGACCACCAGGAGTAGGCCCCCTCTCGGTCCGGGTACAGGAAGCGGAAGGTGTCGGTGAAGCCGGAGGAGAGCAGGGCAGTCATCTTCTCCCGCTCCTGGTCGGAGAAGCCGGCGTTGCCCCGGTTGGTCTTGGGATTCTTCAAATCAATCTCCTGGTGGGCCACGTTCAGGTCGCCGCAGTAGATCACCGGCTTGGTCCGGTCCAGGGACATGAGGTACTCCCGCAGGTCGTCCTCCCAGGCCATGCGGTAGTCAATCCGCTTCAGGCCGTCCTGGGCGTTGGGGGTGTAGCAGCACACCAGGTAAAATGGCTCATACTCCAGGGTGATAAGCCGCCCCTCGTGGTCGTGCTGGTCCTTGTCCATACCATAGGCGGCGGCCAGGGGCTGGCGGGTCGTGAAAATCGCGGTGCCCGAGTAGCCCTTCTTCTCCGCTGAGTTCCAGTACTCCAGGACCCCCTCCCCCAGGGGGACGTCCGCCTGGCCCCGCTCCATCTTGGTCTCCTGGAGGCAGAGAAAATCCGGTTTTTTCTCCTGATAAAACTCCAAAAATCCCTTTTTCATACACGCCCGCAGACCGTTTACGTTCCAGGAAAGCAATACCATGTCAGTTCCTCCGCCCTCATTGGTTTCCCCTATTATACGACAGCCCGGAAGAAAGTGCAAGAAAAAAGCGGTTGTTTGCCTTGTAATTCCCCCACAGCGCCGGGGCGGAAACAGTCCAACTCCGCGCTGTCTCTGCCAATAAACCCTGCCAAATATGAGGGGACGGTACATCAACGTACCGCCCCCTGGGTTTCCTTATTTCTTTTCAAACACGTCCTTGCCCATACCGCAACGGGGCAGCAACCAGCACCCCATCGGGGGGATGGTTACGGGAAAATCTCATTTTGATTTTTCAATGCTGGTTTTCTCGGCGGATTTCCAGACCGACATAAAATCACGGCGGAAATGGCCGAAAACGGCGGACGCGGCAAAATTAGAAAACAAAAATCCGCAAGTGTCCTCCTGACCTTGCGGATTTATAAATCATATGGATTCAAACAATAGTCAACAAATTGTTCGATTATATCACGGCTCTTGCTGGATAATAGAGATATTTTTTCGGATAGTGATGCACCGTTGTAACCCACATTTTTCCCTGTCAAAATGTAATCTGTGCTTATATTGAGAATTTGGCTCAAATTTATTAGATTATCAATGCGAATGGCCTTATTTCCACGCTCCAAGTTTGAAATCATTTGTATTGATACATCCATCATGCTTGCAAGTTGGTCTTGAGTATATCCAAGTTGTTTTCGGCGTAGCTGGATTCTTTTTCCTATTTCTTGCAGATTTGCATTTTCCATCATTTCACCTCTAAATTATCCTTCGGGCTAATTGTATACGCCTTTTGGCGAAATTATAAGCACCTACGGATTGACTTTATAGGCCTTTAGATGTATAATGTGCTTGTTTTCATAAATATTATGAAGAAAGACACAGTAACAATTCACATCATTTGGGAGGTACAATAGGATGAAGAAACTTTTGGCACTCATGCTTGCGGCGGTTCTGGCCCTCTCTCTGGTGGCCTGTGGCGGCGGCGGTGGGAGTGGGGATACCAACACACCCAGCGGCGGAAATGGGGACACGACAAGCACAGACGCGCCCAGCGGTGGCGATACCAATACACCAGTCAGCACACCGAACAGTGACGAGCAATCAAGCGACAATACGTCTAACGGTCAGGAAACAGCAGTTCCTAACAACGGAGAGTGGGACGAAATTCTTTGTTCTGGCGATGGCTATCACTTGGTCAAAAAAGAGGTCGATGCCTACGATGGCTACAAAATTACGCTCGGTGTGGTGGATGATAATGGTGAATGGGTTCAGGAGATGACTGATACTGGAACTTTTGTAAACAATGTGCGTTTTCGTGCTGAAGGTAGCAGCGAAACTTTGCGGGACAGTTCGTGTTATACATACCTTGGCGAAGGAGTTTTCCTTGCCTCGCCGGGGGTCTCTGTATTTACAAAGGATGAAGAGTATCGTGTAGGACCATGGGAAAATTTTATGTCGCAAAAGTCTCCTATCAGAAGTGAGTTGGCAGTGTGGGAATGTCTCCTTTGGAATGTTACAAATAATACCCAGAGACAGATTACTGCAAACAAAATATCTGTATTCCAAGATGGATATCTACTCTTCTGTAAAGAAGAAACCTCGCTTGGAGGCGGCAAACTCTATGCCATGAGTACGGAATGTGAAATTACAGAGTTGTCATGTCAATTTTTGCCCAATAAACCTGGGCATAATTTCCCTGTGTATTCAGAGGGATTATTCTTTGCGTGTTCGGAAGAAAGGTCTAATCCCGGCTTTTATGATATTGAAGGGAATTTAGTAATTGATTTACATGAATACAGCATGCGCGGGATTTTTTATTCCTCTTCACAAGGGGTCAATGCTCCGTGTTTTGAAAACGGACAGGCAACCATCCTGTTCCAAAATAACGCCGGGAGCGTGTTCAAGGGCATTATTGACAAGACAGGGGCTTTTGTGAGTGAGCCAGAGAAAGTAGATGTTTCAACTTATTAACATCTTGACAAAGAGAATACGAGGGGCGGCACATCAACGTGCCGCCCCCTGGGTTTCCTTATTTCTTTTCAAACACGTCCTTGCCCATACCACAACGGGGCAGCAGCCAGCACCCCACCAGGGGGATGGTTTTGGGAAAATCTCATTTTGATTTTTCAATGCTGGTTTTCTCAGCGGATTTCCCGACCGACATAAAATCACGGCGGAGGTTATATAGTCGAGCGGGCGGCGGTGGTATTTTCCTCATAGTAAAAAGCAAGCGCGGCTTTCAGTAACCGCGCTTGCTATTTTTGTTCAAAATATCTTGAAAAGTCATGTATCACGTTAGATATTAGCGATAACTCTTTTACTTCATACTCATTTAGTGCTTTCATAATCTGTGCAATCTCTAAATCGCGTTCTGTGGCGGGAGGATTGCCGTTAATGCTTTTCTTTTCGGCGGAGGCCCCCAACAAATAGTCAATAGACACATTGAGGGTAATGCCTAAATTGAAAAGTGTATTCAAAGCGGGGGCCTTGCGTCCAGCCTCTATTTCCCAAAGGTAGTTTCTGGATATTCCTATCTGCTCTGATAATGTTTCCAGCGTCAAGTTAAGTCGCTTTCGCTCTGCTTTAATTTTGCTGCCCATAAGCGATAAATCCATTGTGTTACCCCTCAAATGTCTTATTGATAGATTTTACAACACACAGCCAGAAATTAAACATGCTAATTGATAGAAAAACAAAAATATATCTTGCAATTAGCCGTAAATCAGAGTATAATAATCTCACTGTGCGGCTGATGGCAAGACCATAACAAAGACACGGGGAAATGACCCACCAAGTGCGGGAGAAAGAAAGGAAAATTATTATGGAAGAAAAAGTAATAGTAAAAAGCACCCACTCTGCCCTTTCAGGTACGTTGGTACGTTGTTTTGCGGTGCCAGTAGTGATTTTTATCCTTACCATTGTGTTTTATTATGCGGTTGCTCTGCCTCAAATACGGGAACATATGTACACTTTGAACATTAGCCTATCTCTTTTCCTTGTATCGACCCTCATTTTTGACGTTACCGCAACGACTTCAATTTGGATTTCAGTTGTCGTTTACATCGGTATTGCTGCTTTTATCTGGGGTATCATAGATTTCTTTAAGAACAAGGACAACGCTTTGACGGTGACGAATAAGCGCGTCTATGGTCGTAGCAGCTTTGGAAAGCAAGTTGATTTGCCGCTAAATTCAATTAGTTCTGTCTCATCTTCGGGCAAAACGACACTTCATTTTTTAACGTCATCTGGAAAAGTTTCCTTTGGAAATGTGGAAAACAGTGGCGAAATATTTCAGATTGTTAGTAAAATGCTTGTTGAGCGGCAAGGATAACACAATTATAGACAACTGGACGGAACCAATCCCGTACCGCTTCAATAGGTTATACTAAATAATAGAGGGGCGGCACATCAACGTGCCGCCCCTCTGGGTTTCCTTATTCCTTTTCAAACACGTCCTTGCCCATACCACAGACGGGGCAGACCCAGCTGTCCGGGACCTGGTCCCAGGGGGTACCGGGAGCGACGCCGTTATCGGGGTCACCCACCGCGGGGTCGTACTCATAGCCGCAGGGGCAAACATACTTGTCCATTTTATGCTCCTCCTAAATTTGTTAAAATAATCTTCCCGCCCGGAGGGGCGGGAAGGTGGAAAATTGCTCAGCCGAAGTAACGCTCCAACAGGCCCTTAAACGCCTTACCATGCCGGGCCTCGTCCCGGGCCATCTCGTGCACGGTGTCGTGGATGGCGTCCAGACCCAGCTCTTTGGCCTTCTTGGCGATGGCGACCTTGCCGGCGGTGGCGCCGTTCTCGGCCTCGACGCGCATCTCCAGGTTCTTCTTGGTGGAGTCGGTCAGCACCTCGCCCAGCAGCTCAGCGAACTTGGCGGCGTGCTCGGCCTCCTCATAGGCGGCCTTCTCCCAGTACAGGCCGATCTCGGGGTAGCCCTCCCGGTGAGCCACGCGGGCCATCGCCAGATACATACCCACCTCGGTGCACTCGCCCTGGAAGTTGGCGCGCAGGCCCTCCAAGATCTCGGGGTCAACGCCCTTGGCTACGCCGACAACGTGCTCAGCGGCCCAGGACATCTCGCCGCCCTGCTCCACGAACTTCTCGGGGCCGACGCCGCACTGGGGGCACTTGGCGGGAGCGCTCTCGCCCTCGTAGACATAGCCGCAGACGGAACAGACAAACTTCTTCATAACTGTGTTTCCTCCTTAAAATTTTGTTGATGCAGACAACTGGGACATAGACCATAGAATGTGAGCTCGTGGCGTTCCACCGCAAGCCCGTATTGCATACTGACGGACCGGTCCAGCTCCTCTCCCAGCTGAAGGCCGGGCAGGTCCTGGACGCAGCCGCAGCAGCTGCAAACAAAGTGACTGTGGGGAGCGACAATGGCGTCGAAGCGCTCCTGACCCTGAACGGTGCCAACGCTCCGGACTAGGCCCTGCTCCCGAAAAAAGGCCAGATTCCGGTACACCGTCCCCAGGCTCAGGTCTGGGTGCCGGGGCTTGAGCTGGCGGTACACCCACTCTGCGGAGGGGTGGCAGCTTGTCCCCCGGATGGCTTCCAGAATCGCCTCCCGTTTTTTGCTGTATCGCACGGCGCGCTGCATGGGTTCGCTCTCCTCTTAACAATACTAATTATTGTTATGATTTATCCTACCACATTTTTCTAAATTTGTAAAGGGGGCATTTTCAAATTTTTTTCTCCTGCCCACTCCGTTTTCTCCCCTCTTTCAGCCGGGAGAGCAGCATTTCCTCGATTTGATTGCCATATTTCATCCCCAGCAGGAAGAGGGCCAGCCCCGCCAGCCCGGCCGGGACCATGACCCACACCGGCAGTCCCAGACTTTCCCCACCCAGAGCGCTGGCAAACAGCAGCCCCCAGGGCCGGGCCAGCACCACGATCAGGGCAAAGCGGCGGAGGGAGAGGGAGGTGAGGCCGGCCAAGATGCACAGCATATCGTCCGGGAAGAAGGGGAAGAGGAAGGCCAGGGTCAGGAAGACGGGGGCCTTTGTATGCAGCACCTGCTGATATTTTTCCGACAGCCTCTGGCCCACAATCCGCTCCGCGAAGTCCCGCCCCAGGGCCCGGGACAGCGTGAAGGTGAGCAGCGAGCCCGACACCACCGCGCTGAAGGTGAGCAGAAAGGCCGGCAGGGTCCCGAAGAGCACGCCCCCCGCAGCGGCCACCACGTTGCTGGGAATGGGAGCCAGTACCACGGCCAGGAACTGGAGCAGGAAAAAGATGAGATGAGAGTAGGGTGCGAAGCGGGATATATAGGCCCGCAGCTCCTCCAGGGAGGAGACCGCCTGAAAAAATCCGCTGAGGTACAAAAAACACCCGCCGCCCCCCAGCAGCCCCAGGGTGGCCAGGGACAGGATCCACTTCTTGTGCTTCGTAAAAAACACCCCCATGTTGACTCTGAGGGTATTCTAGCACGCTGCGGAGAAAATTACGACAAAATCCACCTTAAATTTTCGTGAAGAGATTGTAAACAGAGTCTCCTCTCACACGGTCCGAATGGAGGAGATACTGCCGGCAATCTGCCTGGCTACGTCAGGATTGTTCATGGTGTACAGGTGGATGCCGTCCACGCCGCCGGCGATCAGGTCGGAAATCTGGTCGATGGCGTAGGCGATGCCGGCCTCCCGCAGGGCCTCGGGGTGGTCGCCGTAGCGGGCCAGAATGCGGGTCAGCTTACTGGGCATACTGGCGCCGCACCCCGACACCATGCGCTGGATGGAGCTCTTGGACAGCACTGGCATGATCCCCGCCTCAATGGGCACATTGATGCCGGCGATGCGGGCCCGCTCCAGAAAGCGGAAGAAGTCGTCGTTGTCGAAAAACAGCTGGCTCACCAGGTGCTGGGCCCCGGCGTCCACCTTTTCCTTCAGGTGGCGGATATCGCTGACCAGGTCGGGGCTCTCCGGGTGGCCCTCCGGGTAGCAGGCGGCGGACACCCCAAAGTCCCCCCGTTCCCGGATGTAGGCCACCAGCTCACTGGCGTATTTGAAGTCGGTCTTGGGGGGATAGTCCGGATTGATATCTCCCCGCAGGGCCAGAACATTTTCCACACCCTCCTCCTTCAGCTCGGTCAGCAGACGGTCCGCGTCCTCCCGTCCGGCCACTACGCAGGTCAGGTGGGCCATAGCGGGGATGTGGTACTGATTTTCAATCAGAGAGGCAATCTCCCGGGTGCTCTGGTTGGCCTGGGACCCTCCCGCCCCAAAGGTGACGCTGATAAAGTCGGGGCGGATGTCCTTCAGACCGCCCAGGGTCTTGTAAATGCTGTCCACCGGGGCGGTTTTTTTCGGGGGAAACACCTCGCAGGAGAAGACTGTTCTCCCCTGTTTAAATAATTCGCAGAGTTTCATGGTAATATACCTTCTTTCTGAGCAAAATACAGACAAGCTCACTGGGTATATTATATCACGTTTTTTCCCCGCCGCACAAAATTTTTCCAGGCCAAACAGCAGATATTTTCCTCTGCGCTCTGCCATTTTTTGTGAAAAAAAAACCGCAGCGGCCCCCTTGTATAAGCCGGCAAGCCGCTGCGTGAACGCGGTGAAAAAAGCACCCCCGCTTTCCGGCGGGGGTGCAGTTGGGTTCAGGAGACAATCAGGTCCTTTGCGCGGCCGGCACGGAGGATGTAGCTGTCCAGGTCGTGGCCCAGCAAATCCCGCATGGTACGGGACAGCTCCATGACCTTCACAATGTCCACGCCGGTTTCAATGCCCATCTCGTCACACATGTTAATTACGTCCTCGGTGGAGATGTTGCCCGCCGCGTTGGGGACGAAGGGGCAGCCGCCCAAGCCGCCGAAGGAGCCGTCAAACTGAGTCATACCCGCCTCCATCGCGGCCAGGATGTTGGCAATGGCCAGCCCTCTGGTGTTGTGGAAGTGGAGCCACCAGCTGGCCTGGGGGTACTTCTCCCGGACCCTGGCGCACATCTCGTAGACCTGGTTGGGGACCCCCATGCCGGAGGTGTCGGACAGGGAGATCTCGTCAATCCCCACCTTCAAATAGGCCTCGATGATGGACTCGATATCGCTCAGGGGGATGCGGCCCTCCCAGGGGGAGGCGAAGGGCATGGAGATGGAGCCGGAGATGGCAATGCCGTTGGCCTGGGCCTCCTTCACGCAGTCGGCAAAGCCGGCCACACTCTGCTCCGGCGTCATGTTCAGGTTCTTCAGGTTGTGCTGGCGGCTGGCGGACACGTTCAGCTTCACCTTTTTGCAGCCGCAGTCCACGGCCCGCTTGACCCCCCGCAGATTGGGGATCAGGGCCCGCAGCTCCACCCCGGGGACCTCACCCAGGGCCTTGTACACCTCGTCGGTGTCCGCCATCTGGGGAACGGCCTTGGGGTGCATGAAGGAGCCCACCTCAATCACCTTGAAGCCGGCGTCAATCAGGCCCCGGAGCAGCTCCACCTTTTTCTCGGTGGGCAGCAGGGTCTTTTCGTTTTGCAGGCCGTCCCGCAGTCCGACCTCGCACAGGGTTATGGCGCTGGGCAGATTGTTCATAACCGATACCTCCCTATTTTTCGCGGTACATCTCCGCTGATTCAGATAGTATCATTTTAACTGAATCCAGCCTGGGAATCCAATACATCTTTTGGATGAAGCGATAGAAAATGTAAATGAAAGTGGTTTTTAAATTTCCTATTGACTTGGTGGGTAAATCGTGCTAGAATACAGCCAACTCAGTTGGTAGGAAATACCGCAAGTGAGGTGCCAGTTATGCGATACCATTGGGAAACCCTGGTAAGAGCCAACTTCCGCTTTGGCCGAATATGACATTTTTTCCTGGTCAAGCCCCAAAATACGGACAAAGAGAGGAAGTTTATTATGTCAAACTATAAATTCGAGACCTTGCAGCTCCACGTGGGCCAGGAGAGCCCCGACCCCGCCACCGACGCCCGTGCGGTGCCCATCTACCAGACCACCAGCTATGTCTTCCGGGACTGCGCCCACGCCGCCGCCCGCTTCGGTCTGTCGGACGCCGGCAACATCTACGGACGGCTGACCAACTCAACCCAGGACGTGCTGGAGAAGCGTCTGGCCGCCCTGGAGGGGGGCGCGGCGGCGCTGGCCCTGGCTTCGGGCGCGGCGGCCATCACCTATACCATCCAGGCCCTGGCCCAGGCGGGGGACCATATCGTGGCCCAGAAGACCATCTACGGCGGCAGCTACAACCTGCTAGCCCACACCCTGCCCCAGTTCGGCGTGGAGACCACCTTTGTGGACGCCCACAATCTGGAGGAGCTCACCGCCGCCATTCAGCCCAACACCAAGGCCGTCTATCTGGAGACCTTGGGCAATCCCAACTCCGATATCCCCGACATCGACGCCATTGCTCAAATTGCCCACGCCCATGGCCTGCCCCTGGTCATTGACAACACCTTCGGGACCCCCTACCTCATCCGGCCCATCGAGCACGGGGCGGACATTGTGGTCCACTCGGCCACCAAGTTCATCGGCGGCCACGGCACCACGCTGGGCGGCATCATTGTGGACTCGGGCAAGTTCGACTGGAAGGCCTCCGGCAAGTACGCCCCCATCGCCGCCCCCAATCCCAGCTACCATGGTATCTCCTTCGTGGACGCCGTGGGCCCCGCCGCTTTCGTCACCTACATCCGGGCCATCCTCCTGCGGGACACGGGGGCCGCCATCTCCCCCTTCAACGCTTTCCTGCTCCTCCAGGGGGTTGAGACCCTCTCCCTGCGGCTGGAGCGCCACGCGGAGAACACCAAAAAGGTGGTGGACTTCCTGGCGAACCATCCCCTGGTGGAGAGGGTCAACCACCCCAGCCTGCCCGATCACCCGGACCACGCCCTCTATGAGAAGTACTTCCCCAACGGCGGCGCATCCATCTTCACCTTTGAGATCAAGGGCGGCGTGAAGGAGGCCCACAAGTTCATTGACAGCCTGGAGATTTTCTCCCTGCTGGCCAACGTGGCCGACGTGAAATCACTGGTCATCCACCCCGCCACCACGACCCACTCCCAGCTGAGCCCCGAGGAGCTGGCGGACCAGGGCATCCGTCCCAACACCATCCGCCTGTCCATCGGCACTGAGCACATTGACGACATCATCGCCGACCTGGAGAAGGGCTTTGCCGCGGTGAAGTAACACCCTTCCCGCCCCGTCTCCGGAGGCGGCAACTTGAGAAAAGGAAATCCCTATGAGACAAATTTACCTTGACAACGCAGCCACCACTAAAATGAGTCCCGCCGCCATCCAGGCCCTGCTCCCCTGTCTGGACCAGGTGTACGGCAATCCCTCCAGTCTCCACTCCCCCGGCCAGCGGGCCAGCGAGGCGCTGTCCCACGCCCGGGAGCGCATAGCCCGGCAGTTCAACTGTACCCCCCGAGAGCTCACCTTCACCTCCGGCGGCAGCGAGGCGGACAACCAGGCCATCCGCTCCGCCGCCCTGCTGGGGGCCAGGCAGGGGAAGCGGCACATCATCTCCACCGCCTTCGAGCACCACGCCGTCCTCCACACCCTGGACAGGCTGGAGCGGGAGGGCTTTGCGGTGACCCTGCTGGACGTCCACGAAAACGGCCTGATTCAGCCGGAGCAGGTAGCCCAAGCCATCCGGGAGGACACCTGCCTGGTGACGGTGATGTACGCCAACAACGAGATTGGCACCATCCAGCCTGTGGCGGAGATTGGGGCCATCTGCCGGGAGCGGGGCGTGCTGTTCCACACCGACGCGGTCCAGGCGGCGGGCCATCTGCCCATTGACGTCCAGGGGCAGAACATCGACCTGCTGTCTCTGTCCGCCCACAAGTTCCACGGCCCCAAGGGGGTGGGGGCGCTGTACGTCCGGAAGGGCGTCCCCCTGACCAGCCTCATTGAGGGGGGCGCTCAGGAGCGGGGTAAGCGGGCCGGCACCGAGAACATCCCCGGCATCGTGGCAATGGCCGCCGCTCTGGATGAGGCCTGCGGCCGCATGGAGGAAAACGCCGCCAAGGTCTCCGCCCTGCGGGACCGGCTCATTGCGGGGCTGGCCAACATCCCCCACTCCATACTCAACGGCGACCCCACCCGCCGCCTGCCCGGCAATGTGAGTTTCTGCTTCGAGGGCATCGAGGGGGAATCCCTGCTCCTGCTGCTGGACGACAAAGGGGTATACGCCTCCTCCGGCTCCGCCTGCACCTCCGGCTCCCTGGACCCCAGCCACGTGCTGCTGGCCATCGGGCGGCCCCACGAGATTGCCCACGGTTCCCTGCGGCTGACCCTGTCGGAGGAGACCAGCCAGGAGGATGTGGACTACACCGTGGAGGCGGTGACCCAGGTGGTGAGCTACCTGCGGAGTATGTCCCCGGTGTGGCGGGACCTGGAAACGGGAAAACAATCTTTTGTCATTCAGTGAGGTAAAATTATGGCACTTTACAGCGAAACCGTAATGGACCACTTCCGCAATCCCCGCAACGTGGGCGTGATTGAGGACGCCGACGGCGTGGGCGAGGTGGGCAACGCCAAATGCGGGGATATTATGAAGATTTACCTGAAAATTGAGGGCGACATCATCACCGACGTGAAGTTTGAGACCTTCGGCTGCGGCAGCGCCATCGCCTCCAGCTCCATGGCGACCGAGATGATTAAGGGCAAGCCCATCTCCCAGGCCCTGGAGCTGACCAACCAGGCGGTGGCCCAGGCTCTGGACGGCCTGCCCGCCCACAAGCTCCACTGCTCCGTGCTGGCGGAGGAGGCCATCAAGGCGGCCCTGAAGGACTACTACGACCGCAGCGGCATCCCCTACGACCCCGCCCAGTTCCCCGACTGCGGCAGCTGTGAGGGCTGCCACGTGTAGGCCCTCGCCGACAGGCCTTCCTTGATAAAAAATCCGCCCCAGGTAGGGCGGATTTTTTGTTTACGCATTTCCAAATTCGCTGAAGAAGCGGTCGTGGATGGCCTGAACGGCGCGGTCGGCCTCCCGCTCATCCACCAGGACGGACACCTTGATCTCGCTGGTGGAGATCATATTGATGTTGACCCCGGCGGAGTACAGGGCCTCGAACATCTTGCAGGCCACGCCGGCGTTGTTCACCATGCCCGCGCCCACAATGGACACCTTGGCCACCTGCTCATTCAGCTCCACCAGCTTGCAGCCGACGGTCTCCTTGTACTCCTCCATGACCTCCTTGGCCGCCTGGGCGTCTCCACGGGCCACGGTAAAGCTGATATCCTTGCTGCCGTCCCGGCCGATGGACTGCAAAATAATGTCCACGTTGATCCCCTTCTGGGCCAGCAGGGAGAAGATTTTAAAGGCGATTCCGGGCTGATCAGCCAGCCCCACCAGGGCAATGCGGGCCACGTTTTTGTCCTTGGCCACACCGCTGACATGGGTTTTTTCCATAGTCTTGACGACCTCCTTCACTTTCGTACCGGGCTTTCCGCTGAAGCTGGACAGCACCTCCAGATTGACGTTGTACCGCTTGGCCATTTCCACCGAGCGGTTGTGGAGCACCTGGGCCCCCAGGCTGGCCAGCTCCAGCATCTCGTCAAAGGTGATCTCGTCGATCTTCCGCGCCCCTGTCACACTGCGGGGGTCGGCGGTATAGACCCCGTCCACGTCGGTGTAGATCTGGCACAGGTCGGCGTGGAGGGAGGCGGCCAAGGCCACGGCGGAGGTGTCGGAGCCCCCCCGGCCCAGGGTCGTAATGTCGTCGTACTTGTTGATGCCCTGGAAGCCGGCCACCAGCACGATCTTCTTCTTGTCCAGCTCCTTGCGGATGCGCTCCGTGCGGATTCGCTTGATCCGGGCGCCGGAGTAGGCCGAGTCGGTGAGCATTCCCGCCTGCCACCCGGTGAGGGAGATGGCCTGATAGCCCATGCGTTCAATGGCCATTGCGCACAGGGAGATGGAGATCTGCTCTCCGGTGGCCAAAAGCATATCCATTTCCCGTTTGGAGGCCCCGGGGTGGATCTCCCGGGCCTTTTCAATCAAATCATCGGTGGTGTCCCCCTGGGCGGACAGGACCACCACCACGCTGTGGCCCTTGCGGTAGGTCTCGGTGACGATGCGGGCCACGTTGCGGATCTTATCGGCGTCGGCCACCGAGCTTCCGCCGAATTTTTGTACAATGAGCATATATGTTGTTCCCCCTAAAGGTTCAAGATAAGTGGTTGGGATCAGGGAAGCATACCTCCCCGCCATCCTATGCGGCCCACTGCGTTCAGGACAGGACCCGGATGCGGGAACCCACCTCCAGGCCGGCCAGCTTCTCCTTCACCTCCGGTTCCGTCATGGGGGCGGTGAGGAAAGCGCACTCCCCGGCGGGCGCTCCGCTGCGGGCCAGCAGCTGGACCTCGCCGCAGCTCTTCCGGGCCTGGTCGGCGGACATCTGGCCCCGGACATACCAGGGGGACATCAGATAGTCGGCGGAGACCACCAGGTCGGGACTGCCCGCCTCCCAGCCGTTGTGCCGGTCCTTCTTCAGGTCCTTGGCAATATCGATCACGTCGGCCACCACGGCGGAGGCGGTGGGCAGCTTGCCCGCCCCCCGGCCATAGAACATCACGTCGCCAATGGCGTTGCCGGTGACGGCAATGGCGTTAAACACATCCTCGACCCCGGACAGGGGATTTCCGGCGGGCACCAGATGGGGGGCCACAAAGGCGCACACTCTGCCCTCCTCCTGGCGCAGACAGCGGCCCAGCAGCTTGATCTGATAGCCCACAGAGTCGGCATAGGCCACATCCTCCAGGGTCACGTTCCGGATGCCCTCGGTGGGCACCAGGGCGGGGTCCACCTGCCGCCCGAAGGCCAGGTCGGCCAGGATGCAGATCTTCCGGCAGGCGTCGTGGCCGTCCACGTCGGCGGTGGGGTCCTTCTCGGCGTAGCCGTTGGTCTGGGCCTCCTTCAGAGCCTGCTCAAAGGTGAGGCCCGCCCGGATCATTCGGGTCAGGATATAGTTGGTGGTGCCGTTGAGGATGCCGGTGATCTGCTCCAGCTCATTGGCGGCCAGGCAGGAGGTGAGGGGCCGCAGAATGGGGATGCCTCCCCCCACACTGGCCTCAAAGAGATAGCTGCACCCGTGCTCCCGGGCCAGCTGGAGCAGCTCGCAGCCGTGGGTGGCCACCAGCTCCTTGTTGGAGGTGACAACGCTCTTGCCCGCCTTCAGGGCCCGGGCCGTAAACTCCAGGGCGATCTTCGCGCCGCCGATGGTCTCCACCACAATGTCCACCTCGGGGTCGCTCTCGATGACGGCGAAATCCTTCACAAAGCAGTCCTTGTAGGGGCTGTCCGGAAAGTCCCGCACATCCAGAATATACTTCAGCCGCACCAGGTCGCGGACCCGGTTGTCAATGAGGCCGCCGTTGGTGGTGAGCACCTCGGCCACGCCAGAGCCCACCGTTCCAAATCCCAAAATCGCTACGTTAACCATTGGTTCTTCTCCTTCATTCATATAGTCAGGTCTGTTTCATCGGGCCCGGCGTCCCTAGCCCGCCAGGATCTCACACTTGACGACCCCCGGCCCGGCGCTGAGATGGGACAGCACCTCCTCCAGGGAGGCCTGGAGGGCGGAGGTTTCCGCCGTCATGGTAACCACCGCACAGCCGTTCACCGGGATATTCTGGTTGATGGTGAGGATATTGACCCCGGTGCCCGCCAGCACATTCAGCGCCCCGGACAGGACGCCCGGCTCATCCTTCAGCAGCACCTGAAAGGTGACAATGCGACCGTGGAGCATATCGTTAAAGGGCCGCACCGCGTCCTTGTACTTGTAAAAAGCACTGCGGCTGATATTCACCGCCTGGGCCGCCCCATTGACGGTCTTCTCCTCCCCCGTCTCCAGCAGGCGCTTGGCCTCGGCCACCTTCCGAAAGATCTCCGGCATGGCCCGGGCGTCCACAATAAAATATTTCGCAGGACCGCTCATAGCTTCCTCCCGTCTGCGCTGGAATGTTGTCCGCGCCGCGTGGTCATTTGTTTTTGCGCTGTCGTTCATTTTAGCACACAAAGGGCTGAGCCGCAACCCGAAAATGGCTGTGGGGTTCGTGGAACTTTTTCTCGATAAAGCGGCAGAGATTCGTCATATTTCACACTTCACAAGGATACCGCCGCAGACCGGCGGGCCTGCGGCGGTATGAAAAGGGCTTTGATCTGCTGGAACTCTATCCCACCATGCTGTTATTCGGGTCCAGAGGGAAGATGGGCACGTCCGGCTGGTCCTCCGGCGTGGGATTCTGGACGGGGCCGGGGTCAGTGGTGCCGGGATTGCTGGGCTCCCCCCAGTTGTTCCAGGGACCGTTGGGGTCGGTGGGATTCGTTGGGTTGGTGGGATTTGTGGGATTCGTAGGATTGGTGGGGTCGGTCAACTCCGGCGGGTCCGGCTCGGTGACGGGGGGCTCGGTGTGGACGGTACACTGGCCGTAGGCGCTGGCCGTCTCATAGCGCCACAGGCCGTCGTCCGCCGAGGCATTGCCCACCTGCTCCCGCTGGTAGTTGGGGTAGCACACCTGCTGCTGCCGGTCCTCCGGGCAGTAGGGGCCCGCCTGGTGGTACAGGCTCGAGGGGCTGCCGTCGGCCTTGAGGACAGGGCAGTCCAGGCAGACCGTCACAGTGCTCTCCGCCGTGTGGACGGTACACGGCTTGTTCTCGGGGTAGTCCTCTGGGAAGACAGATCCGCTGGCCGTCCGGTTGCCCCGGGGGTCCAGCTTGCACCACTCGTTGGCCAGCAGACCGCTGTCCCGGCAGTAGTTGATGGTGCGCATGGACTCGGGACAGGGGTAATCCTTGTCAGGCAGGTCCTCGTGGAGCTTGGTCATCACCTGCTTCCACAGGGCCAGAGCGGGGTTGTTCTTGGCCACGATCTTTACGTTGCGCTCATAGCCCGTCCAGACGGCGGCGGTGTAGTAGGGGGTGTAGCCCACAAACCAGCGGTCAAAGTTCTCGCTGGTGGTGCCCGTCTTGCCGGCGGCGTGCTGGCCCTTGATGCCCCCCTGGCTGGCGCCGGTGCCTCCGTCGGCAAACACGCCCTGGAGCATGGTGTTCATATAGTAGGCGGTGGTGGCCTTGATGGCGGGCTCCGAGACGGTGTTGTTCTCCAGCAGGGTCACCTCCTGGCCGTTGACCAGCTGGGTCACCCTTGTGAAGGTGCGGGACCGCTTGTACATCCCGCCGTTGGGGAAGGTGGCAAAGGCCTCGGCCATATCCCGGACGTTGACCCCGTTGGTCAGGCCGCCCATGGCCATGGGGGCCACGTCGATGTCGGTCTTCCATTCCCCGTAGACCATCCGGCCCGGCTCCAGTTCAATGTGGTAGCGCTCCTCTACAAACTTGAAGCTCTCCTCCGGATTGATATAGTCGGACATGATGCGCACCGCCGCCGTATTCAGCGACCGCTTCAGCGCCTCAAACGCGGGGACCAGGCCCCGGTAGTGGGTTTTGCCCGAGTTCTTGGGCCAGGCGCTGCCGGTGCGGGTGTCGTAGGGGTAGTCGTCCAGTACGGTATAGGGGTTGATCCTGCCGAACTCCAGAGCGGGAGAGTAGACCGACAGGGGCTTGAAGGAGGAACCGGGCTGGCGGTGGCCGGCGTTGGCGTAGTTGCTGCCCCGATTTACTGTCTTGTCCCCGAACTGGCCCACAATGGCGGCCACATCTCCCGTCTCGTTGTTGATGACGCAGATGGCCGACTGCATCTGTTGGCCGTCCTTGGAGGTGTAATTTAAATTGGCCCGGTCGGTGTAAATCTCCTCCGCAATGGCCTGGGCCTCGGGGTCGTAGCAGGTGTAAATGCGCAGTCCGCCGCTCTGCATGATCTGGTCGGTGCGCTCGTCGGACCAGCCGAAGTTGTCCTGGAGGGCCTGGCGCACGTCGGAGATGACGGTCTCCTCATACCAGGTGTAGATCTGGTCAGAGTTTCCCTCGCCCTGGGCCCGGACAAAGTTCAGCTCCTGGGTCACGGCCTGGTCATACTCCGCCCGGGTTATCATCCCCTGCTCCAGCATCTGCCAAAGAATGACCTCCTGGCGGTACTTGTTCCACTGCCGGGCGTCCCAGATCTCCTCCGTGTTCACGCCCTGGGAGCGGTTAAAGGAGTAGGGCCCGTATTTAGAGGGATTGTTGGTGATGCCCACCAGGCTGGCGCACTCGGCCAGGGTGAGCTGGGACACCGGCTTGCCGAAGTACTCCAGGGCGGCGGCCCCCACCCCCTTGCAGCCGGAGCCCAGGGGGATGATGTTCAGGTAGCGCTCCAGGGTGTCCTCCTTGGAGTTGTTCTGGGTGAAGCGCAGGGCCCGAATGATCTCGGTGACCTTCCGCTTCACGGTGGTCTCGTTGTACTGGGTCTCGTTTTTAATCAGCTGCTGGGTAATGGTGGAGCCGCCGGACACCTCGCCGCCGGTAAACATACTCAGCACCGCCTTGGCAGTGCCCCGCCAGTCTACGCCGGGATGGGTCCAAAACCGCTTGTCCTCAATGGCCACGGCGGCGTTAATCAGGTTCAGGGGCATCTCCTCAAAGTCAACCCACACAGAGCTGGTCACGTTGAGCAGCGTTGTCATTTCCTTATATTGGCCGGTCTCCTTGTCCTCATAGTACATGACGCTGTTCTCGCCCAGGGGGAAGTCGTCCATGCTCAGGTCGGCCTGGGGGACGATGACCTCGTTGATATAGACCGCCGCAAAGCAGGCCATCAGCGCGCCGGTACACAGCCCAATGAGGATCAGCGTGCCCAGCACCTTAAAGAAAGCGCCGATGACCCGGCCCACGCCCCCACGTTTCTTCTTTTTGCGCCGCTTCCGGGGCGCGCCGCCGCCTCCACCGCTGCTGCCGCCGCTCTGCCGCTCCCGGCTGGGGGGCTGCCTGCGGGAGGGGTAGTCGCTGTCGTCATACAGCGAGTGCTTGTAATTATTGTAATTTCTGTAGTCTGACACAATCAATACCTCCAGCCGGCCGGGGGTTCTCCGCCCGCCCCGGCTTCCCTGGACGCACCTGGGGTCCGTCCGGATTTTTGCTTTCGTTCTATGGGGCCAGCAATAAACCTGATACTACGTATTATACCAGATTTTCCATGTTTGTCCACCCACAAACATCCCAAAGGTATATTCTTCAAAGTTTCTTAAAATTTACCTGTCCTGCCTCTTGCATTTTTCCTCGGTCCGGGGTACAATAAGAGCAACAAAGAACAGGAGGGCGCTCCCATGGAAGAAAATTTCGGCCCCGATTTCATCACCGTTACCGACGAGGACGGCAACGACTTTGAGCTGGAGCTGGTGGACACCCTGGAGCATGAGGGCGTTACCTACTACGCCATGTTCCCCGCCGTGGAGGAGGACGAATCCGGTCAGCCTAAGGACGTGGACGCCGACGACGAGGAGTATGGCCTGGTGATTATGAAGGCCATCGTGGAAAACGGCGAGGAACTGCTGTCCACCCTGGACTCCGACGAGGAGCTGGACACGGTGTACGAGTTGTTTATGGAGCGCTTCTTCCAGGACGACGAGGAGGAAGCGGACAGTTAGGCGGAACCCTTCCTGCTCGGTGCGTGATGGGCCCTTTTAAACCCACATTTCTAAAACGGGACGCCCACCTCACGGCGCGGCTTGCAGGCCTCCCGGCCCCCTTATGAGGTCAGCTGGACGTTGGAAGCAGAAAAACGCTGTGGAGGCGACCCACCTGCCATTACGTGCAGGTTTTAATCGGGTCCACACGGCCAGAGCGGGGTTATAAAAAATTTTTCCTTGCACTTTGGCCGCGGCAGTATGCCGCGGTCTTTTTTAGCCCCCTTTGCCGCCCCTCCGGGGGAATTATAAATAAAGTGTAAAAGTCCCCCCTCCCTCTTGCAATCGGCGGCGGCATTTAGTATAATAGGTCGGAAATGCCCGCCAGACTCCCCTTTCCCACGGACATTTGCGATTTTACTTTGAAGAATGAGAGGACTGAACCAACTGTGAGTGCATCCGAAAAAAAGGCCCAGCGCAATGAGCAGCGCCGTCAGGAGGAGCAGAAGGACCGCCGTTCTGTGGCCGTTTACTCCGTCATCGCCGCCGCTGTGGTCATTGCCGCCGTTGTTCTGATGATCCTGAACAGCGGACTCCTTCAGCGCAGCCTTACCGCCGTGACCATCAACGGCTTCAACTACACCGTCCCCGAGCTGCAATACTACTACAGCACCCAGTATAACAACCTGGCCAGCAGCTACGCTTTCGACTCCAGCACCTCCGTGAAGAAGCAGACCTACGACCAGGAGACCGGCCAGAGCTGGCACGACCACATTATGGAGCTGGCTATTGAGGATCTGACCACCGATACCACCCTGGCCGCCAGGGCCGAGAGCGAGGGCTATACCCTCTCCCAGGAGGCCCAGGACAGCTTGGACTCAAACCTGGAGCAGCTGAACACCATGTGGGTTGGCTACGGCGCCACCAGCCGGGACGCTTTCATCCGGGCCCAGTTCGGCGCCTATATGACCTATGACAAGCTGGTCTCCCTATTCCATCGGGAAGTGCTGGCCAGCGACTACGCCAGCGCCCAGCTGGACGCCATTGACCACCCCGACTCCGACTGCGAGGCCTACTACCGGGAGAACGCCGACAACATGGACACCATTGTCTACTCCCAGCTGGCCTTCCGCGCCTATGTCCCCACGCAGGACGAGGAGGGCAACCCCATTGAGATGACCGACGAGGAGAAGACCGCCGCCCTGGAGGAGTCCAAGGCTGAGCAGAAGGCTCTGGCCCAGGAGGTAGAGGCCAAGCTGCGGGCCGGAGCCGAGCCGGAGGACCTGGCCGAGGAGTACGCCGACCAGCTGTACAGCTCCGTCGCCTCCCGCCGGGCCAGCGGCAGCAACGTGGTCAACTCCATCTACGCCGACTGGCTGCTGGACTCCAGCCGCCGCTCCGGAGACATCACCATCACCGAGCAGGAGACAGTGGACTCCTACTTCTATTATGTGGCCCGCTTTGAGGAGCGCCTCCGGGATGAGGAGAACACCAACTCTGTCCGCCACATCCTGATCCGGGCCACCGGCGACGTGGCCACCAGCACCCCCACCCAGACCCAGTATGATGTGGCCGAGGAGAAGGCGCAGGAGCTGCTGGACCAGTGGCGCGCCGGCGAGGCCACCGAGGACTCCTTCGCCCAGCTGGCCACCGACAACACTGAAGACACGGGTTCCCGGCTCTCCGGCGGCCTGATTTCGGGCATCAACTCCAGCTCTAACTATGTGGAGCCCTTCCGGGACTGGGCCATTGATCCCTCCCGCCGCCCGGGCGACACCGAATTGGTGAAGAGCGAGTATGGCTGGCACGTGATGTACTATGTCTCCACCGACGACCCCGCCTGGAAGCTCACCGCTCTCTCCGCCCTGCGCAGTCAGGACCGGGAGCAGCTGGAGACGGACGTTGTCCAGGGCTGGAGCGCCTCCCAGGGTATAGGCGCCGGCTTTGTGGGCTAAATCCCAATATCAAATCCCGACTTCTGATTCAGAAGTCGGGATTTTTGCTGCACAAAGGGTTGGGCAACCCCCTTTGCCCAAGGGAACAAGTCCCGCGGTGCGAGGCGGGACACGCGTGTCTAGCCTTTGACCTCCGGAACTGCGGCCAGGTACCGGAGCTTGGCCAGGGCGGTCTGGCGGTGCTTGGTGATATTTCGGTGGGAGCACCCCAGCTCCGCTGCGATCTCCTTGGCGGGGACGCCGTAGACCACATTTTCAAATAGGACCCGGCTTTGGATGGGGGTGAGACGCCGCAGCGCCGTGCTGACGGAGCGGTCCCCCGCCAGCTGGTACAGGTCCTCGGGCCGCCGGGAAAAAATATGTTCCTCAAAGTCCTCCCGCCGGCTCAGCCGCAGCAGCACCGCCGCCCGGCAGCCCTCTCCATCTCCCAGGTCCCGGTCCGCAATGGTGATGTCCAGCTGGGCCCGGTGCTCCAGCTCCCGCCGCTCGTTGTTGGCGTCGAAGTCGTCCAGAGCCTGGAGCACTGCGGTCCAGTTGCCCTCCCCGGCCAGGGCCTGGATTTTCTGCTCCAGCTTCTCCTCCCGAATGTCTGCATATGTCTTTCTCAAAAAAATTCTTCCTTTGCAGTTCCGTTTTTGCCCTTCTCGCCGCCTATATATTAGGCGATATCTTTTTTCCTATTATAGTCAAAAGGACTGCCAAACAGAGAGGAGAATCCATCAATGGACAAAAAAGAGAAAGAAGCCCTGCGATATGGGACCATGTTCCTCCACTATCCCGACGCCCTGACCCCCCGCCAGGTACAGGAGATGCTGGGGGTTGGCCAGCGCATGACCTACAGCCTTCTGCGGGAGGGGAAGATCCAGAGCGTCCGGATGGGGCGGCTGTACCGGGTCCCCAAGTCGGCAGTGATCGACTATCTGTACAGTGGGGAGCGGGATTCCAGGTGAGGCCGCAGGGGCCGAAAGGAGGATTTTTATGAAGTACCAAGAGACCGCGTTCCGGGAGCGCTCCGGGCTGTGCAACGCGGACGGAAAGGGCAGGCAAAAGGCCGTCTCCCTGAGCGTTCCGCGGAAGAGGGGACGGCGCAGGCTCCAGCTGCGTCTGGAGGAGCAGAAGCGGGGCCGCCCGGAGCAGAAGGCGGAGGAGCTCCCGCTGTTTGCTGATTACCTGTGGGACTGGCTGAAAATTGTGGCCCCCACCATTGAGCGCACCACCTACCACAGCTATGAAAACATCATCTCCGCCCGGCTGGACCCCTTTTTCCGAAGCCGCCAGCTCCGGCTGGACCAGGTGGAGCCCTGCCACATCCGGGAGCTCCACGAGTCCATCTTTCAGGACGGCTGCAACGCCAACACCGTCATCCACTACCACGCCGTGGTGCGCAAGGCACTGCAATACGCCGTGAAGAACGAGATGCTGGCGGAGAATGTGGCGGACAAGGTGGACCGGCCCAAAAAGGGAAAATATTTGGCGGGCTTTTACACCAAGGAGGAGCTGGCCGCCCTCTTTGAGGCTACCAGGGAGGACTCCATGTCGGTGGTCATCCAGCTGGCCGCCTACTACGGCCTGCGGCGCAGCGAGGTACTGGGCATCCGCTGGAGCGCGGTGGACTTTGCTCGGGGGACCGTGACGATCAACCACAAGGTGACGGAGAGCTCTGAGAATGGAAAGTACCAGATGTACACAGAGGACAAGCTGAAAAACAAGTCCAGCTTCCGAACCCTACCCCTGATCCCCGCCATGCGGGAGCTGCTGCTGGAACAGAAGGGCAGGCAGGCCCGCTATCAGGAGCTGTTCCGCTCCGCCTACTGCATGGACTATCTGGACTACGTGTGCGTCAACGAGATGGGCCGTCTCTTCCGCCCCAACTATGTCACCGACCACTTCAAGCTGCTGCTCCGCCGGCACAACCTGCGGATCATCCGCTTCCACGACCTGCGCCACAGCTGCGCCTCTCTGCTCCTCAGCCAAGGCATCCCCATGAAGCAGATCCAGGACTGGCTGGGCCACTCCACCTTCGCCACCACCGCCGATATCTACTCCCACCTGGATTTCAACTCCAAGCAGGCCTCGGCGGACGCCATTGCGGCGGCGTTAATGGAAACCCAATAGAGAGAAAACACCCTGTCCATTTGGGCAGGGTGTTTTGGGTGGCGCTAGTTCTCCAGGGTTATGGCCTTGGGGGGACACTCATAGCGCTCCTGGGCGGCGTCCTCCAGGCTCTTAGCCACCACATACTCCAGTTGACTGGGGCCTGTGGGCCGGAGGAGGATCCACCAGTCCTCGTTGACGGCGGAGGCCGGGATGCGCACGCCGCCCCGCTTTTTAGCCTTGGAGACGGGCAGGCGGCCCGGCTGCTGGGCGGTGGGGTCGGTGGAGAAGTAGAATTCGAATTGGGCCGCGTCCGCCTCCAGATACTCGACCCACTGGCCGTAGGGGGTATCCCGGGTGAGGCAGGGTGCAAAAAAGCCGTCGTCATTGTAGCCCACGGAGAAGGTAAACTTGATCTCCTGGTCCTGGGCCACCTCGTTTTCCACCTTGATGGGGGAGCCCTCCCGGCACAGGATCAGGCCGAAGGCGACCCCCGTCTTGCCGGTGGGGCGCTCGTCCACCTCCTCGTCCTCGGAGAAGGTGCAGCCCCGCTCCCGCATGATCGCCTGGGCCTCCGGGGTTCCCAGAGGGGGATACAGCTGGAAGAAGTCCAAATCCTCATGGTCATACTCCCCCCGCTCCTGGTAGCACTGGCCAATGCTTTCGGCAAAGGCGGCCAGCTTCTCATCAAATACCTGCCGCAGCAGCTCCGACTTGCCCGCGTTGCCCGCCAGGAAGATGTGGATGCGGTTGGCGGGATGGCTCTTGTACAGCTCCGGCTTAAAGGCCCGGCTCAGGGCGTGGATGAATTTATCGACCCCCTCGGCAAGACGCCCTCTCAAAATGGCCTCCAGCCGCTGCGGGTCCAACTGAATTTGGGTCCCAAGGGCCCAGCTGCCGTCCTGCTTCACCAGGTCCAGCTTAATGGCCCCGCTGGCGTACTCCGACTCCCAGCCCTCGGGCCGCTCCCACAGGGGGCGCAGGGCCTCCTTCATCTGGCGCATATTGGTGTGGGCCTCCTGAGAGTTGGCCAGAAGTCCCACGCTGCCCTTGAAAGGCTCGCACTGAGGGGGACGGGAGAAGGTGATCCCTGCCTGGCGCAGCTGGCTCTGGTTGTCCCGGAAGACCTGGTAGGACAGCAGCTCCAGCAGATTTTCCCCTCCCAGATACCGGTCGCCGCCGTCGCCAAAGTGGCTGATGATATAGTTGTACTTCCGCCGCCTCCCATTGCCTCTGGGGGCTCTCCGCCACACGCCGAAGTCGAAGTCCGCCGTGCCGCCGCCGAAGTCGAAGATGGCGTAGTAGACATTTTCCCCCTCCTCCGGCTGGAACTGGTACTCCTGGAGGGCGCACACCGCATAGGCCGCTGGCTCTCCCGCCCCCTGGCGCACGGAGAACTGCTCCTGACACTCCGGGTCGTCCAGCACCGCCTGGGGCAGGGATTTGGCCAGGCCCCGGCGAAAGCTGTCCAAAATCCGTTTCCGCACCTCCTCCGGGTAGGTGACCGGGAAGGACAGGAGATATTCCAGATAGATCTGGCTGGTGTGCATATTGTTGATGTACAGGCCGATGTAGTAGGCGTACAGCTCAATGGGGTCAAACTCCCCCTCGGAGATGCTCAGATAGGGGGGCAGGGTGAGCTCCGTGGTCCCCGTCCGGTCCCGGACCCGCAGGTTCTGGTTCTGGTTCCCCGCCCACTGCTTCAGCTCACCGAAGAAGGAGAAGTATTTGCTGCTGTCCTTGTTGTCCTTCCACATATCGTTGGCAGTGTGGGATACGGTCAGGTCGCTCCAGGAGGTGGCGGGCCGTCCCTCCCGGCTGCGGTAGGCCCGGAGGAAGCTGTCCAGGTCGACAAATTCCATGACGGTGGGATTTTCATAGTCGCTGTCCCGGGCCTCCTGGTCGTAGAGCCCCTTGCCGATGCGCACCAGATGGGTGTAGTCGCTGTCGTCCTGCCGGGCCACCACCGTGCTTTTGGTGCCGAAGTCAATGGCGATCACGCCCCCGGGCCGAACGTCCAGACGGGGGTCCCGGGCGTACACCGGCGCGGGGATGGACATCATTACCATCTCGTCCATAGGCGGGGCCCACAGCTCCCAGGAGCCCCGGTTGGGGTCCTCCAGCTGCATGGGGTCGTAGGGGGTTATATTCGCCCGCTGGGTGTCGCAGCGGAGGACCTCCTCCCGCGCCTCCTCCAGCAGCTGCGGTGAGCCTGCGGTGAAGCTGGCGCCGCCGATGTGGAGGGTTTCTCCCGATTCCAGCGCCTGGAACAGCTGGGGAGTGGGCAAGATGGTGAACTCCTCCCGCGCCGCCACATCGTCCCACTCCGAGGTGATTTGGATGAACTGCCGCTGGTACAGCTCGGTCAGCTCCTGCCACTGAAGGGTCCCGACGGCCAGCACAGGGGTCCAGCGGCGCTCCAGGAGGAAGTCCAGCAGACAGAAGTCCTCGGGAAAACCGGCCACATAGACGTCCGCCACCGTGCAGCTGGTTCCACCAAAATTTCTGATCTGTCCTTGGCTTATATGATAATACTGGCTGCTGGCCCCAGTGGGAAACACGCTGAACTCTTTGCTGTGAATTGTATCATAGAGGGAGACGCCGCTGATTGTGCCAGAGTTGACCCCCCAACCGCCCCAGGGTTCCCCTTGAAAGATAATCTTTGCTTCATCCTTGGTACACAGACGCCAGCCGCGGATGCCGGCCTCCTGTAGCTCCCCCAGAGCCCGGAGGCTGCCCCGATTGGTCATCTGCTGATATCCCTCCTGGCTGTAGTTGTAGTTCCAGACATAGTAGGCGTTGTTGGTGGTCAATTCAATTTTGGAGTAGTCCTCCACAAACAGGCGCAGGTCCTCCGCCGGGCAGATACGCAGGGGGAGCTCCGCAATTTGGATGTTCTGGTGCCCGTCCACATATGCCCCCTTGAACAACTCCCAGACGTAGTTCTCCAAAAGCTTCAGCTCCCGGGTCACCTGCTTCTGGGTCATCTGCTTCCAGTTTACCGGGAACACGTCCAGCCGCCGCACCCCGCTCTGGGGGCCGGCGCTCCAGTTGAAGTCCCGCTGAAACTCCCAGGACTCCCCGCCGGGCTCCTGGGGGGTGTTTTTTGCCGTCTCATCCATATCAACTGCCTCCTCTTTTATTGGCTTCCGCCCCGCAGCAGGGGCCAGTTTTTCTAACATTTTTCGCTAAAACCGCACCAGACACTTGCGCTCGGCGGTATTCCGGTTCAGATTCCAGATGCCGGGCAGAAGGACCTGGGCCACATCCCCCTGGAAGCGGCTGCAATCCCCCGACCTCAGGTGCCGCAGGTCGTCAAAGGGCCTTCCCACCTCCTGGGTCATCAGCTGGTAGACCGGGCTGGCCCAGACGGAGTTGTACCGGTCCAGGAAGAAGGACAGGATATCCAGTATCACTGCCTGGTGCTCCGGGGAAAGGCTGCCGGTTTGAAGTTTCAGCGCGTCCCAGAGGTGGAGGATATTGTCGATCTGACAGCCGTTGGCCCAGAAGCCCATCACGTTGTCCGCCGGTAGGAGGGGGGCGAGGGTCTTCAACAGCGTCCCGGGCAGGGCGCGGTAGGCGTCAAAGTGCTCCAGCAGCGGGCGCAGGGGGGTTAAGCGGGCCGTCTGCTGTTTCAGCTCCTCCTCCATACGTTGGGATTTGGCCAGGGCCTCCTGCTGCTGGACGGATATGGCTTTACACTGCTGCTCTGCCTCCTGGAGCTTTGCGGAGAGACCGGTACACCGCTGGTTGGCCAGTGTGAGCTGATTCTCCCACTCCGCGCCCTGGCGGCGGGCCTCCCTCAGCTGGCGTTCCCGTTCCTCCGCCTGGGAGGTCAGCTGTTTGTTCCGCCTCTGCTCCTCCCGGAGGCGGACCTCCAGAGCGTCCCGCTCCTCCACCGCCAGGTCAATGCGCTCCCGCAGCTTGGCATTGAGCTCCTCCAGCTCCCGCAGCTGCTCCGGACGGGCCGCCGGGGCTGTGCCCGCCATATGGTCATCCTCCGCTGCAATCTGCCGGATCAGAGCCCGTACCTCCGGGGTCTCCAGAGCCTGGCGCAGCAGGTCGTTAAACTGTTCCCATTCCATAAAATACCTCCCTTATCCTCTGGCCAGGGCCAGCAGACTGTCTTTAAGGGCCAGCGTATCCAGTTCCCCCGCCTTCTTCCGGTGCAGAGTCGCCTTATAGCTCAGGTCCAGCATGGCCTGCACGCCGCTGCCCACCTGGGGGCCGGGGATAATTTGCACCGCCCAGGCGCCAGGACACTGGGCCAGCTTGTGTTGGGTCTCCTCCACATGGCTACGCCCCAGATGGACGATGATAAACTTCCGGTAGCCGCACCGGTACAGGGGCAGGAAGGGGACATTATCCTTCAGTCCGCCGTCGTAGTACTCGGCGCCCCGCAGCTTCACCGGCTGATACACCACGGGCAGGGCGGAGGAGGCCAGCACCGCCTGGACCATCTCCGCAGGGGAGAGGATGCCCCAGGGGATGTAGCGCTCCTTCATGTCCTTGGTCCGCATGGTCATCAGCTTGAGCAGGGGCTCGGCCACAACGCTGGTGGTGTACATATGGTACCGCCGCCTGATCTGATCCCCATAGCCGCCGCCCACCGCCTGGGAGGCCGCCCGCTTCAGCGCGGCCTGGGAGAGAAAGCGGTCGTCCAAAATCAGCTCCCCCAGGCCGGGGACCTTCTTGACGTTGACCTTGCGGATGCGTGCCTGAATCTCCTGCCGCTTGTTGGTGCGGCTCAGCTCCAGCCAGAGATTTTTTGCGTAGTTAAAGTCGCCCCGGGCGAAGAGCAGGGCGTTCACCGCGCCGATGGAGGTGCCGGAGATGCCGCCGATCTCCCCCGACAGCCCCAGCTGGTCCAGGGCAGACCACACCCCGATTTGATAGGCCCCCTTTGCGCCCCCTCCGGCTAGCACCAGGGCCAGCTTGTCCTTGGGCCGCCCGTCATTGCCGGTGATTTGGCCGATGAACTGTTTCATGGCCTGGAAGAGGTCCGGCTCCCGGGCATATACCGCCAGCCGGTGCATGGTGTTGGCAAGCCGGACCGTGTCCCCCAGGCCCTCGACCCGCCATTCCCCCACCCGCATACAGCAGGTCCACCCCGCGTCCTGGGGGAGAGGGCGGAGCGCGTCAGGGGGAAGACTGCGGAAAAAATCCTCGCAGAGCCTGCCGGAGTAGTATTGTCCCAAGCCAGTCCAGTCCATCACGACATATTCATCTCCTCAGTCCCGCAGCCGGGAAAATCGTAGTAACTTCCATTATACCACCAATAATTTTGTCGAACAAGGGGGAAGCAAAAGGAACTTCAATTCGTAAAGTAGAGAAAAATTGTAGAGCGGGCCGGAGTAGTTCCATCTTGTGATGCCGCAGGAGCGCATAAGCGGCGAAGCCGCTTGCCCCCTTTGGCAAAGGGGGCCCCTGAGCGAAGCGAAGGCGGGGGATTGTCTTAGGAAAACTGCTTCTATTTCGGATTTCAAGTCGAAGCAGTGCCAACAGGTCAATCCCCACCGGCTTCGCCGGGCCATAAAACAGCAGACTAAGGTCGTCCCATCCTACAAAAGATACTTTACGAATTAAAGGGGAGGAATCCGCGCAGGTGGATGCCCCAGCGGCAGGACAAAAAAATCCCAGAGGACTTGTGCCTCTGGGAGCGGTTTTCCGGGGTTCAGAGTTGAAATACGATCCCCACCACGGCGGCGATGGCAATAAACACGATGGGGTGCAGCTTTTTCAGCTGCTTGGACTGCATACACAGGAACACGGCCACGGCCAGGAGCAGGGCGGGCCAGTGGACGGCAAAGGTGTGCTCCTCCGTCCCCCCGATGCTCACCAGCACCGACAGGGCCACCGACAGCCCGGCGGAGGCAATCAGCGCGGTGGAGGCGGGCCGCAGTCCCTGGAAGACGGCGTCCACCGTTTTGGACTGGCGAAACTTCTGTAGAAATCCAGCGATTATCATAATGATAATGATGGAGGGGGTTATCAGCCCCAGGGTGGCCAGCGTAGCGCCCAGAACACCGCCCATGGAGCCGCCCGCCAGACTGCCCGTCTGGAAGCCCACATAGGTGGCCATATTGACCCCCATGGGGCCGGGGGTAGACTCGGACACAGCGATCATGGTAGTCAGGTCCACGGCGGTGAACCAGCCGGTGCGGGCCCCCATGTCCTGGAGGAAGGGGATGGTAGCCAGTCCGCCGCCCACGGCGAAGAGTCCCACCTTGGCAAACTCAAAATACAGCCGCAGAAAGATCATTTCCCCTCACCGCCTTTCCCGTTCCTGTAGAGCGCAAAGCCCATTATGCCAGCCAGTACGATCAGAACGGCGGGGGAGGTGAGCAAATCCAGCATGGCGCCCGGGGTCCCGGGGCCGAAATTGACTATGTTCCCCGCCGCTGCCAGGGCCAGCACACACAGGAAGATGGTGATGGCGGCTCCGTTTTTCAGCGTGGACTTGCCCAGCTTCAGCACACTGGCGGCAATCAGGGCCACCACGGCGGCGTTGATGCCGGCCAGGGCGTGCCGCACTGCCGGGATATCGGCAAAGTTGGACAGAAATGCGGCAATGGCAGTGATAATAATCAGAGAGGGGAACACCAGGCCCAGGGTTGCCAGTACGCCGCCGGGGATCCCCTTGTATTTGTACCCGATGAAGGTGGCGGTATTGACAGCGATAATGCCGGGGGTACACTGGCCCACGGCAAAGTAGTCGGTGAGCTCCTCGTCGGTGGCCCAGCCCTTTTTCTCTACCACCTCCCGCTGGAGGATGGGCAGCATGGCGTAGCCCCCGCCGAAGGTGCATACCCCCACCTTGGCAAAGGTGAGGAAAAGGTCAGCGTAGATGCTCACGGCTCCAGACCCCCATTTTCCAGCTTGTTCTCCAGGTATTCCTTTACCGCCGCTACCTCCTGGTCCATCTGTTCCACAAGCTTCTCCTCCGGCTCGTCCAGCACTGCGGCGGTCAGCCGGAGCAGAGAGGCCAGGCCCAGCTGAAAGGGGAGCTGCGTGGCGTCCTGTATCTGCATCAGTACTTCAAAGGTGCGCTGTTCTGCCTCGGGCAGCTGCGGGATCCTGGATTTCAGTTCTTTTTTCCCCAGGGACTCCATTTTGGTAAGCATCCATCCGCTGCGGATGCCCGCCTCGAACATGAGATTCAAGTCCATGTGCGCTTCCCTCCTTACACATTAAAGCGGAACAGGATGATATCCCCGTCCTGGACCACATACTCCTTGCCCTCGGAGCGGATCAGACCCTTCTCCCGGGCGGCAGCCATGGTTCCGCAGTCTATCAGGTCCTGGTAGGAGATGACCTCAGCCCGGATGAAGCCCCGCTCAAAGTCGGAGTGGATCTTTCCCGCAGCCTGAGGGGCCTTGGTGCCCCGGATAATGGTCCAGGCCCGGCACTCGTCCTCGCCGGAGGTGAGGTAGGAGATCAGGCCCAGCAGAGTGTAGCTGGCCTTTACCAGCCGGTCCAGGCCGGACTCCGCAATCCCCAGGTCGTCCAGGAACATCAGCTTTTCCTCCCCGTCCAGCTGGGCGATCTCCGCCTCCAGCTTGGCGCACACGGGGATGACCTGAGCCCCCTGTTCCCGGGCCCGGACCTCCACCTGCTTGTAGTAGGGGACCCCCTCCGGATTGGTAAAGCCGTCCTCATCCAAGTTGGCGGCGTAAATCACCGGCTTGAGGGACAGCAGCTCACAGTCGGGATACTCGGCGGCAATGTCCACCTCGGTATAGCTGCGGGCGGATTTGCCGTCGTTGAGCCAGGAGCGCAGCCCCTCGAAGTCCGCCGCCTCCTGGAGGAATTTCTTGTCTCCCTTGGCCGCCTTCCTGGCCTTGTCAATGCGCCGGTCCACCATCTCCAGGTCGGCCATGACCAGCTCCAGGTCAATGGTGTCCATGTCCCGCACCGGGTCGGTGGTCCCCTCCACGTGGATCACGTTATCGTCGTCAAAGCAGCGCACCACGTGGACAATGGCGTCGGTGGCCCGGATATTGCCCAGAAACTTGTTGCCCAGGCCCTCCCCTCGGCTGGCCCCCTTGACCAGACCGGCGATGTCCACAAACTCAATCACCGCCGGGGTTGTCTTCTTGGGGTGGTACATCTCGGACAGTTTGTCCAGACGGGAGTCGGGCACCGCCACCATGCCCACGTTGGGGTCGATGGTGCAGAAGGGATAGTTGGCGCTCTCCGCTCCGGCGTTGGTAATGGCGTTGAACAGGGTGCTCTTGCCCACATTTGGCAAACCCACGATTCCTAATTTCATATTGCTTTACATCTCCTTAGAAAGTCCTGATTTATCAATGGTTTCCAGGTTTTGCTCCTTTAGAGCTTCAACATTACTGTACCATTTCTTCACCATTTTGCCATTGACTTATGTGCAGTTACATTCTGCTGGCCTCAAATTGCCGTACACCGGCAGTCAGTGAGTCATCTGTCACATGCACACATTTATCCATGGTGGTCTGGATACTGGCGTGACCCAGTAGCTTCTGAAGTACCTTTCCTGTTCTTCAACCGTGAGATACTTGATATCGCTGGGAACGCATACCGGCTTGGTGTATCTAACCCCCGTCCATAGGATGTTTAGGGATCATACCATTCATCACAGCAGAACGAAACATAGTACCCATTGCGATATGGGTTTGTCGGATAGTTGAGCCTGCGTAATCGGCATCCATTCCAATCAGAATTTTCTTGCAGTGCATGGGTCACACATCCCGCAGAAGCATTTTGCCAATTACCGACTGAACATTGTTTACATACCTTTCACAGTAGTTTCGGCAAGTATTAGGGGCCAAATCACCTATAATGTTCTCAATCCAAAATTCAAACCATGCGTCTACCGTCATATCAGGCGACGCAAAGCTTTCTTCGTTCGGCTCAGCACTCTGTCCTCCCTGCCTGTCGAGAACTCGTGCTTCCTCCAGCCAGTTTCTGGCTTCTGGAAGCTTTCGGAAACATTTGTCATGCCTTTTCCCTGCTTTGTCAACAAATCGTGCTAAGTATAACCCATCCTTTCTCTGGCAAATTCCTTTACACATTTTTTGCCTTTTAAGTTCTTTCCCATGAATCGGCTCCTTTCTCGCAAGGAAAGAGAGCACACTACTACACCATGAGTATAGCAGATACCGCTCTCTTTCTCAAGCGTTATTTTGCCGCTCTTTTTATTAGGTCATATTATGAGTTTCTGTCCAATATAATCCTCAAATTCCTTGCGCTTTACCAACTTTTTTGAACCGACAAAAAGGACGAACGGACAGTTAGGCATACGCAGCATACTGTCTATTTTGTTAATTCCGATATTGCTGTATTCCGCAGCTTCCCTAATAGTTAAGGTCATTTTCAAATGAATTGGCGCTTTGTCAATGCTCTGTTCCAATTTAATGCCCCCCTCATTATAGCATTGAATCTATACAGCAATTTTGTACGGGAAAGCCACCGTCAGATCTCGTTTTCTATCCATATATCTATCTGACTCCGGCGATGGCACTTCCCGCACACTATGTTATATTTTATTGTGCCGTATTCTCAGGCGGCAAGACCGCCCTACTGCTCACCCCCGGCACGGGAGTATGCAAGCCCGCCGACGGCAGACCGGCGGCGCGATACCGACAGATGGCGGCGGCAGTTGGCGAGGCTGCCCAAACCATTCCCACAGTATCCCCCTTTGACCCTGCGATACGCAGGGGCCACCCGCTGCTGCCCGCTGGTCCCTTTTCACATCCGCTATCCGCTGTGGCGCAAGACTTTTCACCCGTTCTTTTTGGGTGTCACCTGATAGGGCCGGGAAGGTTAAAGGGAAAAAACAAGGGAAAACAAAAGGGCAAAAGAGAACGCCCATAAGCCCCTTTCAAGGGAGGCTTGTGGGCGTTTGTCTGATCCCAAATCACAGCCCCGGCTTTCTATTGGCTGGAGCGGGATAGGCGTCTCATGCGCACCATGCCCACAAAGCTCTCCTCCGTGCTGAAGCGGACCCCACAGACGGAACAGCAACGTATCCGGCGTATGGTCCCGTCCGACTGTTCTCTGGAATCATAGACCCGGCTGTCCTCCCCACACACCGGGCACATCCGGGCCGCACGGTATATCTTCAGGTCCTTGTTGGCCATAGACGCACACCCCGCTATTTGTGGTCACGCCCTAATAGATAATCCGTAGATACATCGAAGAAATCAGCGATGGCCTCCAGTTTGCTTATGGTTGGCTCTTGCTCACCTTTCTCATACAACAGGATTCTGTTTTTGCCCATGCCACACAGCTCACTCAGAGCGTGCGCACTCAGCTGCTTTTGTTTCCGCAAATTCTGGAGACGTTTTGGAAATATCTGGTTGCTCATAAAACATGCCCTTTCAGGATGTCTGAAATGTCGGATAAGCTGACATTGTCATGCGTGCGCGTTACGGTGTCCGGAAACCCGCTTTTTCTGCTCTCACAAATCTTACCATAGCTGTCTTTTTAGGGTCTCGCAAATCTTGCCATAGCTGTCTTTTTAGGGTCTGCGAAATCTGCGGATAGTGAAGGGCGCACAGGCTCCTGCCCACGCGCCCCCCTTGGGTCAGCCCTTGCCCCCGTCTTCACCGCTGGGCGGCGTGACGACAGGCAGAGCCTGGTAATAGATAGCCTTCACCTTGTTGTCCAAGACAAAAGCGTCATAGACGATACGGCCCTCCACCAGACTGCCGGAAATGCCGGGGGGATTGGCGTGGATGGTGTAGTCCTCCAGCTTCACGGGTGCGACGGTGGCGCAGGGGTGGGCCACCATAAAGCCGAAGCCGACGGGCAGGCGGTTGGCGGGGATCTTCTGCACAGTCATGCCGTCCAGGACGCCAATCACGCCCCGCAGGCGCAGCTCATTGCCCACGTCGGTCTCCATGGTGATGTCCTTGCACTTCTTCATCAGCGCATAGGTGGCGGGGGTGACTACCAGCACACGGCCAGTCTCGGGGACCTCAGCGTCGTCCAGAGCCTGGGAGGCGGCCAGCACCTCGGTATAGATGTTCTCAGCGGTCAGCGCCTTGGCGTCGGGCTTGTGACCGGCCTTGCTGCACATCACGCCATAGGTGTAGGTGTCCACCTCGGGGATTACCACCTCCCGGTTCTGCCGGGCCAGAGCAGACGCCGCCGCCAGCTGCTGGGCGGTCTCGTCGGTGTCCAGCTTGTCAATGGCGAAGGTGAAGGAGCGGTCCTTCTTCAAGGTGAACTCCTCGGTGGTGGCGTCCAGGGCGGCCACCGCGCCGTAGCGGCTCCAGTTGCCCTCAGCAGGGCCGCTGCGGCCATAGTCGTTCATGCCGCTGGTGGTGATCTTGTACACCTTTACGGTGTGGGCGCCGGTCCAGTCGAAGTCCTGGTTGGTCAGCAGGCTTTTCTTGGACTCGGTGGAAAACTGCTCGTCGGTATAGGGCTGGAATTTGGTTGCCAGTTCAATGGCCATTCATAATCATCCTTTCAGCTTTTCGGCTTGAAGGCTGCTGCAAAGGGGTCCCCGTAAACGCTGCCCGTGCCGGTCCCAAACGCATAGGGGGGCGGGACCTCATCCGCCCGGGCTATGGCCGGGAACTTCTCCACAGCCACGCCCACGGCGACTTTGAATTTCTCCACGTCGGAGCAGTCCAACACCTCCAGCAGGGCGGCGGGGAGTTTCTTGCTGTCCAGGTAGTCCCGACAGTCCAGCCGGGCCTCGCGGGCCTTCAAGGCCTTCTCACGCTCGTCCTCCGGGCTGGGCGCTGCCCTGTCAGCCCGATCACGGGCCAACCGCTCGGAGACGATCCGGTTTACATCGTCCTGTGTGAAGAGCTTTCCGCCCTCCCCCTTTGCGCCGGGGTCGGCTGTGGCGGCCTCCAGGTCCCGGGCGTGCTCCGTCATGATGGCGTCAATCACCGCCGCCGGCAGGGGCTGGCCGTTCACCTGGAAGTTCTTCAAAAATTCCTTGTTCATAATTACCTCCGTTTTACGCCCTGAGTGGGGCTAAAATAAAAACAGGCGCAGGAAACGATCATCAAATCGTTTTCCCACGCCTGTTATACAGACATTACCCAAAAGGGCGGTACTCAACCCTGCGCCTATTCTCTGGGTATATTTTACCACAGGGGTGATTATTGGTCAAGACTTTTCCGCTGTGCCGCAAGGCTTTTCTGGATTCTTGGTGGTCAGATAGACGCACAATTTCGGGGCTTGTGCGGTACTTTTCCGCACCCTTGCGCCGGGGTGATTTCGGAGGAGGGCCGCCAGATCAGCGGCCGCCGCCTCCTTTTCCTCGGGCTGGTATGTACATTTCCACTTCACGCTGTAACTCTCTTTCCGCTGGGAAGCTTAATGGCACCTGTTCCAATTCCCCACAGGTATTCGATCCAGCATTGAGCGCAATCCCCAGTGCAGTCCTCCGACACCATACACAGATAGTGCTTGCGGTCCGGAGGGCACTGGTCTGCCAGAATCATGTGGGCGCATTTCAGAAACGCAGCTTCCTTTTCAGTAAGCATCATTGCTGGCATTTGACAAATCCTCCTTGACTTCCTTTCCTCCACCCCATAGAATAAGGGTGGGCCTTGTGTAGTTAGTTGCTCCGCTGGGTCCCCTTGCCCCCGTCAGCTTTCGCAGAGCTGGCGGGGAGCTCTTTTTTCAAATCCCCAGACGATTGGGATTTTGAGGGTCCGCAATCGCAGACCTCCCGGGGGTCCAGGTGCGCCCCGCAGTGGGGGCAGACGCGGTAGTAGCTCACGAGTTCTCACCCCCCTCTGGGGTATACAGCATCCCGACATTGCCACCGCCCAGGTAGATAATACGTGCTCCCAGCTCCTGAGCCGTGGTCAGGATACAGCCGCCCTCGGGCTGATCCACGTAGCGGTCTGGGCAGTCACGCTCACAGGGCTACCCATCCAGGGGACATATCAGTTGGTCCATAATCATTTTCTCCTTTCGTCAATTTAGGCCCACATGCGCAAACCGTTGTGGCACAGCGTGTGGTCAGGTGTGGTCAGGGTTTTCCACGGGCCTTAAAATAATTCCTCGCGTAGAAGGGACTATGAAATGGCTGACCACGGCTGACCACACCGCCATTTCATTCCTCGGATGAACCAAAAACGGTTTGCCTCTCGTCCAGTCCCATTGGGCCGCTTGCGTTTGATAATCGTGTGGGCTTCCATACGCTGCTTCCAGGCAGTCATAGCCTCGGCGCACTGGCCGTTACGGACACACCAGTTTTGATAGGCCTGATAGGCCTCCTCGGTCCTGATCTCCCCCATAGGGTCAGGCTCCATCATCTCGGCCACGAAGCGGGCAATCTTGTCACTGTCCCTCTGATAGTCCGCCGTAGCGGCCTGCACTGCCGGGGGCGGTTCCAGTCCGGTCTCCTGCATCATCCACAGCCCTTCCAGACACCAGTTCAAAAGGCCGCTGAGGTTGGCCGCCTTGCGCAGCTTCCGCTTTAGTCCCTTGTCCTGTTCCGCCTCGGTGAAGTGCCGTTCAAAGGGGATCACCTTCACCCGGCCAGAATCGAAGATAGTGGGGTCTGTGACCTTGGGGCGGTGGTTGGTATTGATAAACAACTTGAACTGCGGGGTAAACTCGAAGCTGTTTTCATTGAGAAACCGGGCTATAATGGTGTCCCGGCCCGTCAGGGTTTTGACCAGAGCGGCGGACAAGATCATCTGCTTTCCTGGCTCGGAGATATTCACCACCCGCGCTCCGGCCAACCGTGCGATATCCTCAGTGGGTGCGCTGCTGTTGGCCTTGTCCTTCTGGGCGATAGTCTCAGGCCGTGCCGCTTTCCCATAGCCGCCCTGGAGGGCCATATAGGTCTCCATGATGGTCCCCTTGCCGTTGCGGGTAGTGGGGCCGTACAGCATGAAGAAGCATTCCTCCGACGTGTCCCCGGTCAGGCCATAGCCCAGCGCCTTTTGGAGATAAGCAATCTTCTCAGCGTTGTCCTGCATCGCGTCTGCCACGGTCTTTTCCCACAGGGGGGATTTTGCGGCGGGGTCATAGTTGGCCCCAGCAATCAGCGTCAGCATATCCGCCGGGGAATGGGGATGGAATTGCCGGGTGCGCAGGTTCAGTGTCCCATTCAGACAGTTGAACAGAAAAGGGTCTTTGTCGAAGTCCGTCAGCTTGACGGGGTAGACGCTGGCGGCGTCTTTCAGCACAGTTTCCCGGTTATACCGTTTCTGCCAGCGCTCCACAAACTCCCGGTAATCGTCCCGCAGCGCCCCATCAGGGAGGCCCAGCGCGTACAGTACCAGCGAATCCGCAAGGCGCTTGCACAGCTCCATAGTGCGCAGATTGCCGGGGTCCGGTTCCCACACCTTCCCACTGTAGACAAACCACTTTTTGCGCTCCGGGACATACCGCGCCACATCCTTGTACCAGTCTGCGAACAGATTGCCATTGCCGATATCGTTCCAGCCATAGCGGTCGTTTTTCTCCGGGTGTAGGTCTGCCAGCTTCAGCCCACCGGCGGCGGTAGGGACGGTGATTCGGTCCGCCTTGCGCTGAAAATGAGCTCGGGGGTCATAGCCCTGTCGGGCGGTGGCTATGGCGTTCTGGATGGTGATAGCTCCGTAGGTGCTGCCACTTTGGGGGCGGTCCCACTTCTTAGGGCGGAACAGGCCGGATTGTCGAAAGAGCTTGTCCAGCCTGGCGGCGTCCTTGTTGGTCCAAAATGCCAGGGCGTTGCACAGGGCTATATCAGCCTCGGAGTGGGACTTATAGCCGCTGGTATCCCCAGCCCACAGGGCAGAGAATTGAGCGCCATTCCTGGCCCGCTGGGCCCGCTGGATCAGTGCCAGGTCATCCAGGTCCACCGCGCCGCTGCCGCCGATCTCCGCGCCCCAGTCCAGCGGAGCAGGAGGAGGTGTGGGCCTCTGAGCCTGGGGTCGGACCATGTACTTCTCCAGCACCGCCCGCAGCTGCTCCCCACGCTCCTCCAGGTCCAGCCCGGGGGTGAGGGCGTTCCCGGTAATGGTGACATACTTCTGTGTCGCGCCGGCTATGTAGACCTCCAGGCCGGCCTTCTGGTTGTTGATGTAGTACCGGGCCTTGTCGTACTGGAAACTACTCGGCACGGTGAACAGGATACGCAGGCCGTGGCCGCTGGGGGAAAACTCCGTGTATGCCTGCATGGTCTCCATGATGTCCAGGGCCATTGGGGACAGCTCCCCGGCCTCGCTGACGCAGTGGTCAATGTCGATAGCGCCCAGGCTGCCGAAGACGCCCACACCGATACCGTCATACCGGCCCCGCTCCAGCGCCTCCAGAGCCACGGACAGCGGGGTAAAGGTGGTGGGATTGGTGCTCTGGGCCTTGCCCCCAGTCCGGGGGTTATAGGGGACCTTTGTCTTTTTACCGCCCCTCTCCTCATACCGCCAGCAGCAGAACATAGCCTGTTCCCGCAGCTGGGCGGGGAGATTGCCGGTATCGCTCACTCAGCCCCGCCTCCATACAGATAGTTCCACTTGGCCTTAGCGTCCTGGTGCTCCTGGTACTGCTTCACCAGCTCCTCCAGGTTCAGGGTGATGGAGTGCCTGACCGGGGTGCCGATCTTCACGACGGTGTAGCTCTGGCGCTCGCACAGCCGCCCGACCAGCTCCGTGGAGCTCTGGCCCACCAGCTGGGAGGCCCGCAGTTGCTCCTTGGTCACGGGGACGGTGATGGCCTCCTCCTTGCCCGTCCGGTGGTTGTGGGCCAGCACAAGGAAGGACCTCACATAGATTACAATCGTGTTTCTCACAGCAGCATACCTCCGTTGTTTTTGTCCAGCCACGCTTGCAGCGCAGCACGGTTAATGCGGACGTTCCGCCCCAGGCGGATAGCGGGGAAGTCCTCCCGGTGGGTCAGCTGGTACACCGTATCCCGGCCCAGCTGAAGCAGCTCCGCCGCCTGAGAGACGGTCAGCAGCATCGGGTTTTCCTTGATGTTCGGCATGGTCTCAGCTCCTTTCGATGATGTCCGCGCCCAGGACAGCCGCCAGCTTTCGGGCCGTCTCCGCAGAACAGCTTTTCCCGGTCTTGACAGCGGAGATAGTCACCCGGCTCACCCCGGTCTTCTCCGCCAGCCGCTTCACACTCAGGTCCTCTCTGGCCAGCGCCGCAGCAAACGCCACTCGGTCTATTCGCATTTTGTTCACCTCCTTTTACTTTTGACTGCACGCTGATAGTATCACAGTCAAAAGCAAAAGTCAAGATTGTTTAACAGTCTTTTGTAAAATTTTTTGTTGCGTTTTTCATTTTGCCGTGGTATGCTATTTATGGAGGTGTATAGAGTGACTACTGGACAGCGCATAAAGGAGGTACGGAAAGCGGCCGGAATGACACAAAAGGAGCTAGCCGGAAAACTTGGCTTAGCCTATCAAACTCTCGCTCAGTGGGAAAATGATCTACGCAAACCGAAAATTGAGACGCTGGAACGGATATCTATTGTTCTTAGGGTACCAGTTAAGCAAATTTTGGATGAACCGTCTTGGTTACACGAAAATCTTCGGTTTTATCGGGATATTGATGGCGTATCACGTAATAAGTTATCGGCAGAAACTGGCATTCCTGTTTCTATAATTAAGACCTATGAAGATCCTTGCAGTAGCCGATTTATTACTGAAGAATATTTGCAGAAAATAGCGGATTATTTTCAAGTACCGCACGAACGAGTGCTTGGGTATTCGGCCACTTATGAGGATATGGTGAAGCGATTCTCGGAAGACAAAGCACCCTCGACAACCACTTCTGTCACCACACTCCCTGAGGATGTGCAGCGCGTGGCAAGCTCCATGGAGCAGATGAATGAAGAGGGCCGGGGGAAGGTGGTGGACTACGCCGAAGACCTGGAGGCGTCAGGCCGATATAAAAAACGTGGTGCGGCTAGAATGGGCAAAGAGGCGTAACCAGGAGCGCCCCCAGCGGCGTTTTCCTGTTCCAGAGGGCAAATAGAAGCGCCCGGAATCCAATTCCGCTCATGGTGTCCAAGTTGGACACTGTAGCAGAGCAAAAAAAGAACCGCGCAAGTGCGGCTAACACTTACGCGGTCAATGTGCACAAATACCAGGACAGTCAATCAAGGCACCAGTGCGCCTATTATTATAGCTCAGGCGTGCCGTGGTGTCAAGAATACAGGAGGTAATTAACTCTATGGCACGGAAAAACGCAAAGGGCAGCGGGACGATCCGGAAAAAGACAGTCACCCGCAACGGCAAGCAGTACGAATACTGGGAGGCAAGAGTCACCACGGGGCGGGACCCTGGCACCGGCAAGCAGCTCCAGCGCTCTTTCACAGGCAAGTCGCCGAAGGAGGTCCGGGAGAAGATGCAGGTGGCGGCGGTGGAGGTCAACCAGGGCACCTACACGGCTCCGCAGCGGCTCACCGTAGGGCAGTGGCTGGACGTGTGGGCGTCTGACTACCTGGGCAGTGTAAAGCCCGCCACAGCTTCAATTTACCGGGGCAACATCAAGAACCACATTAAGCCCGCGCTGGGGGCTGTCCGCCTCGATCAGCTCCACCCCCACACTGTCCAGGGATTTGTCAACGGCTTAGAGCTGTCCCCGGCCTCTGTCCAGCTGGCCTATAAGGTGCTCCACATGGCGCTGGGGAAGGCTGTGGAGCTGGGATACATTCCCCGAAACCCGTCGGAACGGTGTGAGCTCCCCCGGCTGGATCAGAAAGAGATACACCCGCTCGACGATCAACAGGTAACCGCGCTGCTGGCCGCCGCCAAAGGGAGCGATCTGGAGCACCTTATCACCGTGGCCCTGTTTACCGGCCTCCGCCTGTCTGAGCTGCTGGGCCTCACCTGGAGCGCTGTGGACTTCCAGCGGGGCACCATCCACGTCAATAAGCAGCTGGCCAGACTGGAGCACAGAGCGGCGGGGTTGTTCATCTCACCGAAAAGCGGGAAAGCCCGCACGATCACCGCCGCCCCGTCCGCTCTGGCCGCGCTGAAACGTCAACAGGCCAGGCAAGCGGAAATGCGGCTCCGGGCAGGGCCTGTGTGGGATAATCCGCACAGACTGGTTTTTACCTCCGCGCTGGGCGGACCGCTGGAGCACTGGACGGCAGAAAGCGGATTCAAGCGCCTTACTGGCCTCGCCGGTCTGGGGGGTGTGCGCTTCCATGACACCCGCCACACATACGCCGTCAACGCAATCAGGGCCGGGGACAACATCAAGGCCATTCAGGGCAATCTTGGCCATGCTACTGCGGCCTTTACTCTGGACCGTTACGTCCACTTCACCGAACAGCTCCAGCGGGACAGCGCGGACCGGATGGAGGGCTTCATAAAGGGCGTTCTGAATTTATAAAGGGAAAAAGAAAGAGAAAACGGCATAAGAAAACCGCCGTACCCCTTGCAAATACTGGGGTTAGGCGGGCTATATCCCGTATCCCTGCGGTACAGGATGATGCGATTGCTCCGCCGCGCTTCAGGTGCTGCCCGCGCCGGTCAATGGCCCTGGGGTCCTTTGATATGATCGTTTTAACGGAACGGGGATAAGGGTTCACCTCCTCCCCTGCAATCCCCGTTCCGCAGGCAGTCTATGCGTCCAAAGCCATGCCGCAGCAAAGTCTCACTTGCATACTGACTATGAGCGGGAGCCTGTCCCACTGTTTATCAAGGTACAAGGAGGATAGAGCTGTCAGAGGGCGAATTGGAGCAGGATGCTGTTGAGGATGATGCGGTCTTCTCCGTCTAGCTGATCCCTCAGCCTTTGGAGGAGCGCAGCCTGCTTAGGAGCAAGCGCCTTGCGGTAGAGATAGTATTCGTCCGCAACCTTAACCCCGCCACCGTGGCGGCCCCGCACTGTCTCAATGGGATATGAGCAGGTAAGAATCTCCAGGTCACGGCGGATCGTCGAATTAAAAATATTTTTGTCAAGAACTATGTAAAATTGCTTTCTTATCACAGTAAGACCTCCGAAAATCTGAATTTAATTAGACTCAGATCTTCGAGGTGGGGCCCGGGCGGAATGACTGGCCTTGGTGTGGACAATTTGAGGTGGGTTTTGAAAATTGTGACATTTCGACCCAACTCGACAAAATAAACCGCCAGCGACTTTCCCGGACGCGAAAAAAGATGGCCCAGTTCCTTTCGGAATATTGCGGCGAGTATGGGCAGGGCGCCTGCCGCTGTGCCAATCGGGTCAACTACGCGATACAGAATCTGATCTTTCGGATCGGAGAATTTGACGGCAGCGTCCTCAGCCACACACCCAGGGAGCTGACCTTCAAACTGGTGCGGGACACCAGATTCAGCCATGACAAGTCCCCTTACAACCCTGCGTTCCGGGCGTACATCTCGGCCATGGGAAAGCTGCCCATCCCGGTGGGCTACTATGTCATGCTCAAACCGGGCGGACAGTCTTTCCTGGGCGGCGGCCTGTTCGCTGATATGTTCAAGGACGCCACCAGGATGGTGCGGGATTACATTTCGGAACACGGCGGCGAGTGGGAGACGATCCTCGCTGCCCCGGATTTTCAGGTGTACTTTACCGTAAACGGTACTGCCCTGAAAAATGTACCGGCTGGCTATGAAAAGGACCATCCACAGGCCAAATATCTGAAGTATAAGAGCTGGTATCTGGAATATCCAGTCCAAGACAACGAACTGTTGGATGGTGATCGGTTCCTATCTAAAGCAGCGGATGTCTTCCACCGGATGAAGCCGTTTAATGATTACTTGAACAAGGCGCTTACGGGCTTCAAAATGCCGGAGAGATAGTCTCAGAGGGCGAACCCGCAGGAATTACCGAGTAAACGTGAACGGACAAGGCTTGTTGAGCCTTGTCCGTTTGTTTTATGGAAGCGGGACAAACATTAAATTTTTAGAAAAAGAAGATAGCTGTAACATTTCGCGGACATTTCTCTGCTATACTACCCTCAGCACCCAAAGGAGGACAAGCTATGAAACGGATATTGATTGTCGAGGATGACACCCTTTTGAATAAGACGTTGGCCTATAACCTGATTTCCGACGGTTGGGAGGTCACACCGGCCCTGAACGCCAAAACCGCCGCCGCCCTGCTGGCCGGGGCGGAATATGATCTTATACTGCTGGACATCAATCTGCCGGACGGGAACGGCTACGACCTGTGCCAGCTTATTAAACCGGAGCACCCAGACACGGTGGTGATCTTCCTGACCGCCAACGACCAGGAGAGTGACCAACTCCGGGGCTATGAGGCGGGGGCTGTGGACTACATCACCAAGCCCTTTTCTATCGGGGCCTTACAGCGGAAGATCCGCGCCATGTTCGCCATGCTGGAGCACCACAAGCCGGCAAGGGACATCTACGATGACGGCAGGTTGTTCCTGGACTTCTCAGAACAGGCCGCCACCCTAAACGGAAAACCCATCACCCTTTCTCCTATGGAGTACAAGATGCTGTATCTGTTCTGCAAAAATCCCAGACAGGTCCTGACCCGCCAACGGCTTCTGGAACGGCTGTGGGACGTGGACGAGAAATTTGTGGACGAACATACCCTGACCACCTCCATCAGCCGCGTCCGGGGCAAGATCGAGGCGGAGGGCGACACCTACATCAAGACCATTTATGGAATCGGGTATCAGTGGACGGGGGGTGAGCGGAAATGAGGCGCATTCCGGTCAAGACGATGTTCTTTCTGGTGGAGACCGGCGCGGCCCTCTCCATGCTGGTCCTCTCCTTCCTTCTCTCCGCCATGACCGGCCAGGGATGGGTGCTGGCCGCCGGCGTACTGCTGACGGCCTGCGCCCTGGTCTGGCTGTTCCTGCTGACGATGCTTTTTGCCAGGCGGCTGTCCCAGTTCACCAGCGACCTGTGCCAAACGATGGACAGCATGATCAGCGGCGGCGAGGAACCCGCCCGGGCCGACGACAGCGAGACCATCTTTGCCCGGATTAGCTACCGTCTCTCCCGGCTGTACGGCGTCCTTCAGGAGAACCGACGCAAGGTGGACGAGGAGCGGCGGGAGCTGCAAACGCTGGTGTCGGACATCTCTCATCAGGTGAAAACGCCGGTGAGCAATTTGAAAATGGTGACGGACACCCTGCTGACAAAGCCCGTCACGGAGCAGGAACGTCAGGAGTTTTTACAGGGCATCCGCAGCCAGACGGACAAGCTGGAATTTCTGGTGCAGTCCATGGGGAAAGCCTCCCGCCTGGAAACCGGGGCGATCACCCTGGAAAAGAAGGACGGTCCGCTGGTTGACACTCTGGCCCAGGCCATGAGCGGCATTGTCTACGGGGCGGAGAAAAAGGGAATTTCAGTGGAAGTGCGGTGCCCGGAGGACCTGCGGGTATCCCATGACGGCAAGTGGACGGCGGAGGCCCTGTTCAATCTGCTGGACAACGCGGTGAAGTACACCCCGACGGGCGGGAAAATCAGCGTGTCAGTGGAGCAGTGGGAGATGTACGTCAAGCTGGATGTGTCCGACACCGGCAGGGGCATCCTGGAGAGCCGTCAGGCCGCCATCTTCCGGCGCTTCTACCGGGAGGAGGAGGTCCACGATCAGCCGGGGGTGGGCATCGGCCTGTATCTGGCCCGTGAAATCATAAGCCAGCAGGGCGGCTATATCAAGGTGGCCTCGGAGGTTGGACGGGGGTCGACCTTCTCTGTGTTCCTACCCAAGCGGTGAATCGTTCACAAAAAATTCACAAACAAGCCTCTGATTCGGACATTTCTGAGACATTTGGGTTTTACCATAGCTCCAGCATTTGAAAGGAGCGGATCAACCGTGAACGTATTACAGACCATTGACCTGAAAAAACAGTATGGCAGCGAACCCAACATCACCCGTGCCCTGGATGGCGTCAACCTCTCGGTGGAGCAGGGGGAGTTTGTGGCGGTGGTGGGAACTTCCGGCAGCGGGAAGTCAACCCTTCTCAATATGATGGGCGGGCTGGACACCCCCACCTCTGGCAGCGTAATCGTCCGTGGGGACGAGCTGGCAAAGAAGAATGACGAGGAGCTGACTATCTTCCGCCGCCGCAACATTGGCTTCATCTTCCAGAACTACAATCTGGTGCCCATTCTCAACGTCTATGAGAACATCGTCCTGCCGGTGGAGCTGGACGGCGACACGGTGGATCAGAAATTCATGGACGAGATCGTGAGGATGCTGGCCCTGGAGGATAAGCTGCAAAATATGCCAAACAACCTCTCCGGCGGGCAGCAGCAGCGGGTGGCCATCGCCCGGGCCCTGATTACCAAACCGGCCATCGTCCTGGCCGACGAGCCCACCGGCAATCTGGACAGCAAGACCAGCGCCGATGTGCTGGGCCTGCTCAAGCGCACCAGCACGCAGTTTAACCAGACCATCGTGATGATTACCCACAACAACGAGATTGCCCAGCTGGCCGACCGCATCGTGCGGATCGAAGACGGCAAAATCGTAGACTGAGGAGGCGGCAGCGATGACTTGGCCTTTTGAAAATGATACCAGCGCGGTGGAGAAAAGGCTGGCACACCGCAGCATCAAAACCGACAAGCGCCGGAGTATTTTTGTCATCCTCACCATCGCCCTGGCCGTCTGTCTCATGGGAACTCTCTGCTTTCTCTACTCCGCCCAGCAGCTGAAGACCCTGGACGGTATCCTGGGGCAGTATCAGGCCGGGTGCGGCGGGCTGACCCGGGAAGAAGTCACCCGGCTGGCGGATACCGGGAAATTTGAGAAATGGGGCTGTACTATTGAGGTGGGAACCGCCCGCCATGAGGATGCTGTTCTGAATATCAGCTTTGTCAGCCTGGAGATGATCGACCTGATGGGCTACGGCAAGATTACCGGGGCATATCCCCAGGCGAAAAATGAGCTGTGCGTGGAACGCGCCTTTTTCCGCTACTTCAGTCTCTCGGAGGAGATCGGGCAGACCATTGTCCTGGACTTGGGCAATGGTGAAACGTCCTATACCGTCACAGGCATTCTGGAAACAGAGAACATCAGCCGTATCTTCACAGTTTGGATTTCGGAGTCCGCGGTGGAACCGGAGAGTCCCTATGAGCTCCGTTTCCGCTTTGCCGGCAGTCAGGGAATGGAACCGGCCCAGCTCCGGGCGGACATTGAGCGATTTTTTGCGGAAATGGGTATCCCGGAGGACCGGACCTTTTACAGCTCCAACTACTTTGGCATGGTGGACCTCTACCTGGGGAACGGGATGGAGGTCTACGCTGCGGCGGTCCTGATTGCCGTTGTCTGTGCCATCGTGATTTACAATATCTTCTACATTTCTGTCATGGGAAAGCTGCGGGAATACGGCCGCCTGAAGGTGCTGGGGACCACGCCCAAGCAGCTCAAGCGGGTGGTGAAACGGGAGCGGCGCTTCCTGACCGCCGTTGCCATCCCTCTTGGGCTGGTCTGCGCCGTGGTAATCGCGCTGATTGCCGTGCCCGGCTACTGGTCCTGGGGTGACAATATCCGGTCCGGGGTGGTGGTTTCCCTCCTGACCTATGGGACCGTCCTGATTGCCACCAGAAAACCCATGGCAATGGCGGGGAAGGTCTCCGCTATTGAGGCAATCCGGACCACCGCGTATTCCCAGCAGCAGGGCCGCAGCGTCTCCAAACAGCTCCATCGCCGCCTGACTATGCCCCGCCTGGCTCTGATGAATTTCTCCCGAAACCGGAAAAAGGCGGTTGTAACGGCCCTCTCCCTAAGCCTGACCGGGATTCTTCTTCTCTGCGTTTCTGCCTACGCAAACTCGGTGGATGTAAAGGAAATGGCCCAGTCTCAATTTGGAGACAGGAGCCAGTATCTTCTGCAATATGAGGATTACGCAGGCAGGGAATTTGTGGAGATGCAGAAGGAAAATCCTCTGGGGCGGGATCTGCGGGAGGAGCTGGCCGCCCTTCCCGGCGTGGATCATGTCACGGCCTACAGTTTGACCTGTGTGGAGATCCCCGCCATCAGCGCCATTCCGGGCAACCGGGAGCATGAGCCGTTTGTTGTCAGGGGCATTTCACAGGAGAATATGGCTGAGATGTACGCGGGCGGCGCGGTTCTGGATGGAACGGCGGACTACCGGCAGCTGCTGGACAGGGACGGCATCCTGGTCTGTCCAGCGGGCAGCGCGCTGAAAGAAATCTACCGGACCGGCTATCAGATTGGAGATACTGTCACCGTCTCCTGCTACAATGGACTGAGCAAGACCTATACCGTGATGGGGATTGTTCAGGATGTTCAAATCGGTAACTCGTCTCATTTCTTCATTCTGCCCGAAGAAGAACTATCTGTCCTCTATCCGGAGATTTCGGACTTTACCGGCTATGTAAACCTCCACACAGAACAGGACAGCGGCCAACTGCGGCGGGCGGTGTTCAGCACCGTGTCTGACCAACGGGTGGCGGTCTCCGGCCTGGATGACCTGTCCGCCGAGCTGGAGCGTGGACTGCAAGAAGAGCTGGCCCGGGACTACGGCATTCTGGTTTTCATCTTTGTGTTTTCCCTGATTAACCTGGCCAATACGCTGATTACCAATTTGCTCACCCGCCAGCAGGAGTTCGGCGTGTTCCAGTCCGTGGGCATGAGCGGCCGGCAGCTGTCCAACATGCTGTCCTATGAATGCCTGTACTATGTGGGGATTACCCTGCTAGTCACCTTGACGCTGGGGACGGTGTGCAGTCTGGCCGTGTGCCGGGTGTTCGACCAGATTGGTATGTTCGGAACGCTCACTTACCACTTCCCGGTGCTCCAGGTACTGCTGTTCGGGGCCGCGCTGCTTCTGGTGCAGGGGGTGTTCTCGGTCTGCGCGGTCCGCTATACCAGAAGGCTGTCTCTGGTGGAGCGGATCAAGGCGACGGACTGAAGGAGGTATTTTGCTATGACATGGCCTTTTGAAAATGACACCAGCGCGGTAATCCGCAAGCTGTCAAATGCCCGTCTCAGGCATAACCATTTCAGGAACCGTCTGATTGGGGTTATTATCTTTATGGCCGCTGCTATTATGGCCTTTGTGTCTTCTTACGCCTACAATGTTACAAGTGAATATGCGGCGTCCACTGCGTATCAGGGGATTTTTCAAAATCTCTCCCAGGAAAACATCTCCCTGTTGACAGCAGATCCCCGCATTGAGAGCGTAGGCGTTTACCGTTCCGTCGGTATGACAGAGCGGGAAAACGGCGTCACAATGGGCATCGTGTGTTCTGATGAAGCAACCATGCGGCTTTCCAATATTACGTTGATGGAAGGATGTATGCCGCAGGCGGCAAATGAACTGCTTATAGAAAAGGGGTATATAGACGCTCTGAAATTGAAAGCGGATATTGGCGATACCATATCCGTTTATTACCGCAACCAGGCAAGCCGTCAATTAGAAACAGCGGATTTTCAAATCACGGGTTTTATCCAGACGGCCGCCGAAAGTGACAGAAACAGAGTTGCATATAACGCCATTGTTTCACAGAATTTTGTGCGGAAAAACTCCGCGCTTTCTGCCGGACCCGTAGCCGCCATGATTTCTGTTCGTGATACTGCAAAATATACAAATCAGGAATTGAAAGAACTGATCCGGACGATTGGCCTGGATTGCGGAATCTCCACAGACAATATTCAGATCAACAATTTATATATCGACAGCAATAACATGTCAAAAGAGACCGTGCTGACGGTTCTGCTCGTTGGGCTGGTTCTGCTCGGCGTATGTTTCCTGGTCATCTATAATATATTCTTCATTTCAGTCATGAACAATGTCACATCCTTTGGGCAGCTGCGTACACTTGGCGCCACGAAAAAGCAGATCAAGCGAATCATTTCAAAGGAAGGAAACTGTCTTGCGCTCCGATTCATTCCACTTGGGTGCATTGCAGGCGGGATGCTGTCCTTCCTGATAGACAGAACTGCATTTCAGTTGTTTCCTGACGCTGTGATCGTACTTTTGTCCGGCACCGCCGTCTTTATTTGTGTAAAGCTGTCCATTTTGAAGCCGGCTAAAATCGCAATGTCGGTTTCACCCATGGAAGCATCCCGTTACAGCAGCTATATCAAGGTAAAAAAGAGCGGGAAACGTCTGAAAAGGAACAGGAAACCCCTCACGCCCTGTTCGCTTGCGGCTATGAATTTGCTTCGAGACAGGAAAAAGGGCATACTGACCTTCACCTCGCTCGTTTTAAGCGGGATGATGCTTGTGGGGATTTCCTCCCTGCTGTCCTCTCTTGATCCTGAGCAACGGGCAAAGCAGAGTTTTCCCTACGAGGGAGCCTATGTGGTAGAGCTGAACCGGGCGCTGGTCACACCCACGTTTTCCCTTACACGGCTGCAGGAGAACAATCTGCTGACAGATGAATTGAAACATGATATTTTGTCGATAGACGGCGTAAGCGGAGTCGTCTGCCAACAGGAACTCTGCGTCACGATTGACGGAATGGAAACGGCGATCCGGAGCATGAACGCAGAGGATTATGAGGCGCTGAAGGATCGGGTAATGGCTGGGGAACTGCCCTATCATGACCATACCGGAGAAAACTCACTTGTGGTCAATATGGGCAGCCCAGAATTAGAGTACCTGCAAAAAAGCTATGGGGTTGGTGATACTGTCACTTTTTCGCAGGCAGGAAACGATTTGCAAGGCAATTTTACCTATGTCGTATCCGCTATTGTCTTTGATAAAAACAGTGCGTCCAGCTTTATTTTACCCGCAGAGGAAATGGAGCAGACAGTTCCCTATAATGCAAACAGTGCGTTCGTGATTCGGATGGAGCACAGCGGCTATTCTGAAATTGAGGACGAACTGCATTCATTGATTGCGTCAAGCGATCATTTGCGCCTGAAGACGCTAAAAGATATGACAATGCAATATAAAAGTGTTTTCAGTACGATTTCTCTTGCGGCATACGCGCTGTTGGCCGTTATTATCATGTTCAGCATCATCAATTTGGTCAATACCAGCATGACCAATATCATTTCCAGAAGGAAAGAGATGGGGCTGTTTCGCGCCATTGGCCTGGACAGCAGACAGCTTTACCGTATGATAGGCTTTGAAAACGGATTCCAGACCCTTGGCAGCTTTGCCGCTTCCATCGTTGGCGGTCTAATTATCGGAAAAGCAATCTGTTCTGCGGTAGGAAACGTGCCCGGATTCAGCTTTGTAGAGTACACGTTCCCCGCCGTATCTGTGGTCTTTTACTTCTTGCTGGTCTTTGCGCTGCAATTTGTCCTTACAAAATGGGCCGGCCTGTATTGCAGAAGAAACAGCGTAGTCGAGCAGCTTCGTGTGACAGAATAGAGGTGGTAAACTATGACATGGCCTTTTGAAAATGACACCAGCGCAGTAATCCAGAAACTCGCTTCTGCCAAATTGAAACATAATAAACTACAAAAAAGAGTCGCCGCCTTTGCTATCATGCTGGCCGCCGCGCTCATGTCCGCAGTGCTGCTGCTAACCTCCGGGATTGCGGCGGTCAATCGGGACGGCGGAAACAGAGTGACCGGCTCTTACCACGCTCTGATTTCCGGTATCGGTCAAACTGAGTTTGAAAGACTCCAGGCAGACGGGCAGACGGTACTGACTGGCCTGACAGTCTCGTTGGGGAGCAGCAAAATCGGAGACAGCAGATTGAACCTCTCCTACTCCAACGCAGACGCCCTCGCCCTGAACGGCCTGACGGTATCCGATGGCCGTATGCCGGAGTCGGAGCAGGAAATACTCATTGAAAAAGAGTATCTGGACTATTGGAAGCTGGACGCTGGGATTGGAGACAGAATTTCCATCCTCATGCCCAATACCCAGGAAGAAAGGGAATTTACGCTTTCCGGCTATCTGAAAACAGCGGCCTCCGGGACTGGCCGATCTTTATATGCAGCGATTGTCTCGGAGCAGTATTTTGTCGCCCACGGCGGCTGGGACGGCTTCTCTCCAGCTGCTATGATCCGGGTGAACGCCGGCGGTGCCTCCTCCAAAGCTGAAATTGAAACGCTGGTCACGGAAGTGTTGGCCCGAGCAGGGATCACGAAAATTCCCTCCTTCAATGAGACATACATCAATCTGTCAAGGCCGTCTGTTCTCCTGATCGGGGCGGCAGCCGCCGGATTGGCGGTCATCATTGCGGCCTGTATCCTGGTAATTTACAACATATTTTACATTGCCATCATCAACTCCATCCAGGAGTATGGGCAGCTGCGGACCCTCGGCATGACAGGCCGGCAAATCAAACGGCTGGTGCTCCGCGAGGGGCTTGCCCTGTCTGTGCGGTCTATCCCCGCCGGATTGGGAACGGGAACAGTCTTGTCCTGCCTGCTGATCCCCCAGGGGTTCCGGCCCGTCAGCCTGTTGTGGGTGTGGCCTATAGTGACGGTTTTGGTCTATCTCACGGTGCGGCTCTCCCTCCGAAAGCCCGCTCTGCTGGCGGCATCCATATCCCCCATTGCCGCCTCCCGTTATACAGGACAGCAGACCCGTAAAAATCGGCTGGCAAGGCGGCCCGAGAAAATCTCGCCGGTCATGCTGGCGAAAAAGCACCTTGCCACCAACCGAAAAAAGAATGTGCTCACCGTCCTGTCTCTGGCTCTGACCGGCGTTCTGCTTATGGGGTTTTCCTCCGTTCTCTCCTCCATCAACGCCAGGGATATGTCCTTGTCCGGCTTCCCCCGTGGGCAGTTTATTCTCAACATTAGCGATGACCGGCTTCGGAACGCTCCGCTGGAGCAGATCCAGACCTCCAGCCCATTTACCGACAGCTTGAAAAATTCTCTGAACATGATATCCGGTCTGGAGGACATAACCGAATATCACTATCTTCCGGCGGCGTTTCAGGCGGATGCAGTGGAATCTGAACTATCGGTGGTCGGTTTTGACCGGGATGATATGGATCTGATCCGCCCCTGCTTGAGCGGCCAAACCGATTTGGACTATGACAGCCTGGCAGAGCAGAGCCTGCTGATTGTCGGGCGTCCCGACTCCTTGGAGCGGGAGTATGGGATTCAGCCGGAGACTGGGCAGACGCTTACTCTAAAGATTTTTGACGGAACTTCCACAAATTACAGGGATTTCACGGTGGGAGCCGTTCTGGATCAGAGCAAAATTGGCAGCAGCGGAGATAAAATTGATTTGCTGATGCTGCCCATGGACGCGATGAAACAGCTGACCTCCGCCGACACCCTGTATCAACTTGCCGTCCGTATCTCCGACGGGATGGAGGCCCAGGCAGAAGCTGAGATCAACCGGATTCTTAATGCAGCCTCTGGTCTGGAGATGATGTCGCTGTCCGCCGCTATTGCGCAGAATGAAAACTTTATCCAGGGGATGAAGCTGGTTCTGGCCGCAGCTGTGGCCTTTATCGGCTGCTTTGCGATTATGAATCTGATCCACACCATCCTCACTGGTGTTATCGTCCGGCAGAAAGAGCATACCCTGATGCGCTGTGTGGGGATGGGGCAAAATCAGCTCTGTTCCATGGTCCTCTGGGAAAGCTTGATGACTTCGGGAATTGGGCTGGTCTTCTCTATGCTGATTGGCGGCGGTGTGGGAGCTGCCCTGTGCTCCCGCTTGAAAAACGGGCTTATGACGTACCTGCATTATCGTTTCCCGGTTGGGATTGCCCTGGTTTATGGTGCGGTTGTGGTCTTGTCTGCGCTGACGGTAACCTGGGCGGCGCTGAAGCATCAAAACAAGCTGTCTCTGATAGAGCAGCTGCGGGTATCATCTGGAGGCGGAGCATGACCTGGCCTTTTGAGAACGACACCGGCGCTATTGTGAAGAAGCTGGCAAAAAGGAGCCTCGCCAGTGAGAAGCGCCGGAACCTGATGGTTGTGATTGCTGTTGCTCTGGCGGCGTTCCTGATCTCTTTTGCAGCGATTCTATCCGTTTCTGTGACGCAGATCCAGCGTAATCAGGTGGCCGACACCTATGAAGCAGTCTTCACCAGCGTTGACGCGTCCGACGTGGCAGCCCTAAAAGACCTGCCAGAGTTTGCCCGGGTGGGCGAATACTATCTGCTTGGGCAGGAACATTCGGAGCAGGGATACAACGCCTCCTATGTGTACTGCGACAGCGACATGATGTATATTGCCCGCAGCCAAATGGAGCTAGTAAAGGGGGAACTTCCGGCACATGCGAATGAAGTCGCTGTCAGCGAATATTTTCTCTCCACTTATGGCCTGGGCGCCGGAATCGGTGAAACGGTTCGATTGGATACTGAGAGTTTTTATGGCGACTATGTTGTGACCGGCATTCTGTCTGCCATGGGAGAAAAGGAAGGAAACACCTGCGCCATTGCCGTTTCCAAAGCGGCCTTGACCCGGTGGGCCGGATTTACCCCTGCCGGGTATCGCGCCTATGTGCATTTCCAGAACGACAGGCAGTTGAGCCAGGAGGTCATGACCGCCTACTGCCGGGAGATTGCCGGGCGGTATGGCCTCCCCCCTGCGGGAATGAACAACAGCTACTTTACCTATTATTCCAAGTCCATCGACTTCTCTACGATTGGCGGCATCGCAGCCCTTGTGATGATTGGCGGCTATGTGGTCATCCAGAGCATTTTCCGCATCTCCATTCAGGATAAGATTCAAAGCTATGGGCAGCTCCACACCATCGGGGCAACACCAAAACAGATCCGGCGCATCGTGAAAAAGGAGAGCAGGCGGCTGGGCGGCATTGGAATCTTGCTTGGTGTGCTGCTGGGCGCCGGCGGAGGTTTTATCCTCTTCCCCAAAGGCTTCCACGGACTCTACTATGGGATAGCCGTACTTCTGACCAACCTGGTCTGCTGGTTCATGGTGACCATCTCCGTCCGTAGGCCGGTGAAGATTGCCGCCGGTATCTCACCGCTGGAGGCGGTGCGTTTTTCCGCCGGACAGGAGCGGATACGCAGCCGGAAGAAACACATCAGGCTCAATCCTGTGTCCATGGGCCTTGCGAACTTCCGGCGTGACCGCAAAAAATCCACCAGTATCGTGGTCTCTCTCAGCCTGGGAGGAATTTTGCTTCTGGTGGTATCCTCCATGGTTCTGACCCGGACGCCGGAGCAGGCCGCGAGGCTGTTTTTCCCGGATGGAGACTATAAAATCTACCTGTCCTCAGAGCAGCCGGAGGAAGAAATCATGGCCGCCGGCAATCCGCTGAACGACGAGCTGCGGCAGGAAATTCTTTCTGTGGACGGAGTGACGGATGTGCTGGTAACCCGCCTGTCCCTGCACGCAAGATTTGGGACCTCTACCAGTGCCGAGGCTGGTATGTGCGATATGCTGACGAATGCCAACCGCCTGGATGTGGAGGACGCGCTGGTATCCGGCACGATACCTGCGGACGCCCACAGCGTCCTTCTGGGCACGAACTATCAGAAGCGCCATCCTGAGATGGATGTCGGGGCCGCCATGGAACTATCTCTGGGCCAGGAGTCTGTGAGCGTCACCATATCTGGCCTGTTTGATCCGGCGAGGATGGCAAACGGACACGGCGCTCTCGCCATGGATTCGGCGGCGCTGTTCGCTCCAGAGGCGCTGTTCCGGGAACTCCATCCTGAGATCGAAGCCTTTGATTACTCCTGGAGCATTGTCAATGACCCACAGAAAGCGGAGCGAGTCGAAAGCGCCCTGGAAGAAATTATGTCCAGCCGCAGTAATCTGGGGCTGGACACCATTGGGGCCCATATCGAGTATGAAAAAATGCAGAACTCTATTATTTTTGGCGGTATGCGGGCGATCTCCTGGCTGATTTTTCTGTTCGGCGTTGTCAATCTGATCAATACGACGCTCTCCAATCAGATGTCTCGAAAGCGGGAGAACAGCATCCTGCGCTCCATCGGCCTGACCAGGAAGCAGCTGTGCCGAATGAATATTTGTGAGGGGCTTTGCTACGCGGCCTTTGCTGCCCTGGCTGCCCTGCTGGTCGGGCTCCCGATGGCGGTCGTGGTGTGCCGGGAGGTCAGCCGGCAGTCCTTTGCTGGTGAGATCGTACCGTATCACTTCCCAAGCCTGGAAATGGGCCTCTTCCTTCTTGTCCTGTTTGGACTGGAATTTCTCCTGTCCGCTTGGACGGCCGGCAGGCAGAGGAAACAGTCTTTGATGGAGCAGATGCGGGCGGTGGAGTAGCGCTTGGCGCAAAACATTTCATAACATCCAGAGAGCATTTCATTACAAAAGCCTTGAAAGGGTACTTTTCCCTCGGTAGACTGACAAAGAACAAATCATTTTGCCCTAAATTTATCCGAAGGGAGATGCAGTCATGAACATTCAGATGATGGAAGGGCTTCTGGGCGCAAGTTCCAACATCAAGCTGTCTGGTACGCCCATGAGCGTATACCGGCAGGCCAGCGCCGAGGGCGATACGGAAAAGATGAAGCGGGCGCTGGGCTACACCGGCGAATGCGCGGAGAAGGCCGTTAAGTACCAGGAAAAGCTGGACAAGGGCATGAAGGCTGAGGCGAAAGCCGAGCGTGAAAAGGCAAAGCTGGAGCAGGAAGCCGCCATCGAAAAGCGCCGGGAGGAGCGCAAGCGGGCGGAGGAAGGCGCAGAGCCGGACCATCTCCAGGGAACCGATGTGGTGCAGATCAGCGAGGCGGCGAAAGCGGCGCTGAAAAACAATAAGCCCGCCGAGGCGGCGGAACCCATTGACAGTGAGCCGGTCATCTATACGCCGGCCGGCGAGGTTTCCGCCGCTCCGGTGGAGTCGGAACCGACCGTTTCATTTACTGCGTAAAATTTCGAGGAGGAATCACTTATGATGCCTATTTCTGGTGTGAACACCGGCGCAGTCCAGCCCTTGACAACAGCCGAGAAGGTGCTGGGAGCGTCCAAGGTTCAGAAATCCGAAGAAGAGTCCCAGGGCCGTCAGCTGAAGCCTGTGATGGATGAATACGTTCCAGAAGAGCCGCAGGAGCCGTCCGGGCGCTATTGGATGGGCAAGGACGAGGACGGTCAGTCCAAGATTTATTTCGACGATCCTGAGCGGGCAGCGGGTGCGCCGAAACAGCCGGAGGGTGCCCCTGATGCCAAGAAGCCCGATGCGGACGCCCCCGAGGAGCCTGATCCGGCGGGCCGGGGCGCGAAGGGCCCGGAGAGGAAAAAGGATAAGGGCGAGACTTGGGAGTGCAATACCGATCAGGTAGACCGCGAGATCGAAAAACTGAAAAAGAAGCAGCAGGAGCTGGAGCAGCAACTCAATACCGAGACCGACGAGGCCAAGATCAAGGATCTGGAGCGCCAGTTGTCCCAGGTGGAGCAGGAGCTGAAGCAGAAAGATAGCGATACATACCGGCGGCAGCACGCTGTATATACACAGCTCTCTTAATTTCTGAAAAGCGGCGGTTTTCGGAAACCGCCGCTTTTCTTCGCATTAACAACTAATTTAAGGAGATTTTGAGCATGGAAGATTTGAAAATCCTATTGGCGTATTTCAAAGAACACAGAAAAGGTATCATTGTGATTCTCATTGCAACTGTCATAGGAGCCGCATTGGGGGTGACCGCTTTTTATAACGGCTGGCTTGGCTGAACATTGACTGTAGGAAAAATTTAAGAAATTTCACAGAGAAAAAGAGGAAAAAGCAAAAAGAATCTTGATATAATTGTTGTGAAATCTTAACCTGGAGGAAAAAGAGAAATGAGCGCGAAAAAGTGGATCAATCTGGTGTCGGTGTATTCCATCATCTATACCGTGATAACGCTTCTGAACAGTGTATTGTATCTTTGCAGCGGCATTTATGAGGACCCCAGCGGCAACTGGCACGAATTGGACAGGGCCATCATACTTTTGATTGGTATTGTGGCGTTTGAGCTGTGTACCAGTCTGCCTATTAAGCCGTTGATTTTGCGGTATGTGGCCGCATACATCCCGTCCCAGCTGCTGGCGTTCGCCTATGTCTGGTTTACCGGGCTGCGGGAGCCCCTGGCGAAAACAGCGTATCAAGATATTTGGATCAACTTTACGGGCCTGTTTATCGTGTTGAGTGCGGTCAACACCATAGCCAGCGTTTATAAGAAGAAAAGAAGTGCTAAGACAAAGTAACAAATGGCTGCTCGCAATGCTTTACTCTGTACTGTGCTTTTGGGGGGATAAGATGAGCTGTAACATTTTAGTGGTAGACGATGAAAAAGAGCTGGCCGACGTGCTGGAGCTGTACCTTGTGAGCGACGGCTACACGGTCCACAAGTGCTATACCGGCGCGGAGGCCCTGGACTGTATGGAACACACAGACCTGGATCTGGCGATCCTGGATGTGATGCTTCCCGACGCGGACGGCTTTCAGCTCTGCAAGAAGCTCCGGGAGAAGTCCTATTGCCCCATTATCATGCTCACGGCCAGGACAGCAGACGGGGACAAAATCATGGGCCTGACCATCGGGGCCGACGACTATATCACCAAGCCGTTCAACCCCCTGGAGGTCGTCGCCAGGGTCAAAACCCAACTGCGGCGGTACAGGCTCTACAACAGTCCCGCTCCAAAGTCGGAGAAAGAAATCCATGAATACGACATCCGGGGGCTGGTCATCAACCGGGACAACCACAAGTGCTTCCTGTTCGGGAAGGAAGTGCAGCTGACTCCCCTTGAGTTCTCTGTCCTCTGGTATCTCTGTGAGCGGCAGGGTGTGGTCGTCCCCTCCGAGGAGCTTTTTGAGGCAGTATGGGGCGAGAAGTACCTGAAGAACAACAACACCGTCATGGCCCACATCGGGCGGCTGCGGGAAAAGCTGGACGAGCCTGCCCGAAGCCCCAGATTCATTAAAACGGTATGGGGGGTTGGCTACACCATTGAAAAGTAAGAATAATTTTGGACAGTTCCGCGCGAAGATATTTCTCCGCACCATAGCCGTTCTGGCATCTGCCGCCGCTGTACTCTATCTCACTTATGCTGTCCTGTTACGGGGCCGCTTTGCCAACGGGATGGTAGCCCTGTTTCAAACCACCCTGGGTATGGACTATGATGCCGCCCTCCAGTTTTATGAGCGCACCTTTCGCAGTCACATGGACGCCATCATCCTGCTGTCCCTCCTGCTGGTGTTCGCCGGTCTGTTTTACTGTTATCTCCGCTGGTTGACCCGGTATTTTGAGAGTATCAGCAAGGGGATGGACGCTCTGCTCCAGGACGTGCCGGGAGAAATCTCCTTGCCCCCGGAGCTGCTTTCGATTGAGCGGAAAATGAACTTGGTGAAACACACCATTGACCGGCAGAAGAGCGACATGCTCCTGGCCGAGCAGAAAAATAACGATCTGGTGATGTATCTGGCTCACGACCTGAAAACGCCCCTGGCCTCCTCCATCAGCTACCTGAACCTGCTGCGGGATGAAAAACAGCTCTCCGAGGAGCTGCGGGAAAAGTATCTTTCCATCGCCCTCACTAAGTCGGAGCAACTGGAGGATCTGATTAACGAGTTCCTGGAAATCGCGCGGTACAGCCTGTCCACCATCACGCTGCAATACAGTGAAATCAATCTGACCCGCCTGCTGGAGCAGCTCGTGTATGAATTTCAGCCGGTATTGGATCAAAAGGGCCTGACCTGCCGCCTCGCCGCCGGGGACGACATTTTGCTGAACTGTGACGCCGGCAAGATGCAGCGGGTCTTTGACAACCTTTTGCGGAATGCGGTAAACTACAGCTGCGACGGGACCGAAATTATCATTGAGGCTGAGCAAAGTGAGGACAGCGTAACGCTGGAATTTTCCAACCGCGGCGGGACGATCCCCAGAGAGAAGCTGGAACGAATTTTTGAGCAGTTTTACAGGTTGGACACGGGACGCAGCTCCAACGGGACCGGGCTGGGCCTGGCTATCGCCAAGCAGATCGTCACGCTCCACAAGGGGACGATCACAGCGGAGAGCGGGGGCGGGGTGACGGTCTTTACGGTGGTGTTGCCTATTTCATAAGATTGGAGAAAATACAAGTATGGAATTCATCAAACTGACCCACGATAACATTGACTGGGAACACATCTGCTGCGCCATATCCAGCAACAAGGATGTGCAGGTCATGTCCAAAAAGGCATGGCTAAAGGAGCGGCTGGATGAGGGTCTTGTCTTCTTGAAGGGCAATGTCCGGGGGAAATGCTTTATTGAGTACATCCCTGCCGAGTATGCCTGGGCTCCCATTGAGGCGGAGGGATATATGGTGATCGACTGCCTGTGGGTGTCTGGGCAGTTCAAGGGGCATGGATACGCAAACCTCCTGCTGGATGCCTGTATCAAGGACAGCAAAACGAAGGGGAAAAAGGGGCTTGTGATCCTGTCCTCCAAAAAGAAGCTGGGCTTTCTCTCCGACCCCGGATACATGAGACACAAGGGGTTTGTGACGGCGGATACAGCGGAGCCTTACTTCAAGCTGCTGTATCTGCCTTTTGTGGAGGGGGCGGAGCGGCCCCGCTTCCGGGATACCATGCGGGAGCATGGGGATATGCCCCAGGGATTTGTGCTCTATTACACAAACCAGTGCCCCTTTACGGCAAAGTATGTGCCAGTACTGGAGAACATGGCGAGGGAGCGGAACGCCGTGTTCCAGACTGTCCACATTCAGACCAGGGAGGACGCGCAAAGCGCCCCCTCGCCGTTTACCACCTTTTCTCTGTTCTATGACGGCCAGCTTGTGACCCACAAGATCCTGTCGGAGAAAAAATTTGACAAAATCCTGACAGAAAAGGGCTGGTAAGCCGTCATGAAAAACAGCCGACTTTGAAAACAAAAATTTTTAGCAGTCTATAAAACTTGACAGGTTGTGTCAGATTTGAAGGCGTATTCTTGTGTCAGAGGTAAGGAAAAATCTTGCCCGGAGGAAAAATAATCTGACAGATTTACAGGGAGGAAATTATGGCTTTTGATTTTAAAAAGGAATATAAAGAATTTTATATGCCAACGAATCGTCCTCAGATTGTAAATGTTCCGAAAGCGAATTATATTGCGGTAAGGGGAACAGGAAACCCAAATGAGGAAGGCGGCGCCTATCAGCAGGCGATCAGTATTTTATACGCCGTCGCATATACCATAAAAATGAGCCACAAGACAGATCATAAAATAGAGGGATTCTTTGAATATGTTGTCCCTCCGCTGGAGGGCTTCTGGTGGCAAGACAATGTTGACGGCGTAGATTATGCGGACAAATCAGCCTTTCACTGGATTTCTGTCATCCGCTTGCCTGATTTCGTTTTGAAAGAAGATTTTGATTGGGCAGTTGAAACGGCGGCTAAAAAGAAAAAACTGGATTGTTCGCCGGCGGAGTTTTTGACCATTGATGAGGGGCTGTGTGTCCAAATCATGCACTTGGGTCCTTTTGATGATGAACCCGTTACAGTAGCTTTGATGGATGAGTATTTGGCTGAAAACGGATATGTGAATGATATTACGAATACAAGAATGCACCACGAAATTTATATGTCAGACGCAAGAAAGGTTGCCCCCGAAAAATGGAAGACTGTGATTAGACACCCGATTAAAAAAGCGTGATCTGAAGTGTAGGAAAATTGTTAGAAAATCCGTAGGAAAAACGCAGAACAAGCGCCGGTGGTTTTGTTATGATAGAGCCAAAACCGCCGGTGCTTGTTGTTGGAGGAATATCTATGTTTATGATTCGAGAAATCCTGGGCTATTGTATCATCAGCGCTATCTGCCTCTTGGGTATGGCCGTACTCTATGCGCCTATTTGCTTTTTGCTCCGAAAGCGCGTGCCGCCGGCAAAACAGCTTGCCTATTTCCTGTTTGGGGCCTGTGTCATTATCGTCCTGGCAGCGACGGTCGTGGTCGGCGCATCTAAAACAGCTGCGGCAGACCGCTCACTGAATCTCGTTCCCTTCAAGGTTTTTCAAGAGACCTGGGGGATGCCGGAGCCGAAGAAAATCGCCCAAACCGCCGCGAATATCGTGATGTTTGTCCCGCTGGGCTTTATGATGCCAGTCGCTTTCCAGAGAATGCGCGGCTTTGGGAAAACTGCTCTTTCCCTGGCGCTGTTCTCATTCGCCATTGAGTTTATGCAATATTTCACCGGCAGGTCGGCGGACATTGACGATCTCATGCTCAATACTTTGGGCGGCATGTTGGGGTATCTGGTTTTCTTTGCGGTATCAAAGCCAATCTGGAAAAAGCCTCCGCGCAGGACAAACCGCCCCTATCATCGGCCTGTGAGAAAATCGTAAGAAAGTCCGTATAAAAATAGTGGAATCCCGTGTGAGAGAACGTGAAAAAGGCGCTCCTGCCTTTGGTACAATGACAGTGCCAAGGCGAGAGCGTCTTTATCTTTTATCAGCGGGAAAGGAGTTTCCACATGGAATTGCTGATCGACCATGTTTCCAAACGATTTAAGGACAAAAAGGCAGTCAGTGACATCAGCCTGGAGTTGACGCCGGGGGTCTGGGGTCTGCTGGGGGCCAACGGGGCAGGTAAGACCACCCTGATGCGGATGATTGCCGGGATCATGCGGCCTACCTCCGGTCAGGTGGTGTATGACGGCGTATCCATTCAGACGCTGGGGGAGCGGTACCGGGATGTTTTCGGTTTTCTGCCCCAGGACTTCGGCTTCCACCAGGAGTTCACCGTCAAGGATTACCTGGCCTACGTGGCTGCCCTGAAAGGGCTTCCGGAGCGGCAGAGCTGGCGAAGGATACACGAGCTGCTGGAGCGTGTTTCCCTGTTGGATGTCTACAATAAGAAAATCGCCAAACTCTCCGGCGGAATGAGACGCCGGGTGGGGATCGCCCAGGCCCTGCTCAACGATCCGGAGGTACTGATCCTGGACGAACCCACCGGGGGCCTGGACCCCGGCGAACGGGTACGCTTCCGTAATCTGCTGTCGGAGTTCGCCCATGACCGGATTGTGCTGATCTCCACCCACATTGTCCCCGACGTGGAGTATATCGCCACCTGCCACGCCATCATCAAGGAAGGCAAGCTGCTGGCGACGGGGACAACGGAGGAATTGACCAGGCTGGTGGAGGACAGGGTTTGGAGCTGCACCATCCCGGCAGACTTGGTACAGGAGTATGAGAGCAAGCTGCAAATCACCAATCTGCGAAACGAAACCGATGGCAGCGTCTCTATCCGTTATCTGTCAGACCGGCCCCGCAACAATGTTTCTACTGCCGCGGCACCTCGTCTGGAGGATCTATATTTGTGGATGTTCCCGGAGAGCAGTGGAGAAAGTGACAGGAGGTATCAGTAAATGAGGATCTTTCGACTGGAATTGAAACGGGTCTTGAAGTCAAGGCTTACTTGGATTTTGCTGGCTCTGGCGCTGCTGCTGTCTATTCTGCTGGCATATCTCCCGACCACTTACTGTTACAGCAACTATACAGACGAGTCTGGGAACGAGGTCAACCTGACCGGGCTGGCCTCCATCGCCTATGAGAAGGAGCGGCAGGCGGACGCCAGTGGCATCGTCACCCCGGAGCGGGTGCGGGAAGCCGTGGAGATCTATCAGGCGTGTCTTACATCTTATGGTGTCACGGAGTCCTACGATCTGCCGGAGGGCGTCTATGAGAAGGAAATTCTCCCCATTGCCCCGCTGCTCCACGGCGTCAAGGAGGCGTTTGCCGACCCGGACACCGGCATGGCCCCCACCATTATGGAGATTGACCCGGCCCAGATCGACGACTACTATTCCGTCTGCGAGGCCCGGATCGCCTCCCTGATGGCGATGGAGCAGCCAGACAGCCCTGCCGCCCAGCGCAAAGCTGTGGAGATGTACCAGAAGGTGGAAAAGCCCTTTGAGGTCTATCCCGGCATGAGCTCCACCATTTTGGACTACCAGAACATCATGGGCTTCCTGGTGCTGTTGTTTTGTGTCGTGATCGCCGCCCCGGTCTTCTCCGCCGATTATCAGTCGGGCGCCGACGATATTCTCCGCTGCACCCGGTACGGCAGGGCCAAGTTGGGTATCGCCAAGGCGCTGGCCGCTCTTTTCATCAGCGCTGCCACCTTTGTGCTCTGCGCCGTTGTGCATATTCTGGTGGTAAACAGCCTGTTCGGCTGGGAGTGTACCAAAACCTCCATCCAGATGCTCTACTCCATCGTCACCCTGACCGACATGAACATTGGGGAGCTCCAGCGCCTCTTTGCCGTGGCCGGACTGCTCTCGGTGCTGGCCTCCGTGAGCTTCACCCTGTTTCTTTCCTCCAGATGTAAGAGCACGGTGGCGTCCCTGGCCTCCGGACTGGTGTTCTGTATCGCGCCGGTGGTGCTCTCCATGACGGCGCCTGGAGCACTGTCCAACTGGCTGTGCAGCATCCTCCCCGCCAGCGGCACCAGTATCCAGGCTAGTATCCTCTACGCCATCACCGACTTCAAATTTTTGAGCCTGGGCGGACTGGCAGTATGGACGCCCCATGCCATGATCGGGGTCTGTATCATTGAGATCCCGCTGTTCGAATTTCTGGCAGTACGTTCTTATTGCAGGCACACTGTAAACTGACGCTTTTTTACGATGCAAAACCACCGGGACGCAGGGTAATTCCCATCCGTCCCGGTGGTTTCATTGTCAAAACATACCTACCAAACCGGCCAGCAGCATCATAATGGCTGGTACAACGTATTTCCGCGGGTGATGCCAGAGATCGCTTTCGATTTTCCATCCCCGTATGGGGCAGTACCACTCCAGCAGGACGGAGCCGGCCGCGCTCAGCAGAGCAAAGGAGGCCGCCGTCAGGATATGGCGCGGAGCGATCCCGCCGATCTGGAACTGCCAGTTGCACAGGAAAATGATGTCTGCGGCCAGGTTACACCCGAAGATGAACAAGCAGTAGGGAATGCAGAACGCCTTTTGCTGTCCCGGCAGGAAGCGTACCGCCTGCTCCAGAGCCGGGTCGCAGGACAGCAGGATGCAGAGGGGGGTATTCAGGGAGAGAATCGCAAAGCCCACCGGCAGGATAAACCGGGCCTCCATCTGACCGAACAGCACCGGCAGAACGCAGGCCACGCCCCACATCGCCGCTGTGTTGACCAGATAGTTCTTGTGAGCCATCAGGTAGCGGAACAGGTAACGCCATACGGAAGGACGGTGGTGGACTCTGCCCCCTGCCCTGCGCCTGCTGGGGCGTTGACGGAAAGCATAGGCGTCTGTCTGGCACAGCAGCAGGATCGCGGCCAAAATGCTCACCGCCAGAATGGGGAAAAGAAAGACTACTTTCCCCAGCAGAAAAATCGCAGCAAGCAGAACGGCTGCCCAGAGCGCCCCCGTGACGGCCCGCAGATGTTTTCTGGGATAGATGCAGGCGGTCACAAGGACGGCGTTGACCCCGCAGAGGACGCATCCCAGCACCTCTGCCCCACTCCAGAGAGAGACAGCCAGCACGATGGCAAGTAATCCGGCGGTCTTGGTCAGCAGCGTGTAGGCCCCCAGCGCAGATACATAGGAAAACACCAAATTCCGCCCCTCAAAGGGGAGCATGAACATATTTTCCATGTTGGCCCCGTTGTCCTCGGCAGAGAGGGCCTGCCACATGACCCCGGCGGAGAAAGCACTGGTCATCAGATACAGGATGGGGGAAGCAATCTGGACTTGAAATCCGGCTATATGCAGCCCCCAGAAGACCACCAGATCAAGGAAAAGCGTCCTGGTCAGCCGCGCGTATTTGACGCCAAACAGTTTTTTGGCAGTCACGTTAAAGCTCATTTTCATCATGCAGGGCCTCCCGAATCGTGTCCGCATTGATCTGACTGCCCTCAAAACTCCGCTGGATGTGCCCATCCTCCAGTACCAGCACCCGGTCGGAGGTCAGGGTGATGCTCTCCAGAACGTGGGAGGAGAAGAGGACCGTCCCGTGCTCCTTATACCCGGCGATCAGATGGTACAGGTACTCAGTGCTCTGGAAGTCCAGCCCGTTCACCGGCTCGTCCAGCAGAAGCAGTTCCGGTTTCAGGGCAAAGGCGGTAATCAGAAATGCCTTTTTCTTACTGCCGGTGGACAGGTTCTTCAGCAATGTGTCGGTGTATTCCTCGAAGTGAAAGCCCCGCACCAGCTCGGACACATCAGGCAGTTTCTTTTTGTACGCCGCCGCCACATAGGACAGATACTCCCGAAAGGTGAAATACTGGAAGGAGTTGTCCTCGGCAAAGACGGTGTACCGGCACAGCTTGAAGTCCTTATCCCGGAAGGATACCGGGCGGCTATACAGACGGATGCCATCACAGCGGAAGCCTTCATGCAGACCGGACAAGGTTTTCAAAAAGGTGGTCTTCCCGGCGCCGTTCAGGCCAATCAGCCCCACCACCTCATAGGGACGTAGCTGGAGGGAGAAGCCAGACAGCACATCCTTTCCCTCACTGTACCAGGCGCTGAGGTTTTGAAGCTCCAGGATGTTCCCGTTCATGGTCAATTTCCCTTCTTCCCGTTTTTCTCCTTCTTCCAGGTGGCGTAGGCGGAATATCCGAAAGCCGCCCCCATCAGGACATAGAGCCCGGCCCATGCCAGATTGCCGGATACGCCGCTGACGACCGCCGCCGCCAGCCAGATCAGAGCCAAGATACCGCGAATGTAAACATGACGCATAACCATTTCCTCCTTGAAGCGTTGCTTCCTTGATGTACCTGCATCATAGCAGAAAACCTGCCGCTGTGCGGGAATGTCCGCAAACGGCAGGTTTTTGACCGCGAAAAGGGGCGCTTACCCTCTGCGGATAAGCGCCCAATGAATCGAAACTTATAAAATGATCTTGTATATGTCTGCCTGCTCACCCTCAAATTCAAAACTCCGTTCATGCTTTCCGCCATTTTTTACGATTGTTTTAATAGAGGCTTCATTATCCCGTTCAACAGACAAATACAGTTCTTTCATTCCAGCATTTTTCGCAATCGGCAGCAACAGTTGGAGCATTTCTGTTGCATACCCTTTTCTCCGCTCAGAAGGGCGGACACTGTAGCCACAATTCCCTAAATCTTTCAAAAAGTCGTTCAGCGTATGCCTCAAATCAATAATTCCAACGATCTTGTCTTTTTCATCCACAGCAAAAAAAGTATCCGTGACCACCCAGTTGACGTTTACTGTTTCAATATTTGTATTAGCGGCCACAGCCTTCAGCCAATCCTCGTACTGGTCTGTCTTATCAAGCAATTCGCTTCCGTTTATTACCATCTCATGGTTGTTGAAAAATTCCTGCCTAAATTTGATTGCCTGTTCCTTTAATTGTTCCGTAGGTCTTACCAGTCTGATTTTCATTTTACCCTCCCAAAATCGGAAGCTATTTGTCAATCACCACGTTCCCATTGCTGTCAAGCAAGGGGGTGATAGATGAACCACCGACGCCTTCTGTCATAATGTAATTAACGCCTGTCTTTGTATCGACGATGATCCGAATAGTTCCGCTTCCACTATAGCTTTCCATTTCTTTTACGCTGAATCTTTTTTCTTTCTTTCCGAACATAATCATTCCTCCGTTTTATAGCATCGTCTGCAACACTATGTCCCAGATCTCCACGCATGTGCCTCTTTCAGCAAGCAGCCTATCAGTTCCTGCTTGCCTGCGGTATAGCTTCTTCGGTCATCTGCAAATTGCGCCGCCAACTTTTTCTTACAGGCATCATACTGCATCGCCTTATCAGGGTAACGGTTCAAATAATCCCGAAAATTGATATAGTTATTCCATTCGGCTCCGTTCCATCTGACCACATGGATGTGGTGTGTACGGGTATCCTTTTCAAAATCGCCCATTACAAACAGCAGCTGTCCCGCAACAGCTTCTCTGCGAAAAACAATATCATGCTGTTTGAGCAATTCGACATAAGGCGCTATATCGTCCAGGTTACGAACGCCTACGACAAGATCAAGGATTGGTTTTGCATGAATGGAGGAAATGGCGGTGCTTCCGATATGCTGAATGTCAACTGCGGCAGGCTCTAAAAGCTGCTTTAATGTTTGAATAGTCCTCTCCGCATTTTGAGCCCATTCCTCTTGATGCGGCGCCAGCATGACCATTCCTCTTTTCAGCCCTGTCATACTCATGTCCTATTAAAAATGACCGTCTGCTCCTTCATAGAGATTTTCCCCACCTGATACCCATAGCCCGTCAATTCCTTTTTGTATCTCAGGAACGAGTGGTCAATGGGAACGCCCGCGATCTCCTGGATCTATGCAAAGGTCAATTTGAGGGTGGGGCTCCCGCTCTTTTGCACATGGGCCCACAAAGCGTCATATTTGCTCATGAATATCCTCCATTCCTTGATAAGACAACGTAGCTACCGCCCGGAAAATTTCACCGGAGACATTGGCCTGCACCATACCGTCGTATTTTTCTGCGGCAGTCTGGGCGCTTTTGAGGCCCCAGCCGTGGAGACCGCCCCCGGTCTTGGTGGTTTTCAGCTGACCGTTCTCCTGGACAGGCGCGGCGGCAAAGCTGTTCTCCACCTTGATGACCAGCATCTGGTGGATGCGGCGGATGGTGAGGGCCACTGTCCGCTCCGACTGGTTCGGCACTTGCCGGGCGGCCTCAATGGCGTTGTCCAGGAGATTGCCCAAAATCGCACATAGGTCCACACTGCGGATATTGGTGCGCCGGGGAAACTCCACCTGGGCCTGGAACCGGACGCCGGCCGTCTCCGCTGCGGCCGCTTTGCTGTTGATCAGGTAGTCCGCCGTCTCGTCACCCGTCCACACGGCGGCAGTCAAGTCCTGAACGGGAGCCTGCAATTCGTCCAGGTAGCGGACAGCTTCCCCATATTTTTCGTGGGCGAGGAGCTGCCGCAGAACCCCGATGTGGTTGTGAAAGTCGTGGAACAACTTGGCGTTGACCTCATAGGCCCGGTTGAGGGTGGTGTAGTCCCGCTCCAGCAGCTCGGCCTGCTCTGATTTCAGCCTTGCCAGCTCCTTTTCCACCTCGTACTGACGGCTGATGTTGAACACCAGCACCGACATCATCAACACCACCGCCAGGATGGTCCACATATAGAGCGTGTCGTCGGGGATGTCCAGGACTCTTTGCTCGGACAGAGTGATGACCGAGAGAAAACCGGCCACCGTGACAGCGGAGACGGCCCGGAACGCGGATTTTCCCTCAATCTCCTTTCGGGAGAGGCAGACCGCCAGACCCGCCAGCAGAGCGTGGAGCAGCCAGAGGGCTGACTGTCCCGCCAGCGTTTCAGTTCTGAGGAAGTCCTGAGAGTGCAGCAGTACCCCCAGTCCAGCCAACAGAAGAAATGACCAGAAGGAGACGCCAATCTCAAAAAAGATGCCGACGAACAGGCTCATTCTCACCTCCGCTCCTTGCAGCCAGTGGGCACAGGCGGCGATCAGCACCGCCTCCAGCGCCATCCGGTAGAAGTCGGGGGCATGGAGCAGGGACAGCAAAACTGTGAGAACCACCGCCCCGGCCAGACCCAATCCAAGACTTCGGACATTGGGCCTCTTTGTTGATAACAGCCGGTAAATCAAGATCAGGCCAACGAGAACCCGCACCATCCCGGTCAACATGCCGGAGAACAGAAGAAGAATATCCGTCATATATGCGCCCCCCAGTAGGCGTTGATCCGCGCCTTGACCTCTTGCAGATGGGAGCGGCTGATGGAGAGGGCTGCGCCGTTTTTCAGGATGACCGAGCCATCCTTCACCTGCATAACATGGATCATATTGACGATGCAGCCCCGGTCAATGAAGATAAATTCTTCCGCAGCCAACTCCTCATAGACCTGCTGTAAGCTCTTGCGGACCTTGGCCGCACCGCCGGCGGTAGTGATGCTGGTGTTTTTCCCGTCCCGTGAAAGGAACAGAATTTCTTTGTAAGGGATCTTCTCCAGGCGGCTGTTGGTCTGGATGGTGTAGTATTTTCCCTCCTCCAACTCGATCAGCCGGATAGCGTCGCAGATTGCCCCGGAGAGCCGCCGGGCAATGTCGTTTTTGGGAACATACCGGAAAATGGACAGCTCAAAGGCGTCGATGGCATACTCCACATGGGAGGTGATGAAGATGATCTTCACGTTGGGCAGGAAGGGCCGGATTTTCCCGGCCAGCTCCATCCCGGTGCTGCCGGGCATTTCAATGTCCAGCAGGATCAGGTCAAAGAAAAATCCGTCCTCGGTGATGTCGTACAGAAGGTTGTCGCTGTGGGTATAGGCGGCGATCTCGCCAGCGCTCCCGCATTGCTTCAGACAGTCCTCCGCGATGCTTCGGTTGGCCTGTACGGTAGCGCCGTCATCGTCGCAGATGGCAATACGCAGCATGGAACAATCCACCTCCTTTGTTATTGTGGCAAAATATTATACTACGGCGGCCCTATACTGGCAAGCGGTCATCAGCCCACTTGTCACCAAATGCTTTCTGAATGTCATGAAATGTTTTGCGGTGGACGCTCCGAAGCGCCCAAAATAAAAAGAGACAAATATTTATCATTTTTCTATTGACAGGCCAAAGTGGAAGTGATATATTTGTCCCATCAAGAGATAAATATATCTCGTTAATCGGAGGCGCTACATGAAAAATAGTAAGGTAAAAATCTGGGTTGGCTGTGGGATTCTCTGCATTGCGGCTATGCTGCTTTCCGTCTGGTACGCTGTTACATTTAACGATTCCCGCCTGGTCACTCCGATGGACTTTGGAAACTACTCCTTCAACGCAAAGGATCTGCCGATGATCTTATCTATCTCGCTCACCTGCATCTATGTAATCGCTCTGTTTATCCAGCTTTTTATCAGCAGCGGGAAAAGCAGGAAGAGCATCACAAAGACAAACATGACCCGCAGAGTCGATCCCAGGCTGGGGTTCCTGGGGCTGTTGGGTTTCTTGGGACTCGCCGGTTTTTGGACCTATTCCGTCATGGGCGCCGTATTCCCTTTTATGTTTTTCCTGTTCTTCGGCTTCTTCGGATTTTTCTATGAGGGAAAAATGTCCGGGATTTTTATGGACGAACGATTCCGTGAGAATGCCGCCCGCGCCCAGCTCAAAACATACAAAATCACGTTCAGCATTACGCTGATTGCATTGGTGATTCTCTGTCAGGGGAAGCTGTTCGGCAGTTTGGAATATACCCTGATTGCTGTCATCATCGTGCTTTCCCTCACCCTGGCCCTGGGCATTTTTCTTCCGGAGTATTTGCTGTACCGCTATGACCACGATGATCAGACGGAGGAGGCAGGGGAGTAAAGAATGGCGGAGTTTGAATGCAGATTAAAAAAGTACCGGCAGCTGAAGGACTTGACCCAAGAGCAGCTGGCCGCGCAGGTAGGTGTGCGCCGGGAAACCATCATGCGGCTGGAAAAGGCGCAGTACAATCCCTCCTTGAAATTAGCCATTGACATTTCCAGGGCGGTTGAGGCTCCAATCGAAGAAATATTCATCTTCAATTGATGAGGACTCATGTCGCCGTCTGTATCTGCTCTTGAGGCGCGAGAAAGTATAGGTGAAATGTGCTCTGCTGCACGACAGCTTTTTTGCCATCGTGCAGCAGAGTGGAATCATATAACATGAAAGGCTGGGCACATTAGAACGGATCGACCTGATTGATCCCCTCGGCTGTACGCTTTGCAATAGCAGCCTTTTGCCGTGGAGAGAAGCGCAGGGAATCCATCGCCCGAATATATTCCTCCTGGGTTTGACACTGAGCCGCGGCAGATGATCCGGCATTCTGTGTTTGATAAGAAGCCAAGTCGATTACCCGGTCGGCCCTTTGCGCCAAGTCAAGGCTGTGTGTCACCATAATTACGGTCTTGTGATACTTCTGGCACAAATTTCTGATCAACGAGAAGGACAACTCAGCGCTCCTTCCATCTAAAGCGCCGGTCGGTTCATCCGCCAGAATCAGCTTTCCAGGCCTTAATATCGTTCTTGCCAAGGCGACACGCTGCTGTTCGCCGCCAGACAAAGTGTTCACAACCGCATATTCCAAGTGGGACAGCCCAACCGTCTGCAAAATCTGATGGATGCGCTTTTCTTTTTCCCTCTGACGAAGATGTAAGAAACGCATAGACAAAAGCAGATTTTGAAAGACAGTCATATCGCTGATCAAAGCAAAGGATTGGAACAGATAGTTGATGGTATTTCTCCGCAGCATGGTCGCCTTCCGGCTGTTGATACCCAGCAGCTTTCTCCCATAAAGCCGAATATCCCCCTTGTCAACAGCTTCCAGCGTGCCGATCATGTTCAGCAGCGTGGACTTCCCGCAGCCGGACGGTCCGATCAGCGCGACCAGTTCCCCATCCTCCACGGAGAAAGAAACATCCTTCAGAATTGTTCTCGTTCCGAATCTTTTTGTGATATTTCTGATTTCAACAGCACTCATATCATTCACTCCCCCTTAAAAGCCGCCAGGACATTTTTCAGTTCATTGTGCGCCATGTATTTTATAAAGATCACAACCTGTACCAAAGACACGATCACCAGCAGGAGCAGCCCAAACTTTGATTTCAGGGCCAGCATTCCTACAAATTCCAAAGCAAAAATCACCGACAACAGCAGAAGCGGTTTACCGTACATCTGCGGGAAGGAGAACCCCATAAACTTCTTGACATTGATTTTTTCTTGATTTGCAATGCGGAAAACAGCGGCCAGAGCCAGCAGCAGCCCAATCAGGATCAGCATTAACATGACAAATACCAGGCCGAACCACATAAGCGTTGTTTCCAGATTTTTTTGCAGGCCGTCAATGTAATTGTGAACGCTTGCAAATTGCGGGGCGTTATCCGAAAGATCGAAGCTGGACAATACATCCGCGCTTGTGCAGTTCATAGCAGTTTGCGCATCGGAAAATTTAATATAGCCGTTAAAACCGGATGATTTCAAGCTCTCTGTTTCGGTGTATTTCATATTTTGCGGTGTAGCCACATAGATGACCGGCCTGCTTGCCTCCGAACCATATCCCTCATCTGTCGTCCATGTGAAGAAGCTCTGACCGGGTTCATACTCGACAAACAGGAACGATGGATTTTGCGTAAAGGCGGTCTGAATGTCACCGTCACGCAGACTTCTGGTATCCCGTTCCTGGAGCCATTGGGAGAGCTGGTTTTTTTCTTCATCCGGCATAGCGGCCGGAAGCAGGTAAAGCCGGGTTCCGCTTTGGGCTGAAAGCAGGGCGTTGGCAGGGATCGTGACTCCCAGGCTTTCCAGATAGTTGGGCGACATGGTAAACAGCCATAGCGGAGCATTGGGCATGGAGGAATAGGTTTTGTTATCCTGCCACGTCTCAATAATTCCAGTATCGTAATACTCTGTCTGAACGATATATACCCCTTTGCTGCCGGCAATCGAAGAATACCAGTCATACAAGTCCTGATCTAATTCCTTCGAGCCGCCGGAAAAGGAAGCCGCATCCTGGCCGATTGAAATACTGCTTAACAACTGATACTCCGAAACAGCCTCCCAACGCTGTGCAAGCTGTGTGTTTTTTGAGATATAGGAGATCGGCTGGTCAATGTAGCTGCCGCAGAACACCAAGCCGGCGCTGATCATGAAATAAGCGGCTATCCCTAAACCGTACAAAGTCTTTTTGGGAATGCGCCCCCGTATCGCGTCAAGCGGTTTGACAATGACGATCACAAATGCGGAAACGGCTAATTCCATCAATATGACCAATATGTTTACACAGGCGGTCGCCAGATAGCATCCCAAAAGGGGAGGAGAGAATGTACCCCAACCGGCGATCACGCTGTTGGCGAATACCAGGATGGGTACAGCAGCAACAGATACGGCGAAAAATCCGCCCAATATTTCCTTTGCAAAAGCGAGACGCGACCATCCGAGCAATGTCAGTTTGCCTTGCTTTGGCAGGCTTTTCATTGCAACAATCACAAAAAATACCGTGTTCAAAAAAATCTGTGCCGCAAGGAAAGCGAACAAAATATCCCGCATAACCAGATCATTCGTGCCGCTGCCGCCGCTGGCCTCTAAAAGCTCGCTTTCCATAAGCCCGCTTGCTCCGGCGAGCCCTTGTAAAAAGGCTTGCTGCTTTGCATCGCTTTCCAAGCCGAGAATGGTATAAGCGCCATTGACCGTCTGGCTGTCTGCTATTAAAGCCGGGAGTTGTTTGATGACGATGTGCCCATAGAAGCGGAAATTCGGTATCTCGCCAATGCTGTTGATACTGCCCATCTCTACGCCCAGGGTGCTGTCGGAATGATCGGAAGCCAGCAGTTCCTTCAGGTCCGCACAGGTCAATATGCTCTCTTTCAGAAAAGAAAGCTCTGCCTGCCGGTTTTCCGCGTTTCCGCAGACGCCAAATTGATAACCCTGGGAGCTGCCGCGATTATCCAAGATCCCATCCATCCTCGCAACGAATAATCCCTGCTCCTCTGCGGCCGTCAACAGAAAATTCTGCGTACCCCGCTCCTTTTCCGCAGCCACATTTTTCAGATAGACCGTCAGGGCCTCACTATCTTGCGGATATGTCCGCCACACATCCATGTACTGTCGGTTCAAAAAGAAAACCGCAAGCAGAGCCAGGATCAGGCCCTGCATGAAAATCAGCAGGTATCCGGCGTATCGTTCTTTTCCGATCAGCCGTTCTTTCCTCATGGTCTCTCACCCTTCCTACTCAGATATTCCCCGAAATAAACCGTAATACAGAAGTCCCTTTCAAGGTATCCACATTATACCAAGAAAGGGACTTCCGTATTTTCGTTTTTTCTTCGTGGTCTATGATTCCTTCCTGACTAAAATCATAAGATTTTCTGACAATCAAGGGGGAGCTGGATGGTGAATCGAATGAGTTTATCCGCACTGTAAGCCGTAATAATTCCGTGGTGCAATTCAACAATTTCTTTTGCAATCGCAAGGCCAAGGCCAGCCCCACCGGTATCAGAAGAGCGGGCCGCATCCAGCCGGTAGAACTGCTCAAAAATCCGTTCCAGCTTTTCAGGCGGAATGGGATTCCCCTGATTCTGAATACAGATCTGAACGCTCCCAGCAAGGGGAACCAATGTAAACTGTATTGACGTATCAGGAAAACTATAATTAATCGCATTGCGTATCAAGTTATCGACTGCTCGCTCCAGCTTGTCCATATCGCATACGATCTCAATATTTTCAGGAATATTGAGATCCCATGCCAGGTTTTTGACCCTCAGCACCGGATTAAGAAGCTGTATTCATAAGCGTTTGAGCAGCGTGTGGAAATGAGAAATTATGACCATAGCCTCAGCAGAGGAAAC
>NZ_QWKI01000203.1 GCF_009911645.1 Pseudoflavonifractor sp. 60
TTGCTGGCACTGCCTCTACTTGAAATTTTAGGTAGAAGACGGTGCTTTCAGGGACAATCCCCCGCCCTCGCTTCGCTTGGCCACCCCCTTTCAAAAGGGGCTCCGGCGAAGCCGGTAGGGATTGATTTGCTGGCACTGCCTCTACTTGAAATTTTAGGTAGAAGATGGTGCTTTCAGGGACAATCCCCCGCCCTCGCTTCGCTCGGCCACCCCCTTTCAAAAGGGGCTCCGCGAAGCGGTGGGGATTGATTTGCTGGCACTGCCTCTACTTGAAATTTTAGGTAGAAGACGGTACTTTCAGGGACAATCCCCCGCCCTCGCTTCGCTCGGCCACCCTCTTTCAAAAGGGGGCAAGCGGCTTCGCCGCTTGTGCGGCCCTGCTTCGCAGGGCGCTTCCCCCGGACCGACTGTGAGACCCGCCGTGATAAATCCTATATCTGTGGCTTATGTAAACTCAGGCGGACAGCTTGTCAGGCAAGAGAAAATATGGTACAATGTCCCCAAATGAGCCCGCCAGGCAGCTTTTACTACGTATTATTTAGGAGGGGGAGCGCATGGAAGAAATCCGACACCCTATTTTAGACCAGGTAAACCGGCCCCACCAGTTCTCCTACGAAAACGGCATCCAGGTGACCTGTGTAGCCCCCGGTCTGGCCCGGGGAGTCCTCCGCGCAGGGCCCAACTCCATCAATCCCCACGGCATGGTCCACGGTGGCGCAATGGCGGCCCTGGCGGACACGGTGGCGGGGTGCTGCGCCTGCTCCACGGGCGGGAACTGCGTCACCAGCTCCAGCACCATGGAGTTCCTCCGCCCCGCCCAGGGGGACCTGTTCTGCGAGGCGCCCCCCAAGAAGCTGGGGAGCAAGCTGTCGGTGGTCCAGGTGGTGATTACAGACACTCGGGGGAAGACGGCGGCCACCGGCACCTTCACCTTTTTTATGGAGAAACCGCAGCATAAGGAGGCGCAATAATGATTCTAACCGAGCTGAACATCGTAAAATCCTTCGGCAGTCAGCTGGAGAGCACTGTGACCCCGGAAGACATTGCCGCCAAGGAAAAGAAGCTTAAAATCAAGCTCCCGGAGGCCCTGAAGGACCTGTACCTCACCTTCCACCCGGAGGACCCCCTCTTCTCAGGCTCCTGCGCTCTGGTCCCCTTTGAGGAGCTGAAGCTCCAGCGGGTCAGGCGGGTCTATTGGAACTACGTCCTGCTCCCCTTTGCCTGGTGTGAAGAGGAACAGACCTATTACTATATGGGGGTCGAGCAAAAATCCACGCCGAAAAATCGATATTGTCACGAGGTCAACAGCTACCAGGAGGAGACAGACCCGCCTGTCTTTTTTATCCGGGACAAAAAAGTCTGGCAGTCAAATTATTCCGGAGCGCTGCCGCTGTCAGAGTTTATCCTCCGGTGGCTCTTTACCCAGAGGCTGTATTCCATGCCCAGCGTCCTGGGGCTGAAAGAGCTGCCCAACTCCGTCTGGGACCAGCTGCCCTGTTTGAATCAAAGGGTGAAGAACATTCGTCTCTCCCCGGGAACGCCCCCGGCTTTCTTCATCGCCCCGGGGTTTTTCTGGTCACCCCCCGCTGACTTTGCCCCCTCCACAATCTGTCATTACGAGGAAGGGCACTTAGACTTGGAGACGCTCATTGGCTGCCGCATCGGCGCCCGGCGGGACGAGCCTCTGGAGGAGCTGCTGGAGGGCACCGGTCTGGAGCCCCGCTGGCAGCGCAGTCAAAACGGGCACGAAATTTTCCAGTACAAGGTCCCCGAGCAGCCAAAGCCCTTCCGCCCCCAGGAGGAGCGCCCCCTGCTCTCCATCGCGCCGGTGCTGGACTTCCTGTGCAAATTCGCCGGAGCGGAGGGCCCCCGGGCCTCGGAGCAGTCGATTGCCAATGCGGAGGCCCGGCTGGGCGGGGCGCTCCCTCTGCCCCTGCGGGAGTACTACCAATATATGCCAAAAGCCTGCTACCGGGGCCAGAACTACCTCACGCCCCCGGGGAACCTGCGCCTCCGGAAGGATGGAAAGATCACCTTTCTCTCCGAAAACCAGCTGTGCTGCTACTGGGGCATAGCCCGGGACAGCAGCTTTCTCTTTGAGCGGGAGAACGAGGACAGGGCCCCCTGGGAGCCCGCCGGCATTCTGGACGGCTTTCTGGTCTGGGAATTTATCCTGGATCTGGTGTGCAGCGGAAAGCTGGAGCTGGAAATGAGCGCCTACCCCGGCTTCCAGCTGGACATGCTGGAGGAAGGCGGTGTACTGCGGCCCCTTCTCTCCGACATCGCCGGGATCACGCCGCAGATTGCTGTGGGCAATTTTTTGCAAATGTACCAGGGTATGGACGGGCGTCTGGTGGCCGTGTGCGAAAGTGAGACCCCAAAGCTGTACCTGTTTGCCAGAGAGGCCCAAACGATTCACCAGTTCTGCGCACTGGGCGCGGACAGCCGGAACACAGAATTCAGGCCTCCAGAAGGGAAAGGATCTTTCGCTTGTACGCCAAAAACTCCTGGCTGAGGGCAAAGGACAGTTCCCTGGGCCTGGGAGGTTCTATGGTCAGCTCCTCTACAATCTGCCCCGGCTGGCCCGCCAGCACGCAGACCCGGTCGGCCAGGAGAATGGCCTCGTCAATGTCGTGGGTGATAAACAGGGTCGCCAGGTCCAGCTGGTCCATCATGCCCATATACCAGCGGTGGATCTCCCGCTTGGTCAGGGCGTCCAGGGCGGAGAAGGGCTCATCCAGCAGCGCGACCCCCTGGGACCCCAAAAAAGTGCGCAGCAGCGCCGCCCGCTGACGCATTCCGCCGGACAGCTGGGCCGGATATTTGTCCTGGGCCCCCTCCAGACCGAAGGCGGAAAAGTAGGATGCTGCCTGGGCCCGGGCCTCCTGCTTCCCCCTGCCCCGGAGGACCAGAGGCAGGGCCACGTTGTCCACGACCCGCTTGTGGGGCAGGAGCAGGTCCTTTTGGAGCATATAGCTGATGTGTCCCGGCGTGCCGGTCACGTCCTGCCCCTTCAGCAGCACCGTCCCCCCGTCAGGGCGCTCCAGGCCGGAGAGCACATTAAACAGGGTCGTCTTCCCCGCCCCGCTCACCCCCAGCAGACCCACCAGCTCCCCATGGCCCAGGGCGAGGGAGATGGACTGGATGATGGTCCGGCCGCCGTAGGACTTGGAGATGTCCCGGGCCTGGAGGATAATCTCTCCTCCGCCCCTCATTGCGGCAGGTAGTCGTTGGAGAAGCCGGTGTTTTCCGGGATGGGATTCTCCACCAGATCGTTGTCATTGAGCCAGTTATAGAAAGCGTTCCAGCGGGCGGGGTCGATGTAGCCCCACCGCTCCACCTCGGCCTTGTACTGGCCGCCGATCCACTGCTGGCTGGCCTTCACCATCTCCTCGCTGCCCGCCAGAGAGCCGGTGTCGTCTCCGTCAATGAGCATCTGGACGGCCTCCTCCGGATGCTCAATGGCGTACTCATAGCCCCTGGCGGCGGCAGCCAGGAAAGCCTTGGCCGTCTCCGGCTGGCTGGCCAGAAAGTCGTTGTTGGCGATGAGAATGGGGGTGTAGTAGTCAAAGACGGGGTCGATATCCTTAAAGTCGAAGTAGTCAAAGTCCAGGCCGCTGGTCTGGGCGGAGATGCCCCCCCAGGCGTAGAAGATCCAGATGGCGTCGGTCTGGTGCTCCCGCAGGGCCCCGGCCTCGTCCACAATGTTGTTGGGGATCAGCTTCACCTGGGAGAAGTCCCCCCCGTCCACGGTGACCACGTGCTCCATCATGGCCAGCTCAGTGGGGGTGTTCCAGGAGGAGTAGGTGTGTCCCGCCAGGCCGGCTGGACGGTCCATCCCCTCCCCTGCCCGGGAGATGATGCCGGAGGTGTTGTGCTGGAGGAGGGCTGCCACCGCCGTCACCGCCAGGGGGTCCTTCCGGGCAAAAGCGGAGGCGATGGAGTCTTGGGCCGTGCCCGCAAACTCCACCTGACCGGCGGCGCAGATGGCCACCGCCCCGTCCTCCGGAGGCTGGACGATGGAGACCTTCAGTCCCGCCTCCTCAAACCAGCCCTGGCTCAGGGCCACGTACATACCGGTGTAGTTGGTGTTAGGGGTCCAGTCCAGGCAGAGGGTCACTGGGGTCAGCTCCTCTCCGCCGCCTTGACCGCCGGCTTTCCTGCCGCAGGCAGTGAGAAGAAGCAGGACCGCCAAAAGCAGCGCTCCCGTAAGCTTAAAACGCTTTATCATTTCAGTCGTTCCTTTCGATTTTTTCAAAGACCTCCCAGGGGCAGGCCCGCCGCCGCAGCACCGTCACCAGGCCCATCAGCAGCAGGCTGACCGCCACAATGATGATGATAACGGCAAACATTTTGTCAAAGGCGTAGGCCTTCTTCACCCGGGTCATGTACACGCCCAGGCCCTCAAAGCCCCCCAGCCACTCGGAGATCACCGCCCCCACCACGGCGTAGGAGGCGGACACCCGCAGTCCGGAGAAAAAGTGGCTCATGGCACTGGGGAACTCCAGGTGAAGGAAGATCTGCCGCCGGCTGGCCCCCATGGAGCGCAGCAGATTGGCCGCCGCCTTGTCGGTGCTGGCATAGCCCTCCAGCAGACTGACGGCGATGGGGAAGAAGGTGGTCAGGGCCACCAGGGTCACCTTGGGGGCCATTCCAAAGCCCATCCACAGCACCAGCAGAGGGGCCAGGGCGATGGTGGGGATGGTCTGGGTGATGACCAGAATGGGGTACAGCGCCCGGTACAGCATCCGGAAGCGGTGCATAGCCGTGGCCAGCACCAGGGCGGCGGCCACTCCGATGGTCAGCCCCAGGGCCGCCTCCAGCAGGGTCACCCCGGCGTTTTCCAGCAAAATGGGGGCGTCTGTAATCAGCGCCTGGACCACCTGCACCGGGGAGGGCAGGAGGAAGGAGGGAACCAGGCCCCCCTCGCTCACTGCCAGCCACACCAGAGCCACCCCTGCCAGCGCCCCGGCGGCGGGGAGCTTACTGGTGATGCTTTGCTGTCTTCTCATCGATCCCCAGCACGCGCCCCTCCGGGTTGTAGCCCAGCTTCACATAGGCGGACACCTTGGGACTGCCCGCTTTGTGGGCCACTTCCATGCAGTGCTCCACAATGTCCATCAGCTGGTGGAGGTCGTCCCCTTCAATGGCCGTCTCACAGGGGCCGACGTAGTAGTACAGGCCGGTGGACTTGATGTAGTCGATCACCTCGTCCACAATGCGGACCACCTCCTGGTCATTGGGTGCGGCGGGCAGGATCTGGATGGCAACGTTTGCTTTCATATGGCTTTCCTCCTAAAAATAAAAATCAGAACATCCGCCAAGCGCGCCTGCGGATGCTCTGATCGTGTCTCAGAATTGACTCCCTACGCTGGCATTATCCAACAGGTTCAAAGGGTCAAAGGCCTAAAGCCTTACTCTCAGCTGCGCGGCAGCCCCCCCGGCTATTCACTTGTCTTTTGTTCTGTGGGTATAGTGTAGCACGTTTCCCGCCCTTTGGCAAGGGCTGCGGAGAAAAAATTTTACTTGGCGAAATAGTTCAGCTTCATGGTGTCCCAGCTCATCTGGAGCCGCTGGCGCAGCTCCTCGTTCCGCCGGGCCACCTCCGTGGAGGGGGTCTCCCCGCCCAGGGCGTTCCAGTAGGTCTCGCCGTCGTACCAGGAGTAGTCCGCGAAAATGGCGTAGCCCCCGTTGTCCGAGAACACGTCGTTGCCCACGTAATGCCGCCCGTCGTTGTCCAGCCCCAGGAGATTGACCAGGGTTGGCAGCAGGTCGTAGGAGGAGGTCACCTTGCTGATCTTCATGGCCGGGGTGTTCTTCTCGTAGATGAAGCAGGGGGTGCGGGTAATTAGATTCTTGTCCCACACGTTCTTCTGCTCCATAATCAGGTTGTTGTCCATGGTGTAGTAGTTGTAGTGGTCCCCGTAGACCACCAGCACCGTGTCGTCCAGCAGGCCGTCCTCCTCCAGGCGGCGGTACAGCTGGCCGATGAACAGGTCGGTCTCATAGGCGTGGGCGTAGGCGTGAATCACCATCTCCGGGGTCCCCGTCGGCACCTGGGCGGCGGCAAAGTCGTAATTTTCCCGGGAAATTTCGCTGTTCTCATAGGGCCCGTGGCCGGAGAAGGTGATGATGAAGGTGAGGAAGGGCTCCTCCGGGGTCATTTCGTCGTAGGCCAGCATCAGCTCGGTATCGTAGTCCAGCCGGGAGATACCCATGTCGGCGCCGCTGTGGTACTTCTCATAGCCCCAGTTTTCGTGGATGACCGCCCGGTTGTAGACATACCCGTCGGAGCGGTGGAAGGAGTTGGCCGAATAGCCCTGCGCGGTCAGCAGGTTGGCCAGGGAATCGGGGTAGGCGTTGCGGCTGTACATAGACGCGGTGCTGCCGGTAAAGGGGGAGACCAATCCGGTGTTGACAATCATCTCCGTATTAAAGGTGCCCGCGTCCAGATAGATGGGGGTGTAGTGCTGGGTCAAGTCCAGGCTCTCCTGCTGGAGGCGGTACAGGTTGGGCATAAACTGTTCGTTAATCATCCAGGTATCAATGGCCTCCAGCTGAATCATAATGACATTCTTGCCCGCGAACCGGCCCGTCCACTCGTTGTCCGGGTCGGGGACCTTGCTCTCGTACCAGGCGTCCAGGGCGGCCACCGTGTCGCTGTTGCCCGCCAGGTTGAACTTGTCGTACACCCCGTAGGTCAGGCAGAAGTCCCGGAAGGCGTGCTGATACATCCCCGCCAGCAGCACGCAGTCGGTGGGGCTGGTGAAGTCCTCGTACAGCAGACTGGCCTGGTGGCTGTCCACATGGATCTCCAGCCGGGAGGTGAGGTTCTTCTGGATGTTCAGGTTGATGGCCAGAATGCACAGAGGGACCGCCCCCAGGGCGATGAGACGGCCCCGCAGGCTCCGCTTCCCCGGTTCCGCCAGCACACAGGCCAGTACCGTGCCAATGATCCCGCACAGGAAGAGGATCCACACCAGCTTGCGGACCCGCAGATAGGAGGGGTCCAGGAACTTGAAGCCGTCCCCGGCGAAGATGAGCACGGAAAAGGAGAAAAAATTATTTCTGGCCTTGAACAGGAGGGCGTGGGTCAGAAACAGGACGCAGGCCACGCCCCCCAGCGCCCCCATGGCGATTCTGCGCCCCGGCCGGGGCAGCTGCCACACCAGGCAGGTGAGCATCAGCGCCCAGGCCAGGGTAAAGATCCAGGGGATGGGGGAGAGGAAGGAACAGGCCTCCACACTGCCCTCGCCGCTGTGAATCAGCCGGAGGCCGCCGTCCAGCCCCACCAAGGTACAAAAAAAGCAGAGACTGCTGAGCAGACCGCGCAGCCAGAGGCGCGCCGCGATATAGTCCCAGCACCGGAGAAATTTCTCTTTCAAAACACGTGCATCCTTTCCTGACCGGCTCCACCCAAGAGGGGGGCCATTGCTGCGGCATATTATACCACCGTTCCACCCGCTTCGCAAGGTAAAAACCCACAACTTCCCCCCACCTTTTGGGCAGATAAGACAGATTTTCCACAATTTTGACCGGCCTGTGTTGACAGGCGGGGCCGTCTGTGGTACCCTCGGAAAGATCGACTGGAATTGGTACTGCGGATTCAAGTCAGGAGGATTGTTATGAAAATTGAACATGTGAAGAATGGCGGCGTAGATATTGCAGTCGTTTCCGGTGACGAGATCATCATTGCCGATACTCGGTCGGCGCTGGACCTGGTTATGACGGTTAGGTATGAGACCGGCGCGGACAGAATTGCAATAGACAAAAAGGTAATATGCGGGGATTTCTTCATCCTGAGCACGGGAATTGCGGGAGAAATCCTCCAGAAGTTTATCAACTATCACGTCAAGGCGGCGGTTTACGGGGACTATTCCCGGTACACCAGCAAGCCGCTGAAGGACTTTTTGTATGAGTCAAACCGCGGAAATGATATTTTCTTTGTATCCACAAGGGAAGAGGCGGTAGAGAGATTGACGCAGGCGCGCTCCTAGGCGCATCCAGATTCCAGTTTATCAGAGGCGGGACCGGAGCCGGCCGCCGCCCTCAAGCCGCAGCGGCGGTCCCATGCACCGGGACCGCCGCGTTTTGCTGTTAAGGGGCGCTGCGCAGGGTCACCACAAACTGGATGACCCCCTCCTGGGGGCACTCCGCCCGGATGGCGCCCCTGTGGGCCTCCACAATACTTCTGGCGATGGACAGCCCCACCCCAAAGCCCCCTGTCTGCTGGGAGCGGGACTGGTCGGGGCGGTAAAAGCGGTCAAAGAGCTTGTCCAGCTCCGCTGCGTCCAGCCCGGCGTAGGGATTGGAGGTTTTGAGCACCGCCCCCCGCCGGCCCTGTTCCAGACTGACCCGGATGGTACCGCCGCTGTCCGCGTATTTCACGCCATTGTCCAGCAGGACAGACACCAGCTGGCGGATGGCATACTCGTCCCCCCGGCAGGACAGCCCGGGGGCGATGTCCAGCTCCAGGGCGCGCCCCCTGGCGGCGGCAAAATCCCGGAAGGACTCCGCCGTCTCCTCCACGACCCCGCTCAGGTCAAAGTTCACCGGGCGTATGGGAGGCTTCTCCTCGTCCAGGCGGGCCAGGGTCACCAGGTCGTTGACCAGCCGGGTCATCTTCTCGGTCTGGACCTGGGCCTTGTCGAGCCACTTCTGCTGCCCCACCTCCATCTCCAGCACCTTCAGGCTGGTGGCAATGACGGTGAGGGGGGTCTTCAGCTCGTGGCTGGCGTCGGTGATAAACCGCTTCTGCTTCTCTACGCTCTTTGCGGTGGGCTCAATGGCCTTTTTGGAGAAGAGCCAGATGAGCACATAGACCAGCGCCACGCAGACCGCCGCCACCAGCAGGGAAATCAGCCCAAAGGTGCGCACCGAGTGCAGCTCCCGCTGGCAGTCCAGGAAAATCGCCGCATACCGTCCATCCCGGGTGAGGGTCACATAGTACTTGTAGTGCTCCACATAGCCCATGCCCTCCCCGTGTCTCAGGGCCACCGACAGATAGCGGTCCGCGTCCTCCTCTGTAACGGCGGCGATATGCTTCAGGTCGGCCATGTCCAGACTGCCGTCCTCCCGGTAGTACAGGACAAAGTACCGGGTGGAGTAAGGGGTCTCGGGGGTAAACTGGCCTCTGGGGAGATGCCCGGGCCGTTCGCCGGGGGAGAACTGGGGGATCATGCCCCGGTTTTCGCTAATCATCTGGAGGATATCGCTGAGAGTGCGGTCCATAGACAGGTAGTTGAACAGATTGATGGTGACGGCGGTAAGGAAGACCACCAGGGTGACCGACAGCATGGCAATGATGATAAATTGGCGGCGCAGTCTGATAATCATCCCGCCGCCTCCAGGGAGTAGCCCAGCCCCCGGCTGGCCCGAATGACGGCGTCTGCGCCCACGCAGGCCAGCTTTTTCCGCAGGTTGGAGATGTGGACCCATACCACGCTGATCTCCGCCTGGGCGTCCCAGCCCCACACCCGCTCCAGAATGCGCTCTGCCGGAAGGATCACCTGGGGATTGCGCATAAACAGCTCCATCACCTGGAACTCCCGGCCGCTGAGCCGCTCCGTCCCGGCTCCGCACCGCAGGGTGCTGCTGCCGCAGTCCAGTTCCAGGCTGCCGAAGCGCAGTACGGTGGGCTTGTAGTCCCCGGTCCGCCGCAGCATCGCCCGCACCCGGGCCAGCAGCTCGTCGGGGGCGAAGGGTTTGGGCAGATAGTCGTCCGCCCCGGCGTTGAAGCCCACAACCCGGTCGTCCTTCTCCCCCTTGGCGGTGAGCAGCATCACCGGCGCGGCGATTCCCATGTCCCGCAGCCGGGTCAGCACCTGGAGCCCGTCCAGCTTGGGCATCATAATGTCCAAAATAATGGCGTCATAGTCCCCGGTGCCGGCGTAGTCCAGCGCAGTGGCTCCGTCGTGGACCGCGTCCACCGTGTACTGGTTTTTCTCTAAAAACGCCGTCAACGCCTCTGCCAGGTCCAGCTCGTCCTCAGCAATCAAAAGCCGCACAGCCATTCCTCCCTGTTGCAATATCATGGGTTTGGAACCCCCGGCAGCCAGCCGGGGGTCTCGCCCGTCTTATTATAAGGCAGACGCCGGCGGCGCGCAAGGGCTTAAAGGGCCTCTCGAGAGGCGACTCTGCCGCAGACAATGTTCAGATTCCCGTTCCGGCACCGCAGGGCGTCCAAAAACTCCTTGGGCACGCCGCTGTCCCGCAGCACGATCCGGTAGTCCAGCTCGTACAGGGTCCCCATGTTGCTGGTCTTCACCCGCTCCAGCTGGGCGGTGCGGACGTACTGCTGGAACAGGTCGTCAAACAGCCCCTCGTAGTCCAGGGTCTCCGGGATGGTGATTTTCAGCTCCCGCTCGTTCTCATCCCTGCCGCCGAAGCGCAGCTGGGCGAGGACCAGCAGAAAGAAGGCTATGACCCCAAAGAACAGCAGGGCCAGTACCACATAGCCCATGCCGGTGGCCAGCCCCACCGCCATTGCCAGGAAGATCATGCCAATTTCCTTGGCGGTCCCCGGGGCGGAGCGGAACCGGACCAGCCCGAAGGCCCCCGCCACCGCCACACCGGTGCCGATGTTGCCGTTGACCAGCATGATTATCACCTGCACCACCGCCGGAAGGATGGCCAGGGTAAGGAGAAAGCTCTGGGTACAGCTGCTGCGGTACATACACAGCAGGGCAATGCCCAGACCCAGCAGCAGGGATACGGCGGTGCAGATCAAAAAGGTGTTCAGGGTGATCTCCGCCCCAGTCAGAATTGAATTAAGCACAGACACGCGCCTCCTCTCCAGTTCGCCCAGCCAGGCTGGGAGCCAGAATTTTTTTGGTGTAGCAGGTCCCATACTTGGAGAAGGACGTGGGGAAGGCCCCAATCCTGCTGAGCAAATGGGCCAGCCACACTGGGGTCGTGCCGGGAATTTTGACCTCCATTAAAATCTGATCCGGCGGCAGGATGGGCTCCCCCCAGTCGCCGGCCCGCAGGTCCAGCTCCCGGTCCCGCCAGCGCAGGTTGGTGTCGAAGGTGATGCGCAGCTCCGGGTCCTCCACTCCGGCGAAGGCCGTCCGGTCGTAGGCGATGAACACCTTGGGAGAGACGGGACAGCTTTGCAGAAACCAGGCAATCTCCCGGTCAATCTGGTCCCCCCGGGCGAAGGTCTCCCCCCTGCTCAGCTGGACGGCCGCCTCCCCGGCGCGCATTACCGCGCGGCGCTTATAGACCACGCCGTTGAACTTCTTCTTCAGCTCCACAAAGACCTGGTCCTCGCTTTTGGGCACGCCGTAGCTGCGCAGGCGCAGCTTCTCCTTGTAGACGGGCTTGGCCAGCGAGGCGCGAATCAGCCGGAAATCGTCGGTGTCATAGTAGAGGTTGCAGATGGTGTAGCGGCCAAAGTCGTCAGATTTCATATGCTCCTCCATCCCAGCCAGCATTCTGGCCAGCTGGTCCGGCGTCAGCATGTACTTTTTTTCATATCGCTGAAAACAAAATTGCATTTTTCCTGCCATATCAGGAACCCCCTTGCTATGTTCTGCTGCCAGCATAAGGGCTGTTCCTAAAGGGAAGCTAAAGAATTGCCGCCGGAAGGTGAACTTTTTGTAAACTTGTGCCCGGCTTTAGGTCCCCTTTAGGTTTGCCAGGTATAAACAGAGCGGAACACGAACCAAATCAATAGTAAGGGGGTTTCTCTATGAAATATTCCATGAAATGGGCGGTCTGCCTGCTGTGCGCTGCCCTGCTGCCTCTCTCCGCCTGCGGGACCGGAAGCGGAGCGGCTTCGTCCTCATCCTCTGCCTCGTCCCAGACCCACGCGGTATCTGTTCGCAGCCCAGCGGCACTGGACCTGACAGGCGCAACCCGCATCACCCTCACCGGCTCCGGCGGGGAGGTGGAGGGAACGGGGGCCAGCGTGGCAAACGGCGTGGTCACCATCTCTTCCGGCGGGGTCTACACGGTCAGCGGCACTTTGAAGGAGGGACGCATCATTGTCAACGCCCCCAAGGAGGAGGTAACGATCGCACTGAACAGTGTGGACATCACCTGCTCCTGGGGCAGTCCTCTATACATCTACAAGGCCGGTACCGCCACCATCCACCTGATAGAGGGGACGGACAATGTTCTCGCCGACGGGGCCGTTTACACCTTTGACGATGAGTACTCCTCTGCCGCTGACGAGGAGCCCAACGCCTGCTTGTACAGCAAGGCGGACCTGGTAATCGAGGGAACAGGAGCGCTGACGGTGACGGGCAGCTACAACAACGGCATCACCAGCAAGGACACGCTGCAGATTTACGATGGGGCCCTTTTCGTCACCGCCGTCAACCACGGGATCAACGGCAAGGACTCCAACACCATTGACGGCGCCCAGATCACCGTCTCCTGCGGCGGCGACGCCATACGCTCCTCCAAAGACACTGATGCGACCCTGGGGTGGGTCAGCATATCCAACTCGGCCCTGGACCTGACTGCCGGGGAGGATGGCATTCAGGCGGAGACCAGCCTGACCATATCCGGCGGCAGCTGCGCTGTCATCTCCGGCGGAGGGAGCACGGTACAGCCCTCTGAGGAGATCAGCTCCAAGGGCTTGAAGGCGGGGACCGATCTGACCCTCGCCGACGGTGTCTACACCCTGAACTGCTCTGATGACGCCGTCCACTCCAACGGAGACGTAACGGTAACCGGAGGCTCTTTCTCTGTCTCCACCGGGGACGACGGCTTCCACGCCGACCAGGCCCTGGCCGTCTCAGGCGGGGAGATTGAGATCCTCACCTCCTACGAGGGGCTGGAGGGGACCACCGTCTCCATCACCGGTGGGAACATAAGCATCCTCTCCTCGGACGACGGCGTAAACGCGGCGGGGGGCGCAGACGGCAGCGGCTTCGGCGGCTTTGACCGGGGCAATCCCTTCGGCGGCGGAAGCTCTGACAATTGGCTGGATATCTCCGGAGGATATCTGACCATTCAGGCGGGAGGGGACGGCCTGGACTCCAACGGATCTCTCACCATTTCCGGCGGCACCGTTGCGGTGTCCAGCACCGGCCAGGGGGACAGCGCCCTGGACTGCGACGGCTCCTTCACCCTGTCGGGGGGCACGCTCCTGGCGGTGGGCAGCCGGAATATGGCACAGAACCCCAGCCAGGCCAGCCAGTACACCATCTCCCTGGGCCTTGACAGCATCCTCCCGGCGGACAGCTTTGTCTGCCTGTCTGGCGAACAAGGGGAGTTCGTCTTCCAGCTGCCCATCGACGCCAACAGCATCGTGTTCTCCTCTCCGGATCTGGTGGAGGGCGGCGTCTACACCGTCTCCTATGGGGGAGACTACAGCGGCACGGCTGAAGACGGTCTCTGCTCCGGCGGGTCCTACTCCGGCGGCACGGAGCTGACCCAGCTGACCCTGTCCGACTATGTCACATCCTATGGAAGCCAGGGGATGATGGGCGGACGGCCGGGAGGCGGCCCCCGCGGAGACTGGGGAGAGTTCCCCGCTCAGGGCGATATGCCTCAGGGCGGCAAACCCCAGGGGGAGAGGCCTGAAGCGCCCCCGGAGGGAGGAGACTTCCGGAGCGAACGGCCAAACCGGGGCAGAGGGGAAGACGCACTCCCCGACGCCGGGACCCAGAACTGACCCAAGGCGCTCACTGCAATGAAGCGGTGAGCGCCTTTTTTGTGGACGGGCGGGAATATGTGGATAAATCGGTATGCTTTTCCATTATTTCATCATTCCCTATAGAGCGCTTATTTTGTATAATTTTGTCAGAAAGGAGTGTCGATATGGGAATGTTGGAAAATATGGCCGAAATGATGCAGGCCAAAAAGGAGCGAGAAAAGGACTCGGTGGAGCGATTCTCCGAGAAGCTGGAGATCTCCCCCTCCACCTTGCAGGACTATCTGAAAGCGCGGGGCAATCCCACGGTGAAGATGATCGAGCGGCTGGCGAAAAAGATGGACGTGGACCCTGTCGCCCTGGTGTCGGGGACGGCGGAGCCGGAACAGTATCAAACACTCTTGTTGATGTTGGACACCATTGAGGAGGTTTCCAGCCTGACTCAGCCCAAGCGGGTGAAGTTCGCGGAGCTGTTTCTGGAGCTGGTCCAGCTATGGGAGGAAGAGGAATGAAAAAAGCGTCTGCGCAGGAGCTGTCCTTCCGTGTTCCCATGCTGGTGACCCAGGCCCGCCTGTTCCGCCCGGACGGGGTATACCCAGTGTGTCCCCAGTGCAGCGTGACCATGGACAGGGAGTATCAGAATTACTGCGGCTTCTGCGGCCAGCATCTGGACTGGAAGGCCTACAAAAAGGCGGAGATCGTCTGTCGTGAGGACTGACCGGCAGGGGCGGCCCCGTTCACATAACATAAGAGCCCCCTTATGCGGTATAACAGGGCCGCATAGGGGGGTTTTGTAATGAGCAGAAGGGGAAATGAAAAATCGACAGAGTATTTCTTTACAATTTCGGTGGGACACTCTATAATAGAACTAATTTGACAAGAAACGGCAAGTTCTGACGGAGGAAGTGTTTCATATGTACCGAAGGCTGGCGCTGTTCACTGCGCTGATGCTGCTGCTTACCGCCTGCACTCCCGCTGTACACGGCGGAGGTTCTGCGGAAGCGGAAAAATCCACCGCTGATATCAGCGGTGCCTCAATGCAGAGCATTGAGGCAATGGCTGTCCCAACGGAGCCGGAGCCAGAGCTGGAGCCCGGGCCTGTGCTGACCTAGGCGGACGTGGACGGCGCCCTGGCCAGGGTTATGGAGAACTACTCCGCCGCCGCCGTGTCGGTGGCCACGGTGGAGCGGGGCCAGCTGAGCCAGTCGGGGGCCTGGGGCTGGGCCGTGAAGAACGAGCGGGAGATGACCCCTGACACCAAGGTGCGCATCGCCTCCATCAGCAAGGTAGTGGTAGCCATGTGTGCTATGGCAATGGTAGAGGAGGAGATCGTGGACTTGGACGCCCCTCTCAGCGACTACTGGGGCACAGGGGTCCGCAATCCCTACAGTAAGGGCCAGCCCACCGCCCGAACGCTGATGACCCACACCTCCTCCATCAAAAATCTGGATACGACCCGGGGCCTGTCCCGGCTGAAGGGGCTGCTTCAGAGCAGGTCCTCCTGGCGGAGCATGGAGCCGGGCAGCGGGGGCTACTGGGCCTACAGCAACTTCGGTATGTGCGTGCTGGGTACGACTCTGGAACTGGCCTACGGCGGCCTGCTGGACGACTACCTCCAGGAGCATTTTCTGGAGCCGATGGACGCCAGGGCCTCCTTCTTTGGCGGCCGGTTGGAGGAGAAGGAGGTGGCCACTCTCTACAGCGGCGGCAGCGTTGGCCGTTCCGCAAAGGAGCACACCGGACGGAAGGTCCCCACGAAAATTGGGGACAGCGCCTCCTTTTTTCCCGGCGGCTTCACGGTCAGCGCGGTGGATATGGCCAAGCTGATGTCCGTCTTGATTAACGACGGGGTCTATCAAGCGCCGGTCTACACCTACACAGCGGTGGAGGACGTGGAGAACGGAGTCCAGATGGTGATTGCCCAGCCTCTGGAGGGCGAGTTTCAGGAGGTCCGCCTGCTGTCTGAGGAGTCGGTGGCCGACATGGAAACCCCCCGGTTTACCGTGGACCTGGCCGACTACTGCCCCTTTGAGCAGTGTCTGATTCTCCGCCGCCAGGAGGACGTGCTGGGACAGGATATGCTCTACTACCACACTGGCAGCGCCTACGGGGTGTACTCCCTGATGACCTACAACCCGGACACGGGCAACGGCATTGTGGTTATTTCCACCGGGGCCCGGCGAAATGTGAACGAGCGGGGGATGTATGCCCTGTGCTCCGATGTGATGGAGATACTTTACGCCAGAATGGAGGGGGAGGGATGAGAAGATTTCTTGCACTGGCGCTGAGCCTGGTCCTGCTGGCGGGCTGCGCGCCGGCGGGGCAGGGAGAGATCTCGGAGCCGGCCCCGCAGCCCTCCGCCCAGTCCCGGCAGGAGGAGGTCCCGGCGGCGGAGCCTGAACCCGAACCCATTGTGGCCCACCTGATGGCCGCAGGGGACGTGATGAGTCACCTGCCCCTCACCAAGGACTGCTATGTGGCCCAGACGGACAGTTATAACTATAGCCACGTGCTGGAGGGGGCAATCCCCCAGCTGGCTCTGGCTGATTACGCCTTGGCCAATCTGGAGACCCCCCTGGCCGGCGGCCCAGAGTACTCGGGCTACCCCCGGTTCAACGCCCCCGACGCCCTGGCCCACGACATAAAGAAGGCGGGCTTCGACCTGGTGTGTACCACCAACAACCACACCCTGGACAAGGGGACGGGCGCCCTGTTCCGCACCCTGGATGTGCTGGACGAGGCGGGGCTGGCCCATGTGGGGACCTACCGGACCCAGGAGGAGAGGGACGAAAACAGCGGCATCTATGTGGCCGACGTGGGGGGTATCTCGGTGGCCTTCCTGGCCTACACCTACGGTCTCAACGGCCACCGGCTGAAGGAGGAGGTGCGGTATGCCGCCAACATTTTCAATACGGACTACTACACCTCCCTCTCTAATCCGGACTACGACCTGCTGGCCGCCGATATGGCCGCCGCCCGGGCGCTGGAACCCGACCTGATCGCCGTTATAACCCACTGGGGAGTCGAGTACCAGACCAAGGAGAACAGCCACCAGGAGAAGGTGTCCGAGTTTCTGGTGGAGCAGGGGGCGGACCTGGTTTTAGGGGGACACCCCCACGTCCTCCAGCCCTATCGGACCATCGACACCGTGGGGGAGGACGGCCAGGCGCACCGGGGCTTTGTCATCTACTCCCTGGGCAACTTCATCTCCAATCAGCACTTTGACAGCCACTGGAAGGACCTGGCCACCAAGACCACCGTGATTCTGGACCTGGAGCTGACCAAGGACACAGAGGGCAATACCAGCCTCACCGATGTGCGCTATACCCCCTACTATATGCTCCATCGGGACAGCCAGCCGGTGGGGGAACGCCGCCGTCTGGTGGATGTGAACCGGTCGATCGCGGAGTATGAGGCGGGGACCAGCCAGCTAATTGATAAAAATTCCTACGCCGCTCTGCTGGAGGCCCGGGACTTCTGCCATGAGATTTTAGGGGAAGAGGGGGACCGCCCCTCGGAATAAAAAAATCGCGCCCTCCCCGTGTCTGGGGAGGGCGCGTGGATTTTACTTGGGGTCGCTCATAAACAGCTGCGCCCACGCGTAGCCGCGGTAGCGGTTGCCGGTGTTGGCCTCGAAGCCCACGCCCAGCTTGGTATAGTGCTCGTTAAGGATGTTGGCCCGGTGGCCCTCAGACTTCATCCAAGCGTCCACCACCTGTTTGGCGCTGGTGTGGCCAGTAGCGATGTTCTCGCCGGTGTAGTTGGCGGAGAGGCCGGCCTCGGTAATGGCGGTCTTATACCGGTCGCCGTTGGGGCGGGTGTGGCTGAAGGAGCCCACACACTCCTCCGCCCGTACCTGAGCCGCGCCGCACAGGGTCGGGTCCAGCTCCAGGGGGTCCAGGCCGGCCTCCTCCCGGGCGGAGTTGACCAGGTCCAGCACCTCGTTCAGAATTGTCAGCTCATCCTCGGTGAACTGGGAAAAGGGGTCCTCCTCGCTGTCGCCCTTGGGGACCTCGGCCAGAGGGATATCATTGTCGTCGATCTCGATAGTCGAGGAGCTGTTGGGGTCCCCGCCCATGGGGATATCATTTTCCAACAGGGCGGTTTTGGGCACATTGGCCCACACCAGACAGCCGGCGCACACCGCAGCCAGAAGAAGGGCCGCTAACATTTTTTTCTTCATTGCACATTCTCCTTGCGCAGAAAAGTTGGGCGGTCTTTTGCCCTCTATTTTCATCTTACTACAGAGAAACGGAAGCTGTCAATATTATTTTTCCCGATTTTGGGCGGGCAGAAGGGTTTTCCTCTTGTGGAGGAAGAGGGTCAGAGTTGTGGCGGAGGCCAGGATATCGGCCACCGGCTCGGCTGCATAGATGCCCATGACGCTGCCGGTGATCCAGGGCAGGAGGATAGCCAGGGGGACCAGCAGGATCACCTTCCGCAGCAGAGCCAGAAACAGGCTGGTTTTCGCCTGCCCCATGGCCATAAAGGCGGATTGGCAGGCCATCTGTGCGCCAAAGGCCCAGATGCCGCCGAAAAAGATGGGCATTACCTGTCCAGTCAGCTCCACCAGCTCCAGGTCGCCATTGAAAATGAGGGCCAGCGGTTTGGGGAAGAGGAACACCAAAAGAAAGGCGCTGATGGTCACTGTCAGGGTGGTGCGCAGAAGAAGCCGAAAGGTCTCCCGCACGCGGGCGTAGTTTTTGGCCCCGAAGTTGTAGCTCATAATGGGCTGCACTCCCTGGGTGATCCCCTGGACGGGCATGACCACCATCTGCATAACGCTCTGCATAACGGTGACGGTGGCCACGTACAGGTCTCCGCCGTAGAATTGCAGGCCGGAGTTGAGGACAACGGTCACCAGACTCTCGGTGGACTGCATGATGAAGGGTGCGATCCCCAGAGCGGCGATCCGGCCCACCACCGGCAGCTCCAGGCGGAGATTTTTGGTCCGGATGCGCAGGCTGGAGCGGCGGGAGCACAGGAAGCCCACCACCCAGCAGGCGCTGACCCCCTGGGAAATAATGGTGGCCAGCGCCGCCCCCCGTACCCCCATGCGGAAGACAAAGATGAACAGGGGGTCCAGCAGGATATTCAGTATTGCCCCGATGAGCACGGAGCACATGGCCGCCAGCGCCTGGCCCTGAGCGGTGATATAGGCGTTGAGCCCCAGGGCCAGCTGAACGAAGACGGTGCCCATCAGGTAGATGGAGATGTAGTCCAGCGCATAGCCGATGGTGTCCTCCGAGGCGCCAAAGGCCATCAGCACCGGCTCCTTGATGATAGAGAAAACAGTGGTGAGCAGGGCGGCCAGGATCAGCAGCAGGGCGGTGGAGTTGCCCAAAATCTTTTCCGCCTCCTCCCGGTCGCCGGCCCCCAGACGGATGGAGGCCAGGGGAGCGCCTCCCATCCCCGCAAAGGCGGTAAAGGCGGAGATGAGCATGAGAATGGGGAAGGTGACCCCCAGGCCGGTAAGGGCGGTGCGGCCCACCTGGGGGATGTGGCCGATGTAGATGCGGTCCACAATGTTGTAAAGCATATTGATGAGTTGGGCTGCCACCGCAGGCAGGGCCAGCTTGACCATCAGGGGACCAATGGGGGCACTGGTGAGCGCCTCCTCGCTTTTGTGGGATTGAGCCAAGATAGTTCCCTCCATTTATCGCAATCAGCAGAATCGATATAGAATATCTGTGGAGAGACAGTATATCACAGCTTAGGGGAAAAGGGAAGGACTTGGCATGAAGTACTTTGATTTGTAAATTATCTTTAGGCAAAGGGGGCCAGGGGATTGTCACTGGCAAAACTATCTCCTACCCAAGATTTTCTGTAGATACAGTGCCTGCCAGACAATCCCCACCGCTTCGCGGAGCCCCTTTCAAAAGGGGCCCGGAAAGATTATCATATGAAGTGCAACACAAGAAAAAAGGGAGGACAACAAGGGAAACTTCGTGTAAAATGTAGTCAC
>NZ_QWKI01000204.1 GCF_009911645.1 Pseudoflavonifractor sp. 60
CCTTTTCCGCCTCCTTCTTCTTCTCTTTTTTCTACTCCCTTGAGGAAAAGGTGTCAACTTTTTTTATACCACATCACCCCAGGATGACCCGGCCTACCAGTTCATGGACAAGAAACGCGCTGAGGGCAAGCCCTACCTGGTCTACATGACAGCGGGGGCCAACAAATTCTTGTGCATCTACTACGGCAGGGTCAAAGAATATCTGGTATCGTTGGAATCCGCAGATTGAACATCCTCGCCTTCTTTCCAT
>NZ_QWKI01000205.1 GCF_009911645.1 Pseudoflavonifractor sp. 60
CTCCATGGGCTGGGGGTCCTCCTGGCCCGCCGGAGCCTCACAGGGGGCGGTACCGCTCTCGTCCACGTCCATTGGCTCGGCCATGTTTAAGGCCCCGATGATCACATTCAGGACGAACTCCCGCTGGGTGACCTTCCGGCCCAGCCGGGCGCTCTCGCGCTCCAGGTGCGCCTTGATTCGCTGGAACAGGTCCTCGTCAATCTGGAAGGCCAGGGTCCGATTCTTGCCATTCGCCATAGCTGTGTTACCTCCATTTTCTTTCATTTCGTAGTATTCGGTGAGAAGGTTGGTGATGTACTCCGCAGTGGTCTGGCCCAACTGCTCCCTAGCCTCTGTTACCCGGTTGTGAAGGCTGATGGGTACCTGAGCGCACAAGTTTTTTCGCTGTTCCATGCTGCTGTCCCCTTTCTTGATAGTGAAGCAAGTATAGTTGGAAAGCCAAACGAAAGCTATTACCACAACCACCAACGATTGCGAAGAAAATAAAGCATAACCACCAATGAGAACGGTTGGAGGAAAAACTGCCCCCGGTCCGCAGAATCGTCTCCTACAGACTGGGGGCGGACGGTTTTCTCTTTTTGGAGCTTTTCCAGAGGGATTGGACTGGTTTTCCTCGCATCCTATTGTGATCTGTCCATCCACCTGCGTTACAGGCTGACGAATACCTCGATCCTTGGCAGTAAGCAGTTCGGATACCTTTCCCGTGGGATGTCTGAGCGGAAACCAGCCAGCCCTTCTGGAGCAGCTGGTCGATCAGCTCGGCTGCGAATTGATGTCCGATTTTATTGCGCCTGTCCCTGTCGCACAGGCGGCAGATTTCAAACTACTCCGCAACTCGGACAGCGACAGGCGCTGTAATATAGAGGTTACTGCGTTTCGTCCTGCACTGCTCCAGGATCCAGTCTGTGATCTCCCCCCGTTTGGCCTCCAGGGCCGTAGGGTATGCTTCGTCGCTCAGGTCCTGATATTCCTCGTGACAGTCGTATGCGTAACATTGAAAGGTTTGCGCTTTTGACAGCTGCTCCTGCAGGGACTGGATGTTGGCCTCGTTCATCACGCCGCTGAAACTGGTGGGATGCAAATAGAAGTCCTGGCGATCCTTGGTAACTGTGTCGCAGACTCCATTGCCGCCAGGTTCGAGTGACCAGCTCAGCTCTTGGAACAGGCGCGACTTTCCTCCTTAAAGGCAGATCTGTCGGCATCGCTCAACCAGCCAGAGACGTAGTTCTCAAGTTTGAATGCGAAAATAGACTTTCCGGTAAGACATCTTGATTATTCTCCTTAAAATTGGAATAGAAAACAAAAAAGCCGCTCCCGGCCCATCGGATTACTTCCGACAGGCCAAGAGCGGTTGATTTTCTTTGTCTTTGGAGGTTTAAGGTATCGCTTGAGAGTTCGAAACACTTCGGCTCCAGAATCGGCCAATTCAGGGCCGTTTTGCATCTTTCTCACGTTATTTCAAAATAACGCTTCCAATAATTTCGAGTATCAACTTTTCACTCGCCTTTTTGGAGATTTCTGTTCAGAAAATGAAAAACACCACATTTTTATGTGGTGTTTTTTGCCTGCATCTTTTTTGGCGACACAGGTTGGCGCAGCGGGTGGGATTCGAACCCACGTGGGATTGCTCCCAAACTGATTTCGAGTCAGCCCCGTTATGACCACTTCGATACCGCTGCATATGGGTTCCGCCTGCGGGATGCCGGCGGAACGCTTTTTAGGATACCAGAACTGAGCAGAAAAATCAAGGTTTTTTCTGGATTTTGTGGATAAATTACAGCGCGGTTTTGGCTTTCGTCAGCTCCTGGGCGATGTTGAGGACGTGGTCGCCGATGCGCTCGAAGTCGGTCAGGAGCTCTGAGTACAGGATACAGGCCTCGTCGGAGCAGATACCGTTTCTCATGCGTACAAGCTGGTCCCGCTGGAAGTCGGCGGTCATATCGTCGATTTTCTGTTCCATCTGGGCCACGTGAGTAAGCCAGTCGGGGCTGCCGGCGTCGCTGGACAGCAGTGCGGACACCGCCCGCAGGGATACGCTCCGCATTTGTCCGATCTCTGCCAAGGCGTATTCAGAGAAGGAGATATCCTGTTCCACCAGCATTCTGGTGTAGCCGGACAGGTTGTCGGCATGGTCGCCGATGCGTTCAATATTGCCGGAGATGGAGAACAGGCAGCTGACGATTTTGGAGCCCCGCTCATTGGTCTCGATGGCAATCAGGTGGGAGATATAGCGGGAAATTTCCTTATTCAGAAAATCTATGTACTGCTCCCGCTGCTCCACCCGCTCCAGGGGGGTTGTGTCCCGGTCCATCACCGCCTTAAAGCTGGCGTCCACATTTTGGCGGGCCATTTCCAGCATCCGGTGCAGCTCATTGCGCAGCTGGTCCACCACAATGGCGGACACGCCCAGACCGCCGTCCTTGCCGCCGGAGGTGAGGGGGGTCAGATAGGCCAGGCGCATTCCTGTTGGCTTTTCGGTCTCGGGCAGATCGGGGAGGATGCGGGTAGCCAGCTTGGCCAGCATATTGCCAAAGGGGATCAGCAGGATGGTGGTAGCCAGGTTGAAGAAGACGTGCATCACGGCGATCTGAGTCATGGGGCCGGGGACCGTGGACTCGATGATGGATACCAGGGGGGTGACCATGACCACCACAGTGAAAATCACAGTGCCAATGACGTTAAACAGCAGGTGGACACAGGTGGCCCGCTTGGCGTCCCGGCTGGTGCCGAAGGAGGCCATTACAGCGGTGATGCAGGTGCCGATATTCTGGCCAAACAGGACGTAGACGGCCCCGGAGAACTCCACCACACCGGCGGCGGCCAGAGTCTGCAAAATGCCCACCGAGGCAGCGGAGGACTGGATCAGCGCAGTGAAAATAGCGCCGAAGGCAATGCCCAGAATGGGGTTGGACAGGGTGGCCATCATGTTGACGAAGGCGGGCACCTCCCGCAGAGGCTCCATAGAGGCGCTCATCATGTCCATACCGATGAACAAAATGCCCAAGCCGGCCAGCAGCTGTCCAATGTGTTGAAGGCTGGGCTTTTTCAGGAAAACCATCATAAATACGCCCACAAAGGCGACGATAGGGGCCAGCGCGCCCACGTCCAGGGCGATGAGCAGACCGGTGGTGGTCTTGCCCACGTTGGCGCCGAAGATCAGCCAGACCGCCTGGTTCAGGTTCATAATCCCCGCGTTGACAAATCCGACCACCATAACGGTGGTGGCGGAAGAGGACTGGACGGCGGTGGTAATCAGCGCGCCCAGCAGAATGCCCATAAAGCGGTTGGCGGTGAGCTTTTCCAGAACCGCCTTCATCCGGTTACCGGCTGCGGCCTCCAGACCGGAGCTCATCATCTGCATTCCATGGAGGAACAGCGCCAGTCCGCCGAACAGGCCAAAAAACTCCAAAATATCCATTGGCATATATCCCTTCTGCGGCAAGCCGCGTTTTGCTCTCGATTCAGCAATCCGAAATTTTTCCATTTTCAATTATAAGGGGACAGGAGGGGAAGTGTCAAGTGTCGTTCTTTACAATTTTAATCGGGAGCAGGAAAAAACCGCCCGAAAGGGTGGCACTTCGTAAAGAAGTGCCACCCTTCGGGCTACCTGTAAAGAAATTTCTCTATGTGGGACGGCTATGCCGTCCTTTTCTTGCGTTTCTGCATGGCCTGATAGTAGGCCATATATTCCCGTTCCAGCGTTTCCGGCTCCGGCGCTGTCCAAAGACCGATGGTGCTGTAGTAGATGTCCACCCGCTGATGCCGCTTGCCGTCTATCTTCTCCGGCTCGGATACCACGATTTTGTCAATGAACTCGTGGACGATTTCAGGCGTCAGCTCCGTCAGCCGGGTCACCTGTCTGGCCCGCTGGATGAACTT
>NZ_QWKI01000206.1 GCF_009911645.1 Pseudoflavonifractor sp. 60
CGGCGAAACGTTCCTCGGACAGCAGGCCCTTGGTCATGTCCTCATAGCTTTTCTGAATAAGCTGGTCGATCTCCAATACCCGCTGTTTGGACTTGTCCAGCTCCCGCCGCTTCTCCTCCAACGCTTTCTTCTCTTGCAGACCAAACCGCTCCATCTGCTCCTGGGCAAATCGTTTTTCATAGACCTGGATGTACCACAACAGCCTTTGCAGGCCCTCCAACACCAACTGCCCCACAACACTCTCCCTGATATAGTGAGCGGAGCATACGTTGGAATTTTTGCGGTAGCTGGAACAGAAGAAATAGGCTTGTGGCTGCTTACTGCTCTTGCTGCTTGCATAATACAGTTTTTCACCGCAATCAGCACAATAGAGAAGCCCAGAGAACATACTTACGATGCCGGTACGGTCTGGTCTGCGGCGGTGCTGGCGGAGGTTTTGGACAAGGGCGAAAGTTTCCCGGTCGATGATAGCGGGGTGGGTATCAGGAAACACTTTCCAATCCTCCTGCGGCCTGTCCAACTGCTTTTTTTGCTTGAAAGACTGGCGGCAGGTACGGAAATTGACAGTATCACCTACATACTCCTGTCTATCCAAAATGCCCGCTACTGTGCCGGAACTCCAATTACAAGGGTAGGCGGGAGGCTTTGTGGGACAATTGATACCCACGCATTGAAAATACTCGCTGGGGGTCATCACGCCCTCAGAGCGCAGTTTCTTGGCGATTTGAGTAGGCCCCAGGCCGCTGATCGATAACCGGAAGATTTGCCGCACAACCTCTGCCGCCGACTCGTCTACGATCCACTTGTTCTTGTCCTCCGAGGCTTTCTTGTAACCGTAGGGGGCGCTGGTGGTCAGCGGTATCCCGGCGTTACCACGGCTCTGCATAACACGGCGTACCTTGTCGCTCGTATTTTTTGCGTGCCATTCATTGAATAAATCCTGCATGGGAACGATGTCGCTGACCCCGTTGGCGGTGTCAATGTTGTCCATGATGGCGATATAGCGGATATTCAGCCGGACAAAATCTTCTTCCAGTAGTTGCCCCACCACAAGGCGGTTGCGGCCCAGCCGGGAGTGGTCTTTGACCACCAAATTTGCCACAAGGCCTTGTTCCGCCAATTCCATGATCTCCATGAAAGCCGGCCTTGTGAAAGACGGCGTTAGATAACGATACTTCTCAAAACACAAGAAAATCAATGGGTATGGACGGCGGGCAAGCATGGTATGTACGAAACAAAAAGCGGCGTTTCCTGCCCCAATCTGGCCGGAGACGTCGCTTTACACGCTGAAAGGAGCGGAAATGGCAATATTTCATGTCAAGAAAAATACAAATTACACCGTCATGTCCAACCACCACCTGCGGGACAAATCCCTGTCCCTGAAAGCCAAGGGTCTGCTGTCACAAATCCTCTCACTGCAGGAAGAATGGGACTACACCCTGCAAGGGCTGGCGTACATCAACCGGGAGTAGATCGACGCCATCCGTCAGGCCGTCCACGAGCTGGAGCAGGCCGGGTATATCGTGCGGACGAGGGAACGGGACAACCGGGGGCGGCTGCGGGGAGCGGAGTACACCATCTACGAACAGCCGCAAGCGCCGTCAGCTTTACCGACGTTGGAATAACCTGCGTCGGGAAAACCGATGTTGGAAAATCCTATGTAGGTAAATCCGACGCAATAAAATAAAAGATATAAGTAAATAAAGAAAAATCAAGTAAAGACTTATCAATTACCCATTCCTTTCCTATCCTTTCCCCTCCCTTGGAGGACAAGCGGCAAAGCCGCCGGAAGGGAATGGAACGGAAGCGAAAAGCAGAGAGGTCAAATCGTAGCAGGGGTATCGTGAACATTATCTGACCCGCAGAAACCGTACAGACGCGAAGCGGGTGTACGGTTTCTGCGGGTGTCACAAGAGGGCCGCAGGCCCTCTTGTGTAACAGCACAGTTTACAGTCCATCAGAAGCCAGGACAGGAGCGCCGGGGTGTCGGCCTCCCGCCCTGGCTTTTTGTGTCCTTCTGTACGCCGTTAGAAGCCCGTTTTGGCGGGTGCAGGTCAAATCGTACTGCCCCCCTATCGACCACAGCCGGAAAGCCTTGAAATATCAGGGCCGTTTTGCCTCTAAAGCGTTACACATCAGCCCTATCTTGGCAGCAGAGGTTTCTTGCCCATTTCTACGCAGTTAGAAACCCATTTTTGAGGGTGCGGGTCAAATCGTATTACCCCCTGTGCGACCGCCTCTTGAACGTCCTGAAAACAGGCCGCTGGATAGGCCCTAAATGCGTAGGCTGGCGGGCTGATTTAGGGCTGTCAGCCTACGTATCGGATAGAGGGACTATGTAGAAAGAGTTACCCCCATTTTCGGAGGAACAGATATAAACACCTTGCCCCTTTCCGATACCCACGAAAAAAGTCTGTGTTTTCAATACCTCCGGGAGCTACTTTTTCTACGCCTAACCCCTGACTTCTGCCATTCTCTTATTTCTGTGCTTTGGAGCAGATTTTTCAGCAATCAGTTTGACAGGATATATTGCCGTGGCTGCCATGCCCTTGCGGATATTGCCTCTGTTCTGTATAAGGGTTTGGGACTATCCCAACAAGCAAAACGGACACGGCCTGGCTGGGGCCGGATTAGGCCGTTTTTCGGGAGTGTAGCCACACTCCCTATGCTTGCTCTGTTCGTGTTCCCCTCGTCATCGCTTCTCTGCCCCTTGCGTTAATGGGGACATGGGAAATGTGGGAATTTCTATCAAAGGCAGGCATCTATAATTTTTTCATAAGAAGTATCATTTCACGAAATTGCTTTCTGAAATGTTAAAACCGCCTTATATCCACTCTGTGGCGCACTTTCCATTTTCATTGCCCCGCTGTGTGCTTCCACGATCTGCCTTACCAGCAATAGCCCCAGCCCATGACGTAAGTCCAGCCGTTCGTCGGTACTCTCCATGTAGTGCGGTTTTTCTCCCAGCTCCCGCAGCTTTTCGGCGGACAGACCCACGCCATTGTCGACAACGGTGAGAGAAATGGCCGTGTCCGAACAGGCAAGGAACAGGCTGATGGTACAGCCTTGTGGATTATGGTTGATGCTGTTCTGTACCAGATTGTTAATTGCCCGTGAGATCAGTCTGGCATCGCACTCCATGACTACGGTTTCAGCATCCGAAGAAATCTCTACCTCAACAGAATATTTCGGGCCAATGCCAGTGTTCAACAAATCAGCCGCATAGGAGCGCAACAGTTTAGACAGGCGCACGGGCTCCTTGTGGAGCGGCTGCATTTCATATTCTAACTGCGACACCAAATTCAAGTCCTGCACCAAGTCTTTGATTTTCGCGCTCTGTGCCCGAATAATCTCTGCCTCCTGCTGAATATTCCCATTGGCCGTATTATCGCAGGCAATTCGTCCGGCATACCCCATAATCATCGAAAGCGGGGTGCGTATATCATGGGAAACGCCGCTGATCCAGTTGGCGCAGGCCTGGTTCTGTCTGCTCAATACCTGGGACGCTTGATTGACACTATTTGCAATCTCTGATAGTTCACCCTGGATAGATAGCGCAACAGGCTTGCCGGTGGAAAGTGTTTTGATAGAGGCCATAATCGGCTCTGTATTTTTAGAGATTTTCCGCTTAGAGAAGTAGTAGACCAAGAATAAAAGCAATATGTCTATCGCCAAGATGCCAGTCACGAACAGCGGAAAAAGCCTGATTGCCCGCACAGGAAAATAGTTTCCTGTCAATTTCATAAAACTGTCTTTCGGGTAGCCCAGCACCAACAGACCATCTTCCATGTTCCGCACAAAAACGGGATAGTCTTGCAGGTAGCCTTTTGAGAACACGGCCACATCCTGAATCGTGTACTGCGTTGGTATTTCCTCCGGCAAAAATAGCGCCCAATCACATTTCCCATCTTCATTAAGCAGCATAGCCCAAATATGATTGCGCTCTAACTCCTGCGACCTTTCTTCTGATATGCCGGATGCCGCCAAATCAGCGGCCACGGCCTCTAACATATTCGCTGGGGACGCTGAACCGTATTCTTTGGACACGATGCCGCTGAACGTCAAAGCAAACGCCAGAATGTTGACGAACAGGAGAACCAGCGCAAAGGCAAAAAAGGAGAGAAGATATTTTGAGATATATTTTCCAAATGCTTTCATCTGCTATTTCCTCGCCAGCAGCTTATAGCCCAGCCCCTTGACCGTCAGCAGGGAAACCGGCTTTGACGGGTCTGCCTCAATCTTCTCCCGAACGCGCCGCACATGGGCGTTCAAGCTGTTTTCATAGCCGAAAGGATTGTCGCCCCATAGAGCCTCGCAGAGTATGTCCACTGTCACAATGCGGCCCTCATTTCTCGCAAGGGTTTCCAGTAGCTTATGTTCCATCGCTGTCAAAGGGAGTATCTGACCGCTCTTGTCCACTTCTGCCCGGCTGAAATCCACCGTACAGCTATCCAGCTTCAAAACGGCTGCGTCCTCTTTGTAGCACCGGCGCAGAACAGCATAGACCCGCAACAGAAATTCCTGGGGCAGAAAAGGCTTTGCGATATAGTCGTCTGCTCCAAGTCCAAGTCCTGCCAGCTTGTCCGCCGCCTCGTCACGGGCTGTCAGAAAAATCACGGGAATATCCGTCCATGTGCGTATCTGCTCCATCAGCGAAAAGCCGTCGCCGTCCGGGAGCATGACGTCCAAAATCGCCAAATCAGGCTTTTCCGCTTTAGCGACAGCAATTCCCTCTTTCATATTGGCGGTGGTCACAAGGCGCAAAAAGCCCTCGTCCGCTAAAATAGCCGATACCATTTTCAAAAGTTCCGGCTCGTCATCGACCAGCAGGAGTTTTTTGCTGTGTAAAAATGAATTGTCCATCGTGATGCCTCCTGACGAGATGGAATCACAGGTTTAGGCTATATCGTAAGAGATTGTAGGGATGCCCGCTTTTATCGTCTATTTTAGCAGTTGAAGAAATAATCGAAAAACCCAACGATCTTGCTAATCGGTTGGAAGCTGTGTTTTCATCTCTTGCTGAATAGATAAAGACTTTTGCGTCAAATTGTTTCTTGCAATATTGAAGCAGACCTTGAAGAATCTGCTTGCCAAATCCTTTTCCAACATAATTTGGCCCCAAACATATTCCGGCTTCTTGATATATGTAAGGTTCAATTTTCTCTATACCAGCAAACCCAATTGCTTTACCGCTTAATTTTTCATAAACCAAATAAGTGTCATGGCTTTTCTGAAAGGTGATGGTTTTTGCGATTCTTATTTTAGCGGCTTCTTCACTTGTGGTAATATTCCAGTCCATATACCTTGCGCTTTCTGGCTGTGACCAAACATTATGGTACATTTCTTCCCAATCCGGAAACTTTGCTTTATCTAAGATAAGGCTCTCTGTTTCAATCATTTTCGAGTCCCTCCATTGTCAGCTTGATTATAACACAGTTTAACCGCTTTATAAATGCCGGTGCAAAAAAGTAAGGTAAAAGTAAGGACGGGAGAATGTAGAAGTCAGGTTGATGCTGTACCATAGGGGCAGAAAGGAGATGTGCCTATGGACTACATCATCACCACAGAGCAGTTGACGAAGAAATACAAAAATTTTACCTCCGTCAACAATGTGTCTATTCACGTCCGCAGGGGCAGTATTTACGGCTTCCTTGGCCCCAATGGAGCGGGCAAATCCACCACCATGAAAATGCTCTTGGGGCTGACTGCCCCCACAAAGGGCAGCTTCACCATTGACGGGAAACAGTTTCCCAATGACCGGCTGAAAATCCTGCGGGAGATCGGCTCTTTCATTGAGGCCCCCTCGTTCTACGCCAACCTGACGGGCCGGGAAAACCTGGATGTGATACGCCGGATTTTGGGTCTGCGGAAGAACACCGTGGAGGACGCCTTGGAGCTGGTGGGACTGTACGAGTTTGGAGACCGCCTCGCAAAGAAGTATTCCCTTGGCATGAAACAGCGGCTTGGCCTCGCCGGGGCGCTGCTGGGCCGTCCACCTATCCTCATCCTGGACGAACCGACCAATGGCCTCGACCCCTCCGGCATCCACGAGATACGCAATTTGGTGAAGTCCCTGCCCAATCTGTACGATTGCACCATCCTCATTTCCTCCCATATGCTGTCGGAAATTGAACTGATGGCGGATGACATCGGCATCCTCAATCATGGACGGCTGTTGTTCGAGGGCAGCTTGGACGATCTGCGGCACAGCGCACGGCAGGCCGGAATGTCCGCCGATAATCTGGAAGATGTGTTCCTCTCCATCGTAGAGCAGGACAACGCCGCCAGAAAGCAGAGGGCAAAGCTATGAGGGCACTTGTGATCGAATTTCGGAAAGAGAAGCGGACAGGGGTGATCCCGGTGCTACTGGCTGTCGGTATTTTAGGCGCAGCCTATGCCTTTGTCAACTTCCTTGTCCGAAAAGATACGCTGCTCAATCTTCCGCTGGCCCCGATGGACGTACTACTGACCCAGCTTTACGGCATGATTATGATCCTGAACCTGTTTGGCATCGTCGTTGCGGCCTGCATGGTCTACAACATGGAGTTTAAGGGCAGCGCAATCAAAAAAATGTATATGCTCCCCATGAGCGTACCGGGGATGTATCTCTGCAAATTCCTGATCTTGACCGTCATGCTCTTTGTGGCGGTAGCTCTGGAAAATCTGGCGCTCATGAAAATCGGAATGAGCAATCTGCCGCAGGGGGCATTTGAAATGGGAACCCTGCTCCGCTTTACGGCCTATTCGTTCATCACATCCATGCCGGTGCTGTCCTTTATGGTGCTGATTTCCTCGCGCTTTGAAAATATGTGGGTTCCCCTCGGCGTAGGAGTTGCCGGTTTTTTGAGCGGGATGGCCCTGGCGTCGTCAGCCGCAGCGGTTTTGATGGTGCATCCGTTCATTGTGATGTTCAAGCCTGCGGTGGCTATGAGCGCACAGCAAGATATGCTGGTGGTGCTGTTTGCTCTAATCGAAACGCTCCTTTTCCTCGGTGTTGGACTGTGGATGGCAAAAAATCTGCGCTATGAGTAAAGGAGAAACCGCATGAACTTTTTGGATTTGCTCGGCATCGAGTTTATGAAAGTGAAACGCTCAAAGATCGTTCCGCTGATTTTTATCGCCCCGCTGCTGGTCGTAGCCTCTGGGGTGGCGGCATTAAGCCGGTACTTCACGCCGGAGTACACCAACGCATGGCCCGCTATGTTCATTCAGAGCGCCTTGGTCTACGCTTACTATCTGCTGCCATTCAGCATGATTGTAGTTTGCGTGATGATTGCGGGGCGGGAAACACAGAACAATGGCAGCCTGAAAATGCTGGCCCTGCCGGTGAGCCGGAAAGCTCTTTCCCTGGCAAAGTTTTGTGTCCTGATGTTTTATTTGTTCATGGAAATGGTTGTCTTTCTGGCGGTGTTCGTAGTCGCCGGTATGCTGGCTACTTCCACAATGGGTATTGCGGAAACATTGCCCGTTCTCTATCTTCTGAAATGGTGCGTGGGACTGTTTCTGACGATGCTCCCATGTTTGGCGGCGATGTGGGCGATCACGGTGTTATTTGAAAAACCTCTGCTTTCCGTGGGGCTAAACCTGCTGCTGGTTATCCCCGGTATTCTGGTCGCCAACACGCCGCTTTGGATTGCTTATCCCTACTGTTACAGCGGCTATCTGGTGTCCTGCTCCCTGCATGACTTTACAGCGGAAACCTCCGACACCGCATTTGCGTTGATGCCATTTCTGCCCTGTGCAATCGCTGTATTCGCTGTTCTGCTTGCTCTGTCAATCACACAATTTGGAAAAAAGGAAATGAGGTAATCGTATGGAAGTCACAAAAAAACTGCAAAAGCTCAGTCTGGCCGCGCTGATTGTCAGCCTGCTGCCACTGGCAACACTTGTCCCGGTGTTTCTGAAAATCACCCTGCCGGATGGTGTACGCATGATTTGGGCGATCTGCAACATTGCCTTTGCGCTGGCGGGCCTCCTGCTCTCCGTGATCTGCGTAAAGAGCGAGGAAAGCCGGAGCGCCGTCAATATCATGTCCACAATAATCAGCGTGGCGCTGGTGCTGATGATGCTGGGGATTGTCGCCCTTGCCCTGGTTCTCAACTTTTTGCAGTAATATCAGATTGGAAAACTGCCATATAGCCAATATTTGAAAAACTGCCGCACGACGGCAAAAGAAAAAAGCCGTCGTGCAGCAGTCTATAATCACGCTCATTTACGCACGACGGCTTACAAATCAAAGCCGCCGTTCTTTTATCACCTAAAATAATGACGCGGTAACGCTGGAAAGTGCGGCGGCTGACAGGAGGCAGCCGCTATGAGGTACATCGCTATTCGACACAATCTGACAGCTCTTGACTTGTCAAAAAAAGCCCGTCCCCCGCCTGGGGGAATTGCGGCCACGAGATTATACTATACAGTACAAATAAAGTAAATTATACTGTGCAACTCGCCCGGTGGGTCTATGACCTGCCGGGCGGTTTTTGTCGTTTCCTGCGGCCCGGAAATTTTTCTTTGATTTTTTCTCTGCGGAAAGCGGTTTTGCGCGCAAAACCTGTGCCGCTGAACGCTCTGTTAGCGGAAAGGGAAAGTACCACCACCATCCCCAAACG
>NZ_QWKI01000207.1 GCF_009911645.1 Pseudoflavonifractor sp. 60
AGTGCAGGTTTGACGCCTTTTGCAAGACCGTTTTGAAGCATGAGGCAATCGACTACATCCGGGAAATGAAACGGCGGGCCAGCCGGGAAACATCCTTGGAGCGTCTGCCGCAGACGGCGATGGACAAGCTGTGTTTGGCTGACGACTATCCCAGCGACAGCTATGTGTTCTCATACTGCGGCTACGACTTGCCGATCAGCAGCGAACGGGTTGCCGACGCCTTTGCCTGTCTGCCAGAGCAGGAGCAAAGCATTTTAATTTTGCGGCTGGTTCTGGACTTGACAGACAGCGAGATTGGCGATGCCCTGGGACTGTCCCGGAGTGCCGTCCAGCGGCGCAGAACAAAATCGCTGAATGTCCTGCGGACAAAACTGACAGCGAGGAAAGGAGGTTAGCGCCATGAAGCGCCGGAACTACAAAGGCCCTGAACTGCTGCCGCTGGCGGTGAGCAATGCGGCCCGCGCCGGGGAGGCCGATGCCGTGGAACAGGTTTTGCGGTATTACGAGAGCTACATAAACAAGCTCTGCACCCGAACGGTCTACGACGAAAGCGGCTGTCCCCACGCCTGCCTGGATGAATACATGAAAAGCCGTCTGGAAAACAAACTCATCCGCGCTATTCTCGGTGTGAACTGATAATCGGCCCCGGTGGGAGGAACAGCTTACCCTTTCCCTGTTTCTCCCGACTGCGGGCCTTGTCCTGCGTTTTGGAAAGGGGGAACATCTTTGCCAAAAAATCAGCGTGAAGTTACCACAACGAAACATCAGATCGGCAAAACGACCTATCTTGTCTGTGCTTCATCCAGCGACCGGGCAACTGACAGCCTGGACGGAAAAATCCGGAAACTTATCAAAAAGGACTTGGAGCAAAGCAGAATATTCGACAAACAGTGAATTTTTGAGCTGACACGGGCGGAGGTTTGTGGTAAAATGGTAACAGTACATAACCATGCTTGCCTGCCGCCGGAAAGGAGGACTACCATGTTGCAGGCAGGCAAGATCACTGCCCTCTATTGCAGGTTGAGCCAAGAGGATATGCAGGCTGGGGAGAGCGAGAGCATCCAAAATCAAAAGCTGATTTTACAACGGTACACTGATGAACATTTTTTCCTGAACACCCGCTTTTTCGTGGATGATGGATTTTCCGGGGTCAGCTTCGAGCGTGAGGGGCTTCAAACCATGCTCCGTGAGGTGGAGGCCGGAAACGTGGCGACGGTCATTACCAAGGACTTATCCCGCCTGGGCCGAAATTATCTGAAAACCGGGGAGCTTATTGAAATCATTTTCCCGGAGTACGATGTGCGCTATATCGCCATCAATGACGGTGTGGACACAGCGAGGGAAGATAACGAGTTTACCCCTCTGAGGAATTGGTTCAATGAGTTTTACGCCCGCGACACATCCAAGAAAATCCGGGCTGTCAAGCAGGCCAAGGCCCAGCGGGGAGAGCGTGTCAACGGGGAAGTACCGTATGGCTATCTGGCAGACCCGGATGACCGCAATCATCTTATTCCCGACCCGGAAACGGCCCATATTGTCAAGCAGATTTTCGCGATGTATGTGCGGGGCGACCGTATGTGTGAAATCCAGAACTGGCTGCGGGATAACGAGATTTTGACCGTTGGCGAACTGCGCTACCGCAGAAAAGGCGGAAAGAAATTCCCCCGCCCCCAGATTAACGCCTGGTATACTTGGCCGGACAAAACGCTGTATGACATCCTCACTCGACAGGAGTATCTGGGACATACCATCACAGCGAAAACCTACAAGGTGTCCTATAAATCCAAAAAGACACGGAAAAATCCAGAGGACAAGCGGTATTTCTTTCCCAATACTCACGAACCGTTGATTGACGAAGAAACATTTGCCCTTGCCCAAAAGCGTATCGCCACCCGACACCGGCCTACCAAGTCTGATGAAATCGACCTATTTTCCGGGCTGCTGTTTTGCGGGGACTGCGATTACAAAATGTATCTCCAAAAGGGCACCGGAACGCCGGAGAGGAAGCACGCCTACACCTGCGGCAACTACCGCAACCGGGCCAGAAACGATTTTCTCTGCACAACGCATTACATCCACAAGACTGTCCTGAAAGAGCTTGTCCTTGCCGATTTGCAGCGGGTTTTGGCCTATGTGAAAGAGCATGAGCAGGAGTTTGTTCGTACCGCTGCCGAGTGCGGGGAGCAGGCCGCTAAAAAGGCTCTTATCCAGCAGCGGAAAGAACTGGACAAGGCAGAACGCCGGATGGATGAACTCAATCTGTTGTTCCGCAAACTTTACGAGGACATGGCCTTGGGCCGCTTGTCAAGTGAACAGTTTGCGCTTCTGACCTCCGGCTATGAGGACGAGAAAGCGGCGCTGACGAAACGGGCGGCGGAACTGCGGAAAGAGATTGACAGCGCCGCCGAGCGTGGGGCGGATGTGAAGCGGTTTGTCGCTCTGGTACGCCGGTACTCGGAGATCAGCGAACTGACCTATGAGAATGTCCATGAGTTTATTGACCGCATTTTAGTCCACGAGCTGAACAGGGAAACGAACACCCGGAAAATCGAAATCTTTTACAGCTTCGTGGGCAAGGTAGACAGCGGCGATGAACCGACGGAAAGCATATCCTATTTCCGACAAATTGGCACTGATGTCAAGAGTTTTGCCGTCTGATAATACAAAATGCTGGGGTAAGACAGTGCACCATCTTTTATGGTTACGCTATCTTACCCCAGCAAACGTAGCCCCCGAGTATCCGTCGTCGAACATGAACCGGGGGTTCGGCAGGTGGTTGTCTGCGGCGAACTTCTCTAAAATAGCCCTTTGATTCTGGATGCTGCCCGAGATGCCCTCTATCATACCACATTCGGCGCAAGACTTCAATACTTTAATGTGCGATATTTCAATTGAGGATACGGATTACCTTCTTCTCCACGGGTTCGGCGGTGTCGCTGCTGAAATGGGCCTTAACGGTGTAGATGGTGCCGCCGATCTCCCGCTCAAAGCTGATGGGGTGGATATATTGATGCTCTTTTAGCCAATCCACCCGCTCCTCATGGGATAGACCGGCGAGGAAAGCCGCCGTTTCATCTACCTTTTCCATTACTTCATCATAGATTTTCGCTTCCTGCTCGGTCAATTCCAACTTGATAATATTCATCTGCTTCTCGCTCCTCTCGTT
>NZ_QWKI01000208.1 GCF_009911645.1 Pseudoflavonifractor sp. 60
TCCATCCGGCGGTGCTGTTCCTCGTTGGTGTAAACCATATCCATCGTGTCCTGGATTTTGGCAGATCGTTCCTCAACGCCGATATTCAACTTCAATTTCTTGCGACAGGCGGCGATCTGCGCAGTCACAGCCTGCTTTTCGGCCCGCAACTGTTCCTTTTCAGCCAGTGACGCTCTACGGATTTTATTTTGAAGTTTTGTCCGCTGACTGGTCAGCGTGTCCATTTCACTTTGGATGGTTTCACGGGCTGAAAGAAGATCGTCCAGCGTTTCAATGCGATTTTTCGCCAGATAATCTACCTGGGTGGTGATAGCGTCCAGCTTCCGCAATTCTTCCCGCATAAATGGGTTGGTGGGCTGATAGGTGGTTCCCTTGGGCAAAATGCCAAGCTGGTATTCCCAATAGAGGAACAGCCTGTAGATGTGGGAGGTGCGCTGAAACGGCACATAGACCCGCAGTTCCTCCGGCAGCTCCGGGGCGAAATTGACGGTGGGACGCTTGTTGCCAAAGCTGGCCTGTACGCCCAGGCTGCGCCTGATGTTCTCTGGCGTCCACCGCTCGTCCAAGGTGTCCAGCCGGGTGAAGTGCTGGTACTGCGGTAGGCGTATTTTCCAGTGTTTCCCTGTGAAGTCGGTGTGATAGCCCTTGCGCCGGAGATACTTCTCCATCATCTCTACCGTCCTGCTGCCGTTTACCGCTTCCCGCACGTCCGCCCGGTAGACATTATAGCGGGTGGGCTTGCCGCTCTGCTCGTCCAGCCAGACGGGGCGGCTGGGAGCCTTGCGGCCATGCTCAATGACGGACAGGCCGTATTCCCGGCAAAGCTGGTCTGAGGTGTCCCGGAGACGCTGCTGCTCAGTTTTGGAGTAGTTGTACTTTCTACCGTCCTTGAAAGATACTGAATTGAAACAGAAATGATTATGCAGATGGCCTTTGTCAAGGTGCGTGGTGACAATGACCTGAAATTTATCGCCCCACATCTCCTGTGCCAGCTTCACGCCGATCTCGTGGCACCGCTCCGGGGTGACTTCACCCGGCTTGAAGCTCTGATAGCCGTGCCACGCAATGTACTTGTCCTCTTTGCCGTACCGCTGCTTGGTCAGGATCATTTGCCGCAAAGCCGTCTGCTTCAGGCAGTTGATGGCGGTGACAAAAGAACCGCCCGCAGTTTTCTGCGGATTCTGGATGTACGAAAATACATTGAAGAAGTCCTCGGTGCATTTAGGGACAGTTTTCTCCGGGTTTTCCACGTAGGCGATCAGGTCACTGAGCCGTCCTTTGATGTGCCATAGGCTGGTGGTTGCCATCACACCACCTCCTGTAAGAACAGGACGAGCTTTTCAAGCCGTGAACATTCTTCTACCACCTCTGGGCAGTAGGCGGTCAGCCGTTCCAGCTTATCATAGACTTCATACAAAGCGTCCAGCAGTTCCCAAAACTCGGGCGGCTGCTTGGGCCTGGGCCGCTTGCCCAAACAAATCTGCCGGAAGTATTCGGATTGGGTCAGGCCGCACAGGGCGGCATCATGCTCCAGCTTGGCCTTTTCTTCTTCGGTCAGTCTGATTTTCAGACGGACTTTTTCATCGTTCGCACTCAAAATAATTCCTCCATTCTGTCGAATTTCCACCGTGGGAGGGGGTATTCAGGGGTCTCCCCTGGGACTGGATTTTGCCCCTGGGGGGCGAAATCCGATGCTCGCTATCCCTGTGGACAGGGCAGCGCACCCTCCCGGCTGTCAGTTAGAGGCTTCTCCTCTGTCAGAGCAAAAAAGAAGCCGGTACATAGACACACCAGCCCCAGCGGGAGTTTTCCTCTCGCTGGGGTTCTTGTGTGGTGGTCTATGTACCGGCTCAAAAGCCATATTCAGTTGGGTTCAAATATGGATTTTAGTTTATCATAGAAGGACAGAGCTTGTCAACAAACATATCGAATCTTCCGTTTTCACTCCTGTGCCGACGTTTCCGGTCGGCACAGAGTGATTTTTTATCCTCACCCCTTTGCGTCCCTCTGACCGTCATTCAGTCTGATTTTCCATAAAGTTTTGCAGCATCTGCGCCACCTGCGCACGAGTGGCCTGCCCCTGGGGGCCTAACCGCCCGTCGCTGTAGCCGTTCAAAATGCCGTTCTCCACGGC
>NZ_QWKI01000209.1 GCF_009911645.1 Pseudoflavonifractor sp. 60
GTGTGTGAGGGCGGATGATTTGGCGGAGCTGTCCCAAAACATCCCCTTTGGAAATGTGATGGACTCTGGATATGGAAAGTTCCGGGAAATGCTCCGCTACAAGCTGGAGCGCCAGGGCAAGCCGCTGATTCTGGTGGACCGCTATTTCCCCTCCAGCCAAATCTGTTCTGTCTGCGGAGAGAGGCAGGAGGCGGTCAGCCCCAGAGGAAAGCGCTGGGTCTGCCCCAAGTGCGGCGGAGTCCAAGACCGGGAGGTCAACGCCGCCCGAAACATCAAGGCCCAGGGGCTGGCGCAGTATGTTCAAATGCAGAAGCTGAGCAAAAGCGCTTAGCTTGCAGATTAATCCCTGCCGCCCGGGACGGCGGTGAAGGCCCGTGATCGGGTCAGGAAAGCGTTGAGCGAAGCACAACAGAAATTTTGCGTTTCGCTCAGCGTTTTCCGGACCGGAGAGCGGGAAACGAGAGGA
>NZ_QWKI01000210.1 GCF_009911645.1 Pseudoflavonifractor sp. 60
TCAGCGGGAGCGGGCCGTGGGCAGGCTGGAGCAGGTGGCACAGCGGCTGGAGGAGAATGGATCCGCAGAGGAGGCGAAGTTCCTCCGGGACCAGCTTTCCCAAATCGTCCCCGCCCTGTGGGAGGACGACCTGTCCATCCCGTGAATTGGGTTTCACCCGGCTGACGGGCCGGATGAGATATAGTCCCTGCGCCAAATTGCACTCGTGTCCAAAGGCCACGGAGCGAGGACAGGCTGGCGCTCTACCCAGTGTCAGAAAGGGATTTTTGGCACGCCGGAACCCTCAAAAAAATCATTATAATTGGAAGGAGTCAATTAAAATGAGGATTCAGCACAACATAATGGCGATGAACGCCTACCGCAACTACAACCTGAACAACAAGGCTCTGGCCGGCAACCTGGAGAAGCTGAGCTCTGGCTACAAGATCAACCGCGCCGGTGACGACGCCGCCGGTCTGGCGATTTCCGAGAAAATGCGCGCCCAGATCGCCGGTCTGGAAGCCGCCCAGAAGAACGTCAAGGACGGCACCTCTCTGGTCAAGACCGCTGAGGGCGCCATGCAGGA
>NZ_QWKI01000211.1 GCF_009911645.1 Pseudoflavonifractor sp. 60
TAACGCCCTCCAGCAGGAGATCGACCAGCTGAACTCCGAAATCAACCGTATCGCCGACAGCGCCAACTTCAACGGCATCAAGCTGCTGGACGGCTCCCTGGACGCTGACGGCCGCCGGGCCAGTACCGAGACCATTTTCAGCGGTCTGACGATTGGCACCAATGTGAATGGTACTACGGAGACCAGTGGTGCCAATAAGGGATTTGGTGGCGAGAATGGCAAGGGCGGTCTGGAGTTGACCGGTGTGGACTTGGCCGATGCTACTGCGAAGGACCCCTATGTGAGCAACAGCAGTGTCCGCTATCACAAGGATGCCGCAGCTGGAGGCAAGACTGCCTTTACAATCGACCTGGATAACTCCAGCTATAAGGCTGCGTCCGCTGGCACTACTTTGAAGGACATGGTCCTTGGCTTGGACGGCGGTCAGGCGGCGGCTGGAGATACCAGTCTGCCTACCGAGACGCTTACGAACAACATCCTGTTCTTGGATAAGGAAGGTAAGACCCGTGTGACCTACGATGTCACTGCGGATAATGACGGTATCACTTCTGAGAATCTGGCCAAGTCCATTATGGAGACCATCGACAAAAATGGTGGCAAGGTCTATATCCAGGCTGGCAACAATGGTACGCAGGAGTTTATTGAATACAATGTGACCCGGGACGGTGACAAGCTGCGCTTTGAGATGTCTGACGATGGCTATAACGCCGCAGTTACTGCAACGGATGACGCCACCAAAGCCGGTAATTTCTTCCAGGGCAACTTCAACTTTGCTGTGAACTACAAGCAGGTTGCGGCTGGCGGTACCAATGCTGACCAGCTTGATTCGACTAGCACTGACGATGCCGTGAAAGCGCAGATTGCTTTTACTAATGCTGTGGGCGGTGCGCAGCAGCACGAGGCCACCAGCAATATCAACGAGGGAACTACCCCCGCCAACACCATCTATGCCGAGGCTTTGATTCGCTTCGATACTAATGCCGCCAACGCCACCGCCACTGACGGCAAGAACGATATCAATGCGTTCTTCAAGGACGGTTCTGGCATTCAGCTGGGCGATGAGTACTATGTCTTTGCCGCCAGCGATGAGGTGTACAACGGTGAGTACGCTGACAACGTAAAAGTTGTGGATATCCGCGACTTGGATGACTTGGGCAAGTACACGGCTGATGGCAATAACGATTTGCGTGTCGCACTGGACCGCCTGTCTGTGGCTGCCAAGAACAACGAGATGTTCAATGTCCAGGTCGCTAAGGGTGGCGATGCTCTGGTTATCACTGAGCGTTCCACTTATGAGGGCGATGCCAACCTGACTATGACCGATTTCGGCCTGGAGAGCCAGATCCAGAAGTTTGACAGCTCTACCTCCAAGACCACAGTGGAGAAGGAGGCTGGCACTTCCCTGACCCTCCAGATCGGCGACACCTCCGAGGACTTCAACCAGTTCAAGGTCAACATCGGCGACATTCACGCCGAGGCTCTGGGCGTTGACAAGATCAGTGTGGCCACCCAGGAGGATGCTCAGGCCGCCATTGATGTCATCAAGACTGCCATCAACAAGGTTTCCTCCATCCGCGGCACTCTGGGCGCAACCCAGAACCGTCTGGACCACACCGCCAACAACCT
>NZ_QWKI01000212.1 GCF_009911645.1 Pseudoflavonifractor sp. 60
GCCAGGCCATGCTGGCTCAGGCGAACCAGCTGCCCCAGGGTGTGCTCCAGCTGCTGGGCTAAGCCCACGGCGAAATGCAGGGATAATTGTATTGAACAAGGGGGGACCGGGTTTATACTCGGTTCCCCTTTTTATTGAAAAACGGACTGTCCAATGAAACGTTGGATGGTCCGTAAAATTGTATTTAGGTGAAATTGGGAGGACCGAGGAAAGCGGCAAAGGGGAAGGGTGACTTGCTTCCCATCTGGCCGCTTTTTCAGGGCGGGTCTATGTCGGGAATAGGAAACCCGATTTTCTGCAAACTAGATGATGTTGCACTAAAAAAATTTACAGATTTTAAAATTTGTTGTTGACTTTTTGTGAAAATTATGTAACAATAGTCTTGCGAGTGTAATAAAAATTTCATCCGAATGAAGATTGACGAGGTGTGTAACATGTACCGAGAATCCTTGACCCTTCCCTGTTCCATCATTCGCGGCGGCACCAGTAAGGGGATCTACTTTCTGGAAAGTACGCTCCCGCCCGCCGGAGCGCTGCGGGACAAGCTCCTGCTGGCGGTGTTCGGAAGTCCGGATATCCGTCAGATCGACGGCCTGGGCGGCGCAAACTCTCTGACCAGCAAGGTATGTATCATCGGTCCCTCTCAGCGGGAGGACGCCGATGTGGACTACACCTTCGGCCAGGTCAGCGTGGACAAAGCCATCATTGACTGGCGCGGCAACTGCGGCAATCTGACCGCCGGCGTAGGCGTATTTGCCATTGCGCAGAACCTTTTAAAAGTTGTGGAGCCGGAAACCCCCGTCCGTATCTATAACACGAACACTAAAAAAATTATCCACGCAGTATATCAGGTCCGTGACGGTCAGGTGCTCTCCGACGGCGACTACGCGATTCCCGGCGTTCCCGGCGCCGGCGCCAGGATTCGGATCGACTTTTTCGACCCTGCGGGCTCCATCACCGGCAGCCTGCTCCCCACCGGCAATGCCAAGGACATCATCGACCTGGGGGAGCAGGGGAAATTCACTGTCTCCATCGTGGACGCGGGCAATCCTGTGGTTTATCTCATTCCTGAGGAAATCGGGCTGAAGGGCACCGAGCTTCCCGTTGAGGTGGAGGGAATGCCAAGGGTTTTGAAGCTCATTGAGGATATCCGCAGTGTGGCGGCGGAACGGATTGGGATCGTCCCGGACCGGGCGCTTGCCACTTCTGCCTCCCCTGCTTATCCCAAAATCGGCTTTGTCAGCGCGCCCCAGGACTATATGAACCCGGAGGGGGTCCTCATCAAGGCGGAGGATGTGGACCTGGTAGCACGTTTGGCCTCTATGCAGAAAATGCACCGGGCCTATATGATTACCGGCGCTATCAGTACCGGCGCCGCAGCTCAGATTCCCGGCACAGTAGTCCACGATATCATCAGCCAGCGGGCCAAAAACTCCGACACGCTGATCATCGGCAATCCTTACGGCCCCATGGAGGTGGTCGTCACCAAGATGGACGGTAAGATTTGCAGCGAGGCAGTCTACCGCACCGCACGCAAGCTGCTGGATGGGATCGTCTATGTCCCGTACTCCCGTATCTATGGGAGTGGACACTCCGAATGACCGGAAAAGGAGGCTGTCGCATGGATCAAGAAAACAAAAAAACGGTCTTGTCGCCAGAACAGGAGGCGCGCATAAAAAACCATCAGACAAACCTGATTTCCTACACAGCGGTGACCCTCTTCGGGATTCTCATGGCGGCTGTTCTGATTCCAGGCTTTGTCAAGCTGAAAAAAATGCAGACTTTGGTCCGGAAAAATTTCCTTACATTGTGGCAGGAATCTTCATTGTTTTGGGTGCAGCCGGCTTGATCTTAGAGTGGGTTTCCATCCGGAAGGAGGGCCTGAAGCTCCCCCTTCCACAACTCCGCTTGACCCAGTATATTCCCCAGATTGTTATGGTTGCTGCCGGCTTTTTATTTATCCTGCTGGCTGATTTTCTCGGATTCCTCCCCGCTTCCATCATTTTCATTGGGTTTGTGCTCTTTTTGTTTGGCTCCCGCAATTGGAAATTCAATCTTGTCTTCGCAGTAGTTTACGGAGTGCTGATTTTCCTGCTGTTCAGTAAAATTCTCGGCATTCGGTTTATTGGCGGTCTGATTCGCTTTTAAGGAGGGACGAATATGATTTTAGATGTGTTATCCGGTTTTCTCCATATTCAGACGCTCCTGTTTGTGTTCGCTGGTGTCGCCGCCGGTATTCTGGGCGGATCGCTGCCCGGTGTCAGCCCCAGTATGACCATTTCTCTCCTGCTCCCCATTACGCTGAAGCTGAATGTTGTGGACGCTATGGCACTGCTGATGGGTGCTTACCAGGGCGCAATGATGGGCGGCTCTATTTCTGCGATCCTGATTAATACCCCCGGCACCGCCAGCGCCGCCGCTACCATGCTGGACGGCTATCCCATGAACCAGAAGGGGCAGACCAGAAAGGCGCTTCAAACCGCGCTGTATGCCTCCTGCGTAGGCGGCCTGACAGGCACCTTTATGCTGGTAGCCTTTGCAGACGGGCTGGCAAGCCTTGCCCTGCGCTTCGGCGCCCCTGAGTACTTTGGCATTATGTGCCTGTCGCTGGCCCTGATCGCTTCCATCTCCGGGAAATCCCTTCTAAAGGGACTGGTTTCTGCAACCATCGGGCTGTTTATCGCCATGATCGGCCTTGACCCCATCTACGGAACAGCCCGCTTCACCTTTGGAAACACACAGCTGAACGACGGCGTGGACCAGCTGGCCGTCTTTATCGGCTCCTTTGCCATTGCAGAACTGATGTTCCAGCTGGGGGAGGGAAAGGATGCCTTGAGCAGGAAGCCGGAGCAGCTGGATTACCGCAGCCAGGGGCTCAAGCTGAAGGAATTTTTGGGGCAGTGGTTTAATATCATCCGTTCCGGCGTGATTGGCGCTCTGATTGGGATCCTGCCCGGTGTCGGCGGCAGTACTGCGAGCTTTGTCGCCTATGCGGCGGCGCAAAAGCAGTCTAAGCGTTCCGAGGAGTTCGGTACCGGTATTATTGACGGCGTGGTGGCCGCCGAAGCCTCCAACAACGGCGTCTGCGGCGGCGCTCTGGTCCCGCTGCTGGCACTGGGGATTCCCGGCGATGTGGTCACCGCCGTCATGCTGGGCGCCTTTGTCGCTCTGGGCATTACGCCTGGTCCCCTGCTGTTCCAAAACAATCTGGATACCGTTTACGCGGTCTACATCGCTATGGCCTTTGCCATTCTTGCGCTGGCGGTCGTGGGTACTTTGGGCATCCCGCTCTTTTCCAGAATTATGCAGACCCGTAAATCCATCCTCCTCCCCGCGGTGTTCCTGATCTGCTTTGTGGGCACCTACGCTGTACGGGGAAGCTATTTCACCTGCTTCATGATGATGCTCTTCGGCATTCTCGCTTTCTTCCTTCGGAAAGGAAAGTTTCCCATTCCACCCATGATTATCGCATTTGTAATCGGGGGCTCCCTTGAGTCAAACTTCCGCCGCAGCCTTCTTTATGACGCCAATCTTGGCTGGAAAAATTTCTTTACCCGCCCCCTGACACTGGCGTTCCTGGTCGCTGCTGTCGTGCTGGCACTTCTGCTGGCGCATGGCAATAAAAAACAAACTAAGGAGGAACTCAAATGAAACGATTCTGCGCACTGGTACTCTCTGTTTGGATGATGCTGTCTGTTGCTGCCTGTGGGGCCCAGAACACGCCCGGCAGCAACCCGTCCGCTGCCGGGTCAGACCCCAACGCATCCGTCTCCAGCCCGCCGACCGCCGACCTGAAGTATCCCGAGAGCAATATCGATATGCTGGTCGGCTATAAGGCCGGGGGCGGCACCTACCTCTCCGCGCAGCTGCTGACCAATTATAACAACATCTTCGGTACCGCCATTAATCTGGTGGAACGGGCTGGGTCCGGCGGTGCGATTGCGGCGGACTATGTTGCCAACGCAGCTCCGGACGGGTATACGACTCTGTTCTGCACCGCCTCCCTCCCCATCTCCATTGTCATGGGCGACGTTGAATTTGCCCCCGAGGATCTGGTGGCAGTGGGACAGTGTACCGAGGTCTGCGCGGTCATCGCAGTTGCCGCCGACGCACCCTACAGCACGGTGGACGAGTTGATTGCCTACTGTAATGAGAACCCCGGCGAATTTGTCTGGGCCTACCCCGGAACCGGCTCCTCCCTGCATATCATGGGCACCTACGTGCTGGACGGTATGGGGATTTTGGACAAGACTACAGGCATCCCCTACGACTCTACCTCTGAGGCAATCGCCGCAATTCTGGGCGGCCACATCTCCGCGTGCAGTATGTACACCACCTCCATTGGGGACTATGTCGAGGCCGGTAAGCTGAAGATCATCGGCATCCTTTCGGAGGAGCGGGACGCCAACTTTGACTACATCCCCACCTATAAGGAGCAGGGCCTCGATATTACGCCCATCACCGTTTGGCGCGGCGTATTCGCTCCCGCCGGCACTCCCGAAGCGATTCTGAATTACCTGGACGAGAAGCTGGCTGAGATTTGCACCAGCGACGACTTCGCTGCCCGCGCCAAGGAGCTGGGGGAGACCGCCTCCTACATCGGCAGGGCTGAATTTAACGAGAAATACAAGGCAGAAATTGAGCTGTACAGGCCCATTTTGGAGTCTCTTGGCCTGGCCTGATTTGACATCAGGATGAAAAGCCCGGCGGGAATTTTCCCGCCGGGTTTTTCAATCCTGTTTTCTTTCGGTGTTTTTGAGGAATGGGGCTCTCCCCGACGGCGGTGGATTTCTTTCGGGGAGGAGAGCTCAAAAGCCCCCGTGCTGTTTAAAGTAGTTAATAATGCCGCCGCAGGCCATAATATCCACCATCATGGGGGGGAGAGGTGTGACGAAAAGCGTTTCTCCCGTGGTAAGGTTTTTCAGCTCGCCGCCGCCCACGGTGTAGGACAGCCGATCGCCCTCGGAAATGCGGTCGGTGTTGCACTCCACAATGGGCAGTCCCACATTGATTGCGTTGCGGAAAAAAATGCGGGAGAAAGTTTTAGCGGCAATCAACTCCACGCCGGCGGCCTTCAAGGCGACAGGGGCCTGCTCCCGGGAGGAGCCGCAGCCGAAATAGGTCCCCGCAACCACAATTCGATGGCCCGAGGAGACCTTCTGCTTAAAATCCGGGTCCAGATCCTCCATAGCGTGGTCGGCCAGCTCCTGAATCACCAGGGTCTTGGTGTATTTCCCGGGAATAATCAGGTCGGTACTGATATCGTTCCCATACTTGATACAATTACTCTGCATAAACGTCTCCTTTATTCCACTGGAACGGTCAAAACGCCGGTGAGGCAGGATGCCGCCAGGGTTTTGGGGCTAACCAGATAAATAAAGGCCTTGTTATTGCCCATGCGGCCTTTAAAATTCCGGTTGGCGGTGGAGAGGACTATCTCGCCGTCACCGGGAACACCGCCATGCGTCCCGACGCACGCGCCGCAGCCGGGGGTAAAGAGGGACGCGCCCGCCCGGAGCAGTTCCTGCATGATCCCCTCCTCCATTGCCTGCATCAGGACAGCTTTGGAGGCTGGGATGATTAAAAGACGCACATTTTTCGCAATTTTCCGCCCTCTCAGAACCCGTTCCACCTCTCTCAGGTCCTCGATCCGGCCGTTGGTGCAGCTGCCCAGAAATGCCATCTGAAAGCTCATTCCAGCCAGCTCCTCCACCGGAGCGTAGGCGTCCACCTGATGGGGCCTGGCCAGGCCGGGCTTCAGCTGCTGCAAGTCAACTTCCACGCAGCGTATATAGCTCGCCCCGGGATCCGCCTGAATAGCCAGGTCCCTGCTGCAAATAAAGCCCGCCTTTCCCCCCATCTCCACCACCATGTTGGCAATGGTCATACGGTCTGCCAGGGAACAGTGATCCAGATAGTCCCCATAGAACTCAAAGGCAAAGTAATTGCCGCCCGCCGCGCCGATAAGGCCTATGATATACAAAATCACATCCTTGGCACTGCAATTTGCAGGGAGTTTCCCCTTGAGATCAATGCGAATGGTCTCCGGGACCTTAAACCAGTTCTTTCCGGAATAAAGGGAGACGCCCATATCCGTCGCTCCAACACCGGTGGCAAAGGCGCCCACAGCGCCATAGGTACAGGTATGGCTGTCCGTTCCCAGCACAATGTCGCCGGCCTTGACATAATTCCGCTCCATCATCAGCTGATGGCATACCCCCTCGCCGCCTTCGATAAAGTCGATGCCCTGGTCGGCGGCAAACTGGCGCAAGAGCATATGGAGATTTGCCACCCGCTCATAGGGGGCGGGGGCGGCGTGATCCATAATAAAGTGGATCTGTTCGGGGGCGCAGACCTGTTTGCCCTCTAAGCTCTGGAAGGCCCTTACTGCCAGAGGACCGTTGGCGTCGTGCGCCATCATCACATCCACAGAACAAAAAACAATTTCCCCCGGGTGCGCTTCCCTTCCGCAATGGGCGGACAAGATTTTTTCCGCAATGGTCTGTGCGCTCATAAGGTCCTCCTCTCAGTGCTTCAGATAATTGCCGTTGACCAAATGAGGGAAAGCAAGCGTCTCCCCCGCGCTGACCGCGCAGATCTGCTGGGCGCAGCGCCTGGCCATATGGACGGAATTATCAACTGTGTTTCCGCCAAGGTGTGCTGTAATCACAACATTGGAAAGTCCTTTCAAGGGGTTGTCTTCCGTGATGGTCTCTTCAACGGCATCCAGACCCGCGCCAAGCAGGCGGCCTGCTTTCAGCGCGTCCGCCAGCGCCTCCAGGTCCGCCAGCTCAGAGCGGGCGGTGTTGATGAGAACAGAGCCCTCCTTCATCATGGCCAGTGTCTCTCGGTTTACCATATGGCGTGTGCTGTCAGTCAGTGGGCTGTGAAGGGTTATGATGTCGCTGGTTTTCCAAAGCTCCTCCTGACAGCAGCGGGTAACCCGAAGCTCCTTTTCACGTTCCTGGGGCAGTGGAAAGGGGTCGTAGTAGAAGGTCTCTGCGCCAAAGGCTTGACACAGGGCGGCGACCTTTTGGCCAATGTTGCCGATTCCAAAGATACCTACCCGTTTTCCGCCGATGGTATAGGAGCGTTTGCTGAATTCCTCCCGCTCCCATTTGCCGTCCATGATGCCGTTGGTCATGGGAATCAGATTCCGGTATACCGCCAGCATCAGGGCCAGCGCCATTTCCGCTACCGGAGCCGCATTGATCCCGGCTGTAACAGCAACGCCGATCCCCAGTTGGCCGGCAGCCTGGATATCCACCGAGTCAAAGCCTGCGCCCCAGCGCTGGATAAGCTTGCACCGTTTCAGCTTTTCAAAGCTGTCCCCCTTGATTTCCAGCGTACGCAATATCACATAATCTGCCTGACTCAGGCGGTCAAATTCATCATAGGAGGTTACATACTCCAGATGAAAGGACGGCGGGAACGCCTGATGCAGCGCTTCGCGCATGGAGGCGTTGAAGGGGCCCACTACCATTACTTGTTCCATATTCTGCCTCCTGCCGGTCAGTGCTGCTGCTCCAAAAGGTCCAGTACCCACTGGGGGGCCAGCTGGGGGAGAGGCCCGCCAGCTGCTTTGGCCTCCATGTAGGCAGCAATGCTGGCGTCCCGGTTCTGTTCATAGACCAGTTTTTCCTCCGCCTTCTCCAGCACCTGGTAAATGATCTCACGGGGGACCACGGTAACGCCGTCGGCGCCGCCTGCCACCAGATCGCCCGGCTTGACCGGTACGCCGCCGCAGGTGATGGGTTGGTTGATTTTGCCCGGATTCTTTTTCAAAACGCCGCGCTGCAGCTGTCCCCGGGAGAACACAGGAAAGTTCAGCTCCAGACAGCCGGCCTTATCCCGGCAATACCCGTCAACCACCATGCCCTCCAGCCCGACCGCCTTTGCAGCGCCCATAATGAGATCACCAAAATAGGGGCGCTCCTGACAGGCCTTGCCATCAATGACCATTACATAGCCAGACGAGGCGGAGTAGGTGGCCACGTGAATGGGGAAATTGTCTCCGTGATCCGTCTCCACCGTCAATGCGGTGCCCACCATATACAGGTTCGGGTCGGGGTTGACAGGCATTATGGCGGCTTCCATGCAGCCGTCCATGGGGATCCCCATATCCTTCATTCCGTCGCACAACAGGGCGGGATTGAGCCTCTTTGCCCGCTGGATGATGTCTTCCGGGAGAAGGTCTGGCATTGTTCCGAATTGATCCATACATATCCCTCCAAAATGAAAATAATATTACATGCACAACTATATTGTTGCAAATTTTTCTTCATTTGTCAATACGCAATTCGAACTTTTTTGGATTTCTTAGTAGTGATTTTTTCCGTCCTATGGTATACTCGAAATGAAAATAAACGCTGGGAGGAGTCGATAGGCTTGGATATCGTTGCCGACATCAAAAGGAAGCTGCCCAAACTCACCAAAAGCCAAAAACTGATTGCCGCATTGACCCTGGAGGACCCCATGGCCATAGCATTTTCGTCCATAGATCAGGCCGCTAAAACAGCCCACGTCAGCACCGCAACCATTGTTCGGTTTGCAAATACGCTGGGCTTGAACGGATACAGCGAATTGCAGGAAAAGCTGCGCCAATACTGCCAATCCCAGCTGAACCCCATTTCCAGGCTGGAAAAAAATGTGTACCACCAGAAGACGAAAAAAAGCATTCTTGACCACATATATGACGTGCAGCTCAATAACCTCCGTCTGACCTATTCTGAGGACCTGGAAGATAAACTGATGACCACCGTGCAGTATTTGAAGGAGGCCCCGCACATCTATACCTGCGGCTCCCGCGGAAGCGCCGCAATCTCCTACTATCTGGGGCATCATCTTAACCGGGTATTCGGCAATGTGGACATTCTTCCGGACGACAGCCGTATTGTGGATTTTCTGCTGCGAATCCAGCCAGGAGACCTTTTGCTTGTGTCCAACATGCCGCGATACAGCAAGGGCATCTATCACACCGCGAAAATTGCCAAGGCGCAGGGGGCAAAGATTGTCTCCATTACAGATTCCCTCGCCTCACCTTACGACAGCATCAGCGATATCCTTCTCCCTGCCAGCTGTCACAGCAGTGACTTTCACAATTCCCTGCTCTCCGCTATGCTCATTGCCGAGATGCTGATTACGCTTCTGATTTCCGGCGATATGACAGAGGCGTCTGCCCGGTTGAATCAAATGGAGCCCCTGTTTCAGGAAATGGACATTTTTTTATAACCCCGGGGGCCCCATAGAGGCGGAAAACGCCATCCACATCACGGAAACTATCACTGCGGCCGCAGGGCCGCAGTATTGTGGAGGGCATATGAACCCAAATAGGCTCTGAGACGTTTGTCGAGGTCCGGCAAAAAACGACAAAGAGCCTTGACATTTCCCTTCCATCCGTCCATAATAAAAATTAGAATAAGTCTCCGCCCAAGGGGACCCGGCGTTTGCACCCTTGGGGCGGGGACATTTTAACACATTGTGAAAGGGTTGCAGATGAATATGATGTGGAAAAACAGGATCACAAGGAGTATTGCTCTGGTTTTGGTTTGCGCTCTGCTGGCAGCAGGTCTTTCCGGCTGCGGTGGGGCCCCTGCCCAGGTACAGCCTCGGGAACAAAACTCCGCCAGCGGCCCAAAATCCCCGGCCAGTGAACTGTCCCCGAGCGAGAGCCGGGAGGAGGAGGCACAAGGCGAAAGCGCCGCTCTGGAGCAGAACAGTGAGCCAAACAGTTCCTCCAGCAGCGGCGCCTACCAAAGCACCAGCCAGGATCGAATCAGGCGGCTCCTGGAGATGCAGGCGCAGCAGAACAGCGCATCCTCCTCCAGCGGCAGCTCCGAGGCGTCCTCATCCTCCAGCGGAAGTTCTGAAGCTTCCTCGTCTTCCTCCTCCAGCAGCGGCGCCTACCAAAGCACCAGCCAGGATCGAATCAGGCGGCTCCTGGAGATGCAGGCGCAGCAGAACAGCGCATCCTCCTCCAGCGGCAGCTCCGAGGCGTCCTCATCCTCCAGCGGAAGTTCTGAAGCTTCCTCGTCTTCCTCCTCCAGCAGCGGCGCCTACCAAAGCACCAGCCAGGATCGAATCAGACGGCTCCTGGAGATGCAGGCGCAGCAGAACAGCGCGTCCTCCTCCAGCGGCAGCTCCGAGGCTCCATCTTCCACCTC
>NZ_QWKI01000213.1 GCF_009911645.1 Pseudoflavonifractor sp. 60
CTCCAACGAAAGCTCCAAGACCCCGTCGACTTCCTCTTCCTCCGGCGGAAGCTCCAAGCCCGAAGAAGAGATCCGGGTTCTCTCCAGCGTGGAGGGCATTGCGCGCCTTGCCGGGCTCCAGGCCGAGGTGGAGACCAGCAGATCCGCCTGTTTCGTGGATGTGGACGACGGGGAGAACCCCTATGATGTTACCTGGGACTACGGCGAGTTGTATGACGCCTACATTCAGGAGGTGGACTGGGATCTCCTCTTTGACGCCGACTACTACATCAGCACCTTCCCCGTGCTGGCCCATCTGTACCACAAGGACAAGGCGCTGCTTCTCCAGCACTTCCAGACGGTGGGCATCCACGAGGGCCGTCAGGGCTGCAAGAGTTTCAATGTGGCCGCCTACCAAAAGAACTGCGACGCCGAGGTGCGGAAAGCCTTTGAGGACAACTATGAATGCTACTACCTCTACTACGCCATGAATTACCAGACCCAAAAGTCGGTGACCGCCAGCGGCGGAAAAGAGAAGAAGCAGCTTACCATGAAGCTCACCAACATGCAGCAGACTGAGCTGGACAATATCAACAAGTACCGGGCGGAGGTGGGGGCGGCCCCCGTCCAATTTGACCCCGAGCTGTCCGCCCTGGCCTGCTACCGGGCCTACATCGACGCCCTGGAGGACTGGGACGCCCACGACTGGGTCCAGGCCCCCGAGAACCTGGAGGAGTGCTACAGGCTGATGGACCTCATCAACGCCACCAGCGGATGGAGTGAAAACACAGTACACGGATACCCCAGCAGCAAGCAGAGCGCTCTGAAGCAATGTACAAGTGGCGCCTGGTATATCAATTACCGCTACTCCGAGTCTCACTATAATGCGATGGTGTCCAAGCAGTACCGCTACCTGGGCAGCGCCAACGTCTATGTCGGCGTCTATGAGAAAGAGAACCCGGAGCATCCAAAGGCGGCGGCCGTGTATGTCCAGTTCGATGTCTTTATCGACAAGCTGACCACCCCGATGAACCGCTGACCCGGTTTTGGCGCAAGAGACTTTTACTGTTATAAAGGAGGGCTTTTATGGGATATTGGGTTTATTTCGATCACCCCCCCAGCGGCGGCGGCCGTGTAGGTGGCGGCGGCGGTGGCGGCGGCGGGCTGTTCTGGATCGCCGTGATTGCTGCCCTTGCGGCTGTGGGTTATCTGTGGTGGAAGTTCGGCTTCGGCATCACCGTCATTATACTGCTGGTTTTCGTAGGAATCTGCGGAGGCTTTATCTTAAGGGACGACTACCTCAGCCAACTTACATTTTGGGTGGGCGACCTGATCGTGATCGCCTTTGTGGTGCTCTGGATGAACTTTAGCTTCCGGGGGGCGCTGGCCACGCTGGTACTCGCTTTTTGCTGCTATGGCGGAGCTTTGGCTGTACTCGACGGCAGCAGCATTGTGACAAAGATTCTGGGTGGTGCGTTGAGCCTCTTCCTTTTCGTGTGTGTTTTTCCCCAGTTCTTCGTCCTGATTATCAAGCCGCTTTTCCACCTGGCGTGATCCCCTTGCCGCGTTACAGGCCCAGGCAGACAGCGTTGCCCGGAGAGTGGACACACTATGGCATCTACACACAAAACCATGTCATTGATGTTATTTCACACTGCCCGCCGGACGTATCACGCCATGTATAATAAAATCAATGATACATCAAGACCGTTTACCAAACACAACAGGTAGGCGGTCTTTTATTTTGCGAAAAGGGGGGCAAACATGGTGGACAAATCACACAAAGAATCGAAGGCATAGCAAAAGGCGGAAGACGTTTGGCACGTCTTCCGCTTGAAATGGTTGTGGAAAGGGTAGATCAATCATACACGCCGGATTCTGCAAAAAAATAATACTCCTCTGTTTGACCGAAGTACATATTTCCCCCTTGCCGCTATTCCCAAAAGCTGTGGGCAATCTGCGTCAGGTAGTCCTGGGCGCTGCTGTGGACACTGGGCGGCTCCTCCAGGTTCACAAAGTAGTCAATGAAGAAGGCTTCCACGTCCGGGTCGCCTTTCAGCTCCGCCAATACCTGAAACGCCTCCGCCTTCAGACTGCAATACTGGTCCCCAACGGCGGCGCACCGGAGGGCGGTATCCTTTAAGCGGGGATCTCCCCGGTCCCGCAGAACCACCAGAGCCCCTCGCAGCTGGGGGCGGTAGAGGCCGGGGTCTGCCAGCCGGGTTTCCAGCTCCTTGTCTGTGGGGTAGCCGATCTCCGCCGCCGACACCAGGGCATACCCCTTGGCGCTGGGATAGCGTTTCCCGGCAGTCAGCAGCACCTCCGGCAGCTCCATGTCCGCCAGACGGCCATTCGGCAGGGGAGAAGAGATTTCGGTGAGCTTCCAAGGCTCTTTCGGCAGTGTTATCCCATTCATGTCCTCGATCGGCACTGTAAACGGGCCAAAGCATCCAGCTTTCTTTTCCTGGTTTCTGGATACAGCCAGTGGACGCAGCTGGTAATGCTCCAGCCGAAGCACCGTCAGGCAGGGCAGAGTCCGGCCCAGCAGGGCGGCGGCGGCCGCTTTGTGGTGTCCGTCCAGCAGGACAGACATCCCCTCCGTCACATAGACTGCGAGGCCGTGGGGCAGGGGGCCGTCTTGCTGGAGGCGTTCTTTGTAATACTCCACCCGCTCCATATCCAGCCGCGACCGCCGCTGGGAGGGGTAGAGGAATTTCGGAGGAATGCGTTCATAGTTGTAGTCGTAGTCATTGTCAGAAAGCCAAACGAGGGCGGTGGCGGGGTTAGCCTCCAGACAGTCGGACACATTCCAGAAAAATTGTCCACAGCCGTCAGCGGGATAGGCGTCGCTCTCGGCAAGCACATAGACGCCCTCCGGCAGCAGCTCCAGCAGGGGCGACAGGGCGGGAACAGCCTCCTCCAGTCGGGCAAAGCCGCCATTGAGCGTTTCCCGCAGAGCGTCCAGCTCCGGGCACTCCGCCCTGTCCAAGCCCCAGCCGGTGCAGAGCCAGCTTTCGCTGGTTTCGTACACCGCGGCGAGCCAGGACAGCAGAGGCGCGCCCCGGAGGGTGAGGCAGAGCGGGGTTTCATAGGAGTCCGCCTTTTCTGGAAGGAGCCGCCTCTCCCAGCGCAATACGCCGGTCCCGCGGATATGGAGCAGCAGGGCCTCCCGGCACCAGGGCTGCTGGGTCAGGTCGATCTCTGCGGGGAGGACGCGGACGGCCTCCCGATTCCAGGGCATTTTCATGGGCGTTCTCCTCCTGATTTGGCAAACCCGGCGTGTGGGGTCTGCTTCTCCTCCGGCTGAGGACGCTTTCTCCAACGCTGTCATAGCTCAGTTCCGGCGGGGGCGTGATCTGAGCGTCGGAAACAGAGCTGTCCAGGACAATGGAAATCCAGGAGTTCTTATTCATGTGGTATGTTGGAGAAAGCCTTTGCTGAATTTCTAACCCATTATAGCAAGAAATCTCTCGATTCACAATAGGAGGTGCGGGTTCTGATGATGTCAGAATTGGAGCCAGTAATCAGCTCCAATGTGATTTCCTCACTCCGGCCATACAGTGAACTGAGGTCGGAATAGGCATCCACAGCCCACATGATGTGCTTTCCAGCGGTTTTGTCCCGTAATAAAAGGCCCGGAGCACAGCCAAAAGGAGTATATAATATTATCCTGACAGCGAGAAAGGAGGTACGATGACCATTTTGTCAAATACATACGGCTACATCCGGGTCAGCACCAGAGAGCAGAACGAGGACCGGCAGCTTATTGCGCTCCGGGAGATGTCCATCCCAGAGGGAAGGATTTTTATGGACAAGCAGTCAGGAAAGGACTTCAACCGGCCCCAGTACAAAAAGCTGATCCGACAGCTACAGCCGGGCGACTTGCTGTATATCAAGAGCATTGACCGGCTGGGGCGCAATTATGAAGAAATTCAAAACCAGTGGCGTATGCTGACCAAGGACAAACAGGTAGACATTGTGGTGCTGGATATGCCCCTGTTGGACACCCGGCGGGGCAAGGACCTGATGGGGACCTTCCTCAGCGACATTGTTCTACAGGTGCTGTCCTTTGTGGCGGAGAACGAACGCACCAACATCCGCCAGCGGCAGAGAGAGGGCATTGCGGCGGCAAAGGCCCGCGGGGTACGGTTTGGCCGGCCGCCAAGTCCTCTGCCGGATAACTACCGCAGCGCCTACCAGCGGTGGAAAGCTGGGGCAATCACAGGTACAGCGGCGGCCAAGGAGTGCGGTATGCCTCTGTCCACCTTCCGTTACCGGGCAGAGAGCTACGGGAATGCTGATCCAACATAAAAAAGGGCGTATTTTGCAGAAAAGTGT
>NZ_QWKI01000214.1 GCF_009911645.1 Pseudoflavonifractor sp. 60
GACACAGCCCACTGGACGGCCTGGGCATAGTAGGCGCTGCTGGCCACGTCTGCGAAGGGATTGGTCCCCTCGGCGGCAGGGGAACCGGCGGCCCGCCACAGGAAGGTGACGATCTGGCCCCGGGTGCAGGGGGAGTCGGGACCGAAGGTGTTGGCCCCGGTCACCTGGGAGGCGGGCATGACAAAGGTAAACTGGTTGTTGCCAATGTCAGTCAGCTCAATGACCTCCCCCTTG
>NZ_QWKI01000215.1 GCF_009911645.1 Pseudoflavonifractor sp. 60
AATTGTGTAGCCGCTGTCCCGGTCGCTGGAGGAGCTGCCGCCGGAGCTGGGACGGCTGGGGGTATCGGGGGTGTCCGGAGTATCCGGTGTGTCGGGGGTATCCGGCGTGTCGGGTTTTTCATAGATATCCACAATATTCCCGTTCTCGTCCCGGTCTACTACCACTTCCGCAAAGGCGGGCGCCGCCAGGGAGAGGGACAGCGCTAACGTTAGAGCCAGAGAGAAAATACGTTTTTTCATTTTGTTCCTCCTCCAGGCTTACTCGCAGGTAAGCGAAGCGGAAGCGGTGGGAACCGCAGTGTCGTCCTTCAAATCTGCGGCGCTGGCGAACTCAAAAATTGTAACATGGTTGCCGCTCTTGCTGGAGAAGGAATAGCCGTTTCTGTTCAGATCCAGAGTGCCGGTGAAGGTAAACAGAACGGAACGCTCATCCTTTTCGGCGGACTCGGCAACGCGCAGCACGTAGTACTTGCCGACCTTGATGCCGGAAATCTTGACGCCAGAGAGGCCAACGCTGGAGTCGGAGTTGTCAGCCTTCTCAATTTTCAGCTCGCCCTCAACGGGAGTGGGAGGAGTGGTGTTCCTAGTAAAGGTGACATTCACAGTCACATTCTCGGCGGGCATGGTAAACTGCTTGTCTGTTACAGCCACTGTGCCGCCGCTGGCCTTGGTGACGGTGATGGTGCCAAGGCTGTAGCCTGCGGCGTTGGTCGTGGTAATAGTAACTTCCTCGCCGGCCGAAGCAGTGGACTTGTCAACAGTAGCGGTACCGCCAGTAGTAGGAGCCACTGTGACGGTGTAGGTCTCGGGTGCAGACCCGTCGAGGCCGCTGTCGGTTTCCACAGACATATTCGCAACTGCGGCTTTAACATCATCTGTCTCTTCAACCGCGACAAAGTGGCACAGGTGCTTGGTATTGAACTGAATGCTGGTTGCGCCATTGTCCAGCGTCTTAGAGCCGTAGTAGGTGACGGTGCTGTCATCCTTGACGCAGAACACATGATAGGTCTTGGCGGTGGTCAGGCCCTTAATGGTAATGATAAGGGGGTCTGCCAGTGTGGTTCCATCAGTAAACTGCTTTTCGTCGCCGATCTTGATGGTAACTTCAACAGCTTTAGCAGCCGATGTAATAGCGCTGGAAATGGCAGAGTCAGTGCTCTGATCGACCGTGATATCACCGGCGGTTGCGCTTGTGACCGCAATTTCCATTTTGCCCTGATCCTCTACATCCACGGGCAGGACCAAAATGCCATTGTCGTTCTCAATCTTGGTGTCGCCGTTATCATCGACAGTAACAGAAGTGCCACTGGCCACCTTGGGCAGCAGTGTCAAGCCGGAGAAGTCGATGGTGTACACTTTGCCATTACCGGCCTTGTCTCCAACTTTAATCTTAAAGGTGTTCTCTGCAAGATCAGAAACATCCTCTTGGCCGTCCAGGAAGACAGCGATATCCAGACTGCCGTCGGTCAGAGTGAGCTCCTTGCCCTCTTTCGCGCCAACGGTCCGGTTATAGACTGTGATTTTTCTGTCGGCAACGCCTGTAACGTTGATGGGGAAATAGTGGCCCTCTTCTTCGGTTGCCACATTCCAACCAGTATACCCATCAAGATACTTGGCGGAACCCGTGGATTTTGGGAGATATTCAACTCTGGCAGTCCTTATGATGCGGCAGCTCCAGATCTTGGGCAGGCCGGGGATATGTCTGGCCAAGCGGGAATACGACGCCCCGCTGCGGGCCGAGATCATCCGCTGTGGAGAGGCCAGCGTAAAATGTATTTTTTCGATTGGCGAAAGCATTCATTTCTCGTCACAGCAAAAGCCGGGAACCCGTACAAGTTCCCGGCTCTATCATGAGGCGATCCCATTGACGCATGATGCTCTATTTGCAAATTCTTCCCTTCGTACGTTCTGCCACCAGTTCAGCATTCATGTTATCGGCACAAAGCAGCATTAAAAAGTTTCCAGCAAAGCCTTGACATCACCCGCGAGGGCCAGGCCATCGGAGAAGGCGGTGGCGGAGCCGGCGGCTGCCCCCATGCGGTGGGCGGCGGCATAGTCGTGCTCTTTCAGCCAGCCGGCCAGGAAGCCGGCCACCATGGAGTCCCCTGCTCCCACCGAGTTGCGTACCGTCCCCTTGGGGACGCCCAACCGGTGGGTTTTTCCTGTCTCGTCCACCAGCAGAGACCCGGCCCCCGCCATGGACACCAGCACGTTCCTGGCCCCCCGCGCCTGGAGCTGCCTGGCGCAGTCCTCAATCTCCCCGTCGGTGACCAAGGTCCGCCCAAAAATCTCCCCCAGCTCCCGGTCGTTGGGCTTGATGAGGAAGGGATTGTAGGGCAGCACCGCGCACAGCAGGTCCCGGGTTGCGTCCACCGCTGTGAGGATGCCCCGACCCTCCAGCCGCTGTAAAATGCGCTGATATATGTCGTCGGGGAGTGACTTGGGGATGGAACCCGCCAGCACCAGCACGTCTCCCTCCTTCAGCTGGTCCAGCTTGGCAAAGAGCTGCTCCAGCGCGGCGGGGGAGATATCGGGGCCCTGGCCGTTGATCTCGGTCTCCTGGCCCGCCTTAATTTTCACGTTGATCCGGGTCAGACCCCGCTCCAGCCAGATAAAATCGGTGTTGATACCCATTTCCCGCAGGCCCTGCTCCAGTCCCTTGCCGGTAAAGCCGGCCAGAAAGCCCAGGGCCACGTTGTCCACGCCCAGGTTGCGCAGGACGGTGGACACATTGATGCCCTTGCCGCCGAACTGAACTTCGTCGCTGGTGGTGCGGTTGGTCTCTCCGGGCTGAAAATCCTCCACCCGGACCACATAGTCCAGCGCCGGGTTGAAGGTGACGGTATAAACCATAGTTAAACCTCCTTGACCACTGTGTGGTCCATATATCGTGTATCCCGCAGCCGGTCGGTGATGATCACAGCCCCCTTCAGCGGGAACATCACCGCCGCCGACACGGCGTCAAACTTGCTGGAATCGGCCAGGACCCAGGTCTGCTGGGACCGGGCGGCGGCCAGCGCCTTGACCATGGCCTCCTCCGGGTCGGGAGTTGTAAAACCCTGACCCAGAGAGATGCCGTTGGCCCCCAGGAACGCCTTGGTGAAGTTATATTTTTTCAGACCCTCCATCGCCTCCCCGCCGATGATGGCCAGGGTGCCCGGCTTGAGCACGCCGCCCAGCACATAGGTGCGCAGGCCCAGCCGGGGCAGGCGCTGGAGGCATTCGATGCTGTTGGTAACGAAGATGGCCCGGGGGGCGCGGATGTAGTCGGCCATGTGCATGACGGTGGAGCCGGCGTCCAGAAAAACTACGTCGTCATCCCGGATGAGCCCGGCGGCGTACTGGGCAATGCGCTTTTTCTCCGGGGTGCGGAGCTGACGCTTTACTTCCATGGTGGGCTCGTCGCTGAAAAAGGTCTCCTTCACCGGCAGCGCCCCGCCGTGGACCTTGTTCAGCTTGCCCCGCTGGGCCAGCTCGGTCAGGTCCCGCCGGACGGTGGCCTCTGACACGCCGATGACCTTGCTCAGATAGGCCACACTCACCGACTCCTGATGGGACAGCTCCTCCAGAATCCGGTCCATCCTCTGCTCCGCCAACAATGCCATTACAGTCGCTTCCTCTCTCATTTGATCGATTATCTTATTTTATCATCAGGATCAAAGGAAAGCAACCATCTTCTGTCACATTTCTTCCGGATAGATCACGCCCCACTCGCTGCGCAGGCGGGTCATCAGGTCCATTACGTCTGCGGTATAGGGCAGAAGCATATTGCCGCCGGTGCGGATTGCCTGCTCCATGTCCTCCAGCTCGTAGCGGAGGGCGTCGGCGGTGCGGCCCGCTTTGACGGTCTCCCGCTGTCCGGTCTCTGCGTCCACAATGACCGCCTCGTCCGCCCGGGGATATTCCATGATCTCAATGTAGCCCTTTTCGCAGGAGATCACCGCCCGCTTGGGCTGCTTGGAGTGGAGGGATAGTGCAGCCGTAACCAGCTGGCCCTCCCGGTTGGCCATGGCGATGGCGGCGCTCTCGTCAACCCCAGTGGGGGCCTTGCGGACGAAGGAGCTCACCTGGTCCGGTTTGGAATCCAGGAACAGCCGGGCCAGGGAAAAGGCGTACACGCCGATATCCAGCATAGCGCCCCCCGCCAGCTTGGGGTTGAAAAAGCGGTTGCTCATGTCGTAGACCTTATAGCTGCCGAAGTTGAGCTGGACCAGGTTGACCTTTCCCAGCGCGCCGGAGGCAACCCGCTCCCGCAGCTCCCGATAGAGGGGCATATGGTAGATGGTCATAGCTTCGGCTAGCACCACGCCGTTCTCCCTGGCCAGGGACACGGCTCGGTCCAACTCCTGGCTGTTCAGGGTTATGGACTTCTCACACAGCACATGCTTGCCGTGGGACAGGGCTTTTTCCAAAAAGACCATGTGTGTGTTGTGGGGCGTAGTGATGTAGATGACGTCGATCTCCGGGTCGGTGAACATATCGTTGTAATCGGTGTAGACCTTGGGCACGCCGTATTTTTCCGCGAAGGTGACGCCCTTGTCATAGGTGCGGTTGCCCACGGCATCCAAGGTGCGGCCCATGGACTGGAGGGCCTGGGCCATCTGATTGGCAATGACCCCGGTGCCCAGCACGGCCCAGCGCAGCTTCTGGAGTTCACTCATATTATCATCCTGCCTTTCCTGTTTTGCTCTATTGTATCACACTTTTTTCTTTTTCAGCAGACCCAGCATGAACATGCCGGCTACAGAACCCATAGCGATGGCGGCGGCATAGCCCAGGGGGTTCTGCATCACCGGGAATACGAACAGGCCGCCGTGGGGCGCGGGAGAGGCACAGCCAAAGGCCATTGACAGAGCGCCGGCCACGGCGGAGCCCACAATGCAGGAGGGGATCACGTGGATGGGGTCAGAGGCGGCGTAGGGGATGGCGCCCTCCGTGATAAAGGACAGGCCCATGATGAAGTTCACCGGGCCGGACTTGCGCTCTTCCTCGGTAAAGCGGTTCTTGAAAAAGATGGTGGCCAGGGCGATGGAGATGGGGGGTACCATGCCGCCTGCCATAACGGCGGCCATCACCGGGGAGAAGCCGCCGGCGGCCATAGCGATGGAGGCGGTCCCGAAGACGTAGGCCGCCTTGTTGATGGGGCCGCCCATGTCGGTGGCCTGCATCCCGGCCACCAGGGCGCCCAGGATGACGGCGGAGGAACCGGCCATAGAGTTCAGACCATTGGTGAGGGCATTGTTCAGCATACCGACAAAGGGATTCACCAGGCACATAAACGCGCCGGTGAACACCAGACCCACTACGGGGTAGATGAGGATGGGCTTCAGTCCCTCCAGGGACTGGGGCAGCCTGTCACAGCCCTTGCGCAGCCACTTCATAAACCCGCCGCCCACAAAACCGGCCAGCAGTCCGCCCAGGAAGCCGGCGGGGATAATGGGGACCGTGGGGTCGGCAAAGTAGGCGAAGGTAGCGCCGCTTGCAGCCAGAGAACCGCCGACAAAGCCCACCATCAGGCCGGGCCGGTCGGCAATGGACTGGGCGATAAAGGCCGACAGAATTGGGACCATGAAGCTGAACGCCAGATTGCCGGCCTTATTGAAGAATGCGGCCAGCGGGGTTGATGAGCCAAAGGCCGCCGTGCCCGCTGCGCCTCCGTCCAGCAGGAAGGACAGGGCCATAATGATACCGCCGCCGATGACAAAGGGAAGCATATGGGATACGCCGTTCATCAGGTGCTTGTAGAGACGGCGGCCCAGGCTCTCGCTGCCGGTATCCTCCTCCGCGGCCCCGCCCTGGTGGTGGTAGATGGGGGCTTGGCCGCTGACGATTTTCTGAATCAGCTCCTCCGGCTTGTTGATACCGTCGGAGACCGGGACCCGCAGCAGGGGCTTGCCGTCGAACCGAGCCAGGTCCACGTTTTTGTCGGCGGCGATGATGATGCCGTCACAGGCGGCGATCTCCTCCCGGGTGAGGATGTTCTTGGCCCCGCCGGAGCCCTGGGTCTCGGCCTTGACCCCGATGTTCAGCTCCCGGCCCTTTTTCTCCAGAGCCTCAGCCGCCATGTATGTATGGGCGATGCCGGTGGGACAGGCGGTGATGGCCAGAACCCGGAGTCCCGCCTGGGGCTGTTCCGCCAGGGCAGGGGCCTCGTCGGGGTACTTGGCCCGCTCCTGAGCGTCGATCAGCTCCAGGAAAGTTTTCACATCCCGGGTGTCCAGCAGCTTTTGGCAGAACTCCTCATCCATGAGCATCACCATCAGATGGGCCAGCATGTCCATGTGGATGTCGCCGCCGCCCTCCGGAGCCGCAATCATAAAGAACAGCTTCGAGGGTTCCCCGTCGGGAGAGTCGTAGTCAAGCCCGTTGGGGACCGTAATGGCAGCCAGGCTGGCCCGCTTCACTGCGGCGCAGCGGGCATGGGGGACAGCCACACCGTCGCCCACGGCGGTGGAGTCCAGCTCTTCCCGCGCCCAGATCTCTTTCTTGTAGGCCTCTTTGTCAGAGATGTTTCCCGCCTTTTCGTGGAGATCCACCAACAGGTCGATGGCGGCGGACTTGTCGCTGGGGTTGGCGTGGAGCTGGATGGTCTCTGTCCGGAGCAGGTCGGTTATGCGCATGGTTGATACTTCCTTTCCTGACTATTTGAGATTGAATTAGATTAAACACCTTGTATTTTGATTATATCAGGATGCCCTTTTTAAGTCAAACAGATTCAATCAACTTCGCTCACAAAAATTACATTTCAATTTTGTAGATAATCAACAAAAAAAGATGCCTGCTGCAGGAGAGGGGCTTTTTCTTGGACCTGCTTCTGCGGCCTCTTGACCCTCTCTGACGCCTTCTGCGTCGGTTTCTTTGTGAATTGAGGCCGTAGATCGGTGTGGCACATCGGCCAGAAATCGCTCTTGAGGTGCTCCTGCCCCAGGGGCATTTTCATCCCCGGGGGTTACTCAGGGGGCCGGTTTTCCTCTGTCTCTATAACCGCCACAGACTGCTGAGTCCAGGCGGGGGTATACGCTGAAGAAGACACGATTGCCCGCCAATCTGTCCGGATCAATATAAGGAGCCAACCCTCAAGTGTTCCTTGATAGCTGGCTCCTGTTGCCCTTCCCCCGCTACAATCGCCGGGGGGCTGTATTGATTGTCTCCTTGATTTCTATGACCGCATAGCCGCTTTCCTTTCGCCGGACCTTGGCGTCGCTGCCACGCTTGAAAATGGCTTCTATCGTCTTTTTGTCTCCTTAAAATTTTATCAACACCTATTGCATCATTCGCGCTGCCTGCGCATAATAATGATAGATGGAGTTGGTCGTGGTCCCCAAACCCACCTTTGGCGGCTGGGCTGCGGTCAGCTCCGCTTTTTTCGCTAACGCATCATAAAAGGTGTGGAAATTGGAAATAAGGAACGAAATGAATTTATACGCCAGAAACAGCAAATCGCAAACACATTATTTCAGCAAGACAGCATCTGAATCCTTGTTGCCCGCCCGCTGGAAAACCACAAAATTTCTTTGGAATTTTATTGCAATTTCAAATTGGCGTTGACACTTCGATGCCCGTGAATTTGGTAATGAATTCTGCGGCGGTTTCCAGCAGAGCGTCAGCGGCGTCAAATTTTTGTATCCCGGTTGTCAGTACACTCCCCATAGGGCAGCTGCAATCCCAGCCTGCCATTTGTCCCCAAGGATATGGAATGCCGCAGCGTGCGTTTCCACAGAAAATGTATCCATTTGCGGCTCAACTACATGAATCCCATCAGGGAGGGCAGCCAGGTGACAAATCCCGGGAAATAGGCTACCGCCAGGGTAAACAGCAGCAGTGCCGCCATCCAGGGAACCATCGCCTTTGCCAAGCGCAACATAGGCATGTTTAAAATCCGGGCAGTAATAAATGTGGTCATACCATAGGGCGGCGTCAGGGCGCCCAAGGTGAGGGCCACCAGCTGTAGAATGCCGAAATGGATCAGATTGATTTGGAACACCTCCAGTACACTCAGCAGCATAGGCGTCACAATCACAGTAATGACTGCACCGTCCATCAGCATACCCAGAAACACGATGAGCAGAACCACCAGGAGAATGAACAGGGCCCGGTTGTCCACATAGGCCACAATCAGGTTTACAAGTGTCTGAGGCAGCTTGGTCCGCACAATAACCTGCCCAAACATGGTAGCCACCGCCAGAACTCCGCCGATGACGGTCACATCCATGGCTGTCTCTTTGAAAATCTCCCAGAGACGCTGGGGGTTAACCAGGCGGTAGACAACAGTAGTGAGAACGGTGCAGTACACCACGACAATGGCGGCGGCTTCCGTGGCGGTGAACACGCCGCTGTAAATGCCAATCAGCAGAATGACCGGGGCCATTAGGGACAGAAAGGCTTCTTTGAAAGCCTTCCAGACCTCCCGTAGCTTGGGCAGGGGGTCCCGGGCGTAATTGCGTTTGTGGGCAAAGAACTGCACCATCAGCATCATAATCAGTGCCCAGGCCACGCCGGCACACAGACCAGCCATAAACATCCCCATAATGGAGGCGCCTGTGATGGAGACATAGATCACCACGTTCAGGCTGGGCGGGATCAGCGGCGAGAGGATGGCAGAGGCGGCGGTGACGCTTCCCGTGAACTCGTCATCATACCGGTCCTCCCGCATAGCCTTGATCTCAATGGCTCCCAGCCCACCCGCATCTGCGGTGGAGGTGCCCGACATACCGCCAAACACCATGCTGGCGAAGATGTTCACCATTGCCATGCCTCCTGGCAGCCAGCCCACCAGCTTGCGGGCAAAGTTAAAAATCCGGGTAGTGATCCCCCCCTCGTTCATGATTTTTCCGGTAAACAGGAACATAGGCAGGGCTAGCAGAGTGAAGCTGTTTAGGGCGTTGATGGTACCCAGAGAGATAGAGATAATCTTGAATCCGCCCCGTGTCATTGCCAGGGTTGCCACCGAGGCCAGGCCCAGGGAGGGGATTACCGGAATGCTGAGGATCATCAGCAGGACCATCAGAATAAAACAGTAAATTCCAACCATATTGTTCCCCCTTTACTGATTGCCGGCTTTGCCGGTGAGCAGATGGCCGATGTCCTTCAAAGTGCTCAGAACGGTGTTCAGGGTGGAGACCACCAGCCCTACGAAAATAGTGTAGTACAGATAGCAGATTTTCACATTGGTAAAAGCTTCGAAGCTTTGATTGTTTCCCGCCGCTGTATTGGCGGTGAGCAGTACGCCATAGGTGATGATGGCTAGGAACACTCCCAGCGTCAGCTTGGCAAACACTGCGTACCAAGCCCGGACCCTAATGCCGAGCCGGTCGGAGAACACAGTGATAACCAGATGCAGGCCTTTGTCCGTCGCCGCAGCCAGACCGTAAAACACGGTAACCATAAAGGCGTAGCGGGCGATCTCGCTGGTCCAGGTGGCCGTTATGGTCAGGACCCGGAGGATCACCTGAAGAAACAGGCACACCGTTGTGACGACAAGCCCTCCCGCACTGATGGCGATGGAAGCGTGCGTGGTGGCTGCTGTTACAGTTTCTAAGAATTTCAATGGATAAACCTCCACATTCACAGGGTATCGTTTCGGAAAACGCAAAACGAAGAAACACCAGCACATTCGACGAACCGGATGTGCTGGTGTCATTTAGGCAGGATCAGCTCATAGATACCGGCTCCGCTTATTTCGCGTAGGACATGACCTCATCGTAGGTGGCGCCAGTCCAGGTGGTCTCAAAAATTTCCTTGAGGACGGGTTCCATAATCTCCACGATCTCCGCACGGACGGCGGGGTCCAGCTCAGTAAACTCCAGGCCAGCGTCGATCATGGCCTGTTTGGAGGCCTCCATGGACGCATCCCGCTTGTTGTCGAACTCAGCGAAGCAGGCCTCAAATTCCTCCTGGATCGCCTGCCGATAGGCGTCAGGCAAGCTGTTCCAAGTGTCGTTGCAGGCGTAGATACAGGTGATATCCGCCTCATGGTTGGTCTCGGTCAGATAGCCGGCCAGTTCCTGGAGACCGGTGTCGGCGAACTGCTGATAGGTGTGGCCCACCGTGTCAATCACGCCTGTCTGGAGAGAGGGGATGACCTCGCCCCAGGGCATAATGTTTACGTTGACGCCGATGGCTTTCCACAGGTCCACCGCCGCGGGGTTGGAGGAAATGCGCAGCTGCAGCCCGTTGAAGTCCGTCAGCGTCTTAATGGGCTTGGTGGAGATCAGGTTGTGCTGGCCCAGCAGAGTGGCGCAGATCTGGTGGGTATTGTAGTCATTTTCCATGACCTGCTGATAGCGCTGACCGATTTCAGAATTCCAGACCGCCCAGAAGTGGTCCATGTCCTGCATCCACCAGTAGCCGGTGAGGAAGGCGTAGTCATTGATGGCTACCTTCGCCATGATGCCGGTGTTCAGGAAGTCCAGCTCGCCGTTCTGCATCTGGCTGTACATTTCGGTATCGTTGCCCAAGGTGCTGTCCGGGAAGAATTCGATGGTCACATGGCCGTCGGTCTTCTCGTTGATTCGCTCACAGGCGTCCGCAATCAGCGGGGTTATCAGTGCGGTGCTGGTCATGGTGGAACCCATGGTAAAATAGTACTCCTTCTCCAGTGCGGGGTCGACCGCTCCGTCTCCGGACGCGGATACAGAGGAGCTTCCGTTCTGCTGGAGGCTGGACGCCCCGCCGTCTGTCTGACCGCAGCCGGCCAGACAGCCTACGCACATCGCAGCACATAACATCATTCCAAGTAGCTTTTTCATAATTTCCTCCTTAGTTTTTATCATTTTGAACGAGATCGCTCCCGACAAAATACAAGTTTACAACAGTGCTTTCGCCTGCCTGCATATGTTCTCTGGCGTCAGGCCGTAGGCCTGAAACAGGTCTTCGGGCTTGCCTGACCGCCCAAACTTGTCTATAATGCCCACCATGCCGAAGCCGCCGCCGGGCACACCGGCAATCACCTCCGCTGCCGCGCTGCCCAAGCCGCCAATGACAGAGTGCTCCTCCACTGTTAGGATGGGCATCTGGGCGTGGAAGGCCAGCGTCGTCTCCCAGTCAAAGGGTTTGATACTGATGTGGTTGACCACCGCAGCATGAATCCCCTCCCGCTCCAGCAGTTCTGCCGCCTTTAGACTCTCCTCCACCATCAGGCCGGAAGCCATGAGGCAGATGTCGCTCCCCTGGCGCAGAATATGGGCCTGCCCTGGGACAAAGGGGGCATCCTCCGGGGTTAACACCGCCCTGGGCGGCCGTGCGATACGGACATACACCGGCCCCTCCGTTTTGGCCGCCGTCCGAACGGCCTGCTTCAGCTGGACAGCGTCGCAGGGAACAAAAATTTTCATGTTGGGCAGTACTCGCATCAGAGCGATGTCCTCAATGCTCTGGTGGCTGCCGCCGTCCTCTCCGGTGCTGATGCCCGCATGGCACAGGCCGAACTTGACATTGGCGTTGGCATAGCAGACAGAATTTCGAATCTGCTCATAGGCCCGCCCCGCCCCAAACAGGGCAAAGGTGCTGACAAAGGGCATCAGGCCGTTGTGGGCCATCCCGGCGGCGGCGCAGACCATATTGGCCTCGGCAATGCCGAAGTTATAGAATCGGTCGGGGTGGTTTTTTTCAAAGATACAAGTCATGGTGGCGTGGGCCAAGTCGGCGTCGCAGACAACCAGGTTTTCATATTCCTTTCCAAGTTCGGCCAAAACCTCGCCATAGGCCTGCCGCTGTGATATCATCATACTGTCACCCCCAATTCCTGCATCGCGGCCTCATAGGACCGGGCATCGATCGGCTTGCCGTGCCACCCAACCCGGTTTTCCATAAAGGAGACGCCCTTTCCTTTTATGGTGCGGCAGCAGATAAACTTGGGCTGGCCGGTCACTGGCGCCTCCAGGGCGGTGGTGATGGCGTCCATGTCGTGGCCGTCCACATCAAAGCAGGCGAAGCCAAAGCTCCGATATCTGTCCACAACGTCTCCCAGGCTCATCACGGAATCCACCGCCCCGTCAATCTGCAGGCCGTTATAATCCAAAATGACCGTCAGATTATCCAGCTTATAATGCCTGGCGGACATGGCCGCCTCCCACACCAGCCCCTCCTGGGTCTCTCCGTCCCCGGTAATGGCATAGACATGGTAGTTTTTTCCCTGATG
>NZ_QWKI01000216.1 GCF_009911645.1 Pseudoflavonifractor sp. 60
CTTTGCAGCCAGGGCAATGCCGCCAGCCACCGCCACTCCCTGGCCCAGCGAGCCGGTGCTGGCGTCAATCCCCGGGGTCTTGTGCATATCGGGGTGGCCCTGAAGATGGGAGTTGATCTGCCGCAGGCTCCACAGGTCCTCCCGGGGGAAGAAGCCCATATCCGCCAAAATTGCGTATTGGGTGGGGCAGGCGTGCCCTTTGGAAAGGATAATCCGGTCCCGGTTCTCTTCTCGGGGATTGTGGGGATCCACGTTGGCCACCCGATAGTAGAGGGCCATCATCAGCTCCACACAGGACAGCGAGCCGCCAGGGTGGCCGCACTGAGCACCATAGAGCATCCGTAAAATGTCTCTCCTTAACTCTAGGGCTTTCTCTTCGTAGTTCATACTGTATTCCTGCTCTTTCTGCTCAAAAGCTGTAAAGTAAAATGTTCAGGGAATCAACAGGTCACCTGGAGCGCCCCTCTCTGGCACTCCGCCGCCCAACCGCTCTGAGATAAACCGGATCAACTCCTGACAGACCGGTGGAATATATTTCCGCTTTTTCATCATAAAGCCTACCATAAAGCTCAGTGGCTCCTGGAAGGAGCGCAGCTCCAGCTCCTCATACTTGGGCATGGACACCGTCTCTGGTGACAGGTTTACAAAGCCTAGGCTGCAGCAGGTCAGCACGATCTCCAGCATTCCATGAATCTGGGAGTGTTCCGATACCACATTGGGCTGAACCCCCCGATCCGCAAAGGCTTGCTCCAGCACCTGACCCATAACCCCGGAAGAGGACAGCATAGACACATCCTCTCCGTTGAGCCGTTCCACCGGGATCCTATCCAAACAGGCCAGGGGGTGGTCACGGTGCATAATCAGCTTGATCTCCCGCTTACATACCGGGGCAGCCCGGAGCTTGTTGCTGTCCAGGTCGTCAGGCAGGCCGTTGAAAGCCAGGTCCAGCTCCTCGTTCAGAAGCTTTTTGATCTGACCATGGGCGCTGTCCTCGTCCAGCCGGATGGTGAGGTCCTTATGGCTGGCGAGGAAGTCCTTATAGATCAGCGGAAAAATATCTGAACTCAGGATGGAGGCAATGCCCAGCCGCAGCGTATAGTTGGCCTTATGACTCAGCTCATTGGCCTCCGCCATAATGTCGCTGTAATCGCTGAGAAGCTGCCGGATCCGGTGCATGAGGGTCTCGCCCTCCACTGTAAATACGACCCCCTTGGGGGTCCGTTCGATCAGCGTCAGTTCCAGCTCCTGCTCCACCGACCGGACTGCTGCCGAGATGGTGGGCTGGGAGACATACAGGGCCTTGCTGGCCTTTGTAAAGCTCTTGTACCGATACACCGCATCCAAATAAATCAGCTGGCGCATTTCGATCATCGCAATCAGCCTCCCTGCGGCTTAAAGCATCTTTGGAGACACCTGTCTCAGCACCTCCGACAGATTCAAACGGAGCGGCCTGGATTCCCCACCCCGCGCCAGGCGGGGCTGCTCTAAAAATGGTTAAAATGTACAAAGTAAGATGTCTGCCGGCTCATCTTATGGTGGAATTATACCTCTTACCCCCGGCCTTTTCAAGGCAAATGTGCCCGAAACCCTATACCGATAATTGATGCCCCAATAAAAAAAACCTATTGCTGGTGTTTTAGAAATAATATTTGCCAATAGCCTGCCAATATTCCTTGACCTCTCGGATGATGGTCTTTTAGCTGGGCCAGCTCGCTGCAGAGGGTTTGAACTTGAACAGCGAGGTACTGACCGGTGCGTTGATGACTTCATGTCCGTCGTGTGGATGTTGCCCAGAAAAAACAGACAGCGCCGCCCGTTCTGTGCAAGAAGGGCTCAACGCTGTCTGAAATCTGATGTCTGGACTGGCGCTATCGCTTCCATAATGCCAGACAGAAAAAACACGCTCAATACAGTCAAGCTAAGAAGGGTCAGAAATGCTGTTCAGAATAGTCTCGATATCGCCGTTGATACAAATGGAGCGGCTGTTGATCTCCGCCGGCGCATAGGCGCTTTCCAGGTTGAGGCAGGCGTATAGGGCCTCCGGATTTTCGTGGGCGTACTTCCAAAAGGGGTACTTGATGATGACCGGGGTGTTGATCCCAACGCCCAGCTCCAGATACAGAACCCTCCCATGTTGATGCCGCCGCAGGAAGTCCCTATAGCGGGACGCCGCCTGATCCCATCCCTCGTCCTGAACAAAGGTGTCGTCACACCGCAGGTTCATGGTCATGGGCCTGCCGCATTTGGGGCAATGTGGAATCAACTCTGAGGGGACCTTCATATCTCTCTGCTCTGTTACCATGCGGCGGACAATGTCCTCATTGTCATAGGTCCCCTGATGACAGGGCCTGGAGCACTGCCACAGACCATAGTCCCCCTGAGTATAGAACAGCCGCTGTTTGTCAAAGCCCGCCAGCTGAAACTGGTGGTCTACGTTGGTGGTGAGGACAAAATAGTCCTTCCCCCGCACCAAATCCAGCAGCTGGTCATAGACCGGCTTGGGGGCCCGTTCATAGCGGTTCACCAGGATATGACGGCTCCACCAGGCCCAGTACTCCTCCAAGGTCTGGAAGGGATAGAAGCCGCCGGAGTACATATCCCGAATGCCGTACGTTTGGCTAAAGTCCCCAAAGTGCTTCTCGAACCGCTCCCCGGAGTAGGTCAGCCCCGCCGAGGCGGACAGGCCGGCCCCGGCGCCAATGACGACGGCGTCCGCATCTGCGAGGGCCGATTTCAGCCGGTCAAGCTTCTCCCAATAGGTCTCGGTAGATTTGGGTGTCGATATCCTTGAAAACATTGAAGATCACCTTCCGAATGGATGTGTTGTGCTGGAGGAACCCGGTGACGGTGCTCACCGCGATTTCAGCGGCTTCCCGGTTGGGGAAATGAAATTCCCCGGTGGAGATACAGCAGAACGCGATGGTCTCCAGGCTGTGCTCCGCTGCCAGCTCCAGGCAGGAGCGGTAGCAGGATGCCAGTTCCTCCCTGCCCCGGCGTGTGACCGGTCCCTGGATGATTGGCCCTACCGTGTGCAGCACATATTTGGCAGGCAGGTTGCAGCCGTGGGTCAGCTTGGCCTGGCCGTTGGGCTCCGGACGGCCCTGGGCCTGCATGATTTGATTGCACTCATCCCGGAGCTGAAGCCCCGCCGCCGAGTGGATGGCGTTGTCAATACAGCCGTGGCAGGGACAGAAGCAGCCCAGCAGGGCACTGTTGGCGGCGTTGACAATGGCGTCCACCCGCAGGCGGGTTATATCCCCCTGCCAGAGGGCCAGACGGGAATTTGTGGCAGCCGCCGGCAGACGGTCCCCATCTACCACGCCCTTGGCCTCCCGTTCCTCCGACAGCACCTCGTCCTGTATTTGCAGGAATTGCGGATCCAGCGGCACAGGCGGCCGGAGGTTCATCAGGCTGCGGAGAAGCCGGCGCTGGGCGGGTTCCTCCAGAGAAAATTGGGCCGCCTGGGGGCGGTACTCCGGCATTTCCTCCAGCAGGATGCGGTTCAGAGTATGGATTTGTTCCAGACGTTTCATAGAAGTGCTCCAATCAGGACTCCCCGGGGGACAGGCCCCCAGGGAGCTTATTGCTTCAGGCGAAAAAGAAGCCGGTGGTCATATCCAGATAGTTTTCTCCGCTGTAGGCGGGATACTGTGCCTTGACCGCCGCCTTAAACGTCTCACCGCTGGCGCAGGAGGCGGCGAGGGTTTTCAGGTGCTCCAGATAGTCAATTTTTGTCCGGGCGTCCTTCAGGTCCTCCGGGGTGTAGTGGGAGGTGAGGATCAGGTCATAGCCCTTGGCGATATAGTCCTTCAGCTGGGAAATGATTCCATCTGCGTGTTCCGCGCCGGCGACGATGGAGTGGCAGTCGTGGCCCAGCATGTGGGTGTAAACCCCGTTGATTTCCGGAATCTCCACATCAAAGGCCTCCGCCGTCTGGTGCAGGATGAACTCAATTCCGCCGATGGTCACCGAGCCCTCTTCCACAATGTGGTCAACCCTGTGAATGCTATGGTCAAACGCGGAGCCAAAGACGGAGGCGAACTGGTCAATCAGTCCTTTTCCGCCCCCGCTGCGGGCATACTCCACGGCGTTGGCTGTGGCGTACTTGGGGACCTCGGGCAGGAAGGAGGCGCCGGCGCCGTGGTAGGCCACCAGCATCCCGGCGACCACCTTGCCCTCCAGATACCGGGCCAGCGCGGCGATGCTGTCCACAAAGCAGGGAGATTCCAAGACGACGAACTGCCCTGCCTTCTCCACCAGGAACACCTCGTCGCTGAGGGGGTCTCCCGTCTGATAGGCGTGGAGCTTCGCACTGCCAAAATCGTAAATGTGCATCTCGCCCTGCTCCAGAGAAATCGTTGTAAAATTGCGCTTGTCCATGGATGATACCTCCAAATAATATAATTTACAGTTTGGGATGTTCTCCCTTCGACGCACTCATCATAACAGGAGAGATAAGGTCTGTGAAGTACGCACAATTTTGTGCCATAGGTACCCGGAGGTAACGATTGGATGGTAACCCGGAGGAAACCCTTGTGTCGTTTCAAGGGATTCCGGCGTTTTTGCCGGAGCGAAAATTTTTTTGCTCCTTGACCTCTGCATGGGAGATACAGTAAAATAAGGAGGTACGGCATTTGAGAAACGAATAGTCAGGAGGATGCGATGATGGAGGCCAAAACTTTGCCCGCCTGCCCGGTGGAAACGACGCTGACTTTGATTGGAGACAAGTGGAAGGTCTTGATTTTGCGTGATCTGCTGTCTGGAACAAAGCGGTTTGGGGAGCTGAAGAAGTCGATTGGAACGGTAAGTCAGAAGGTTTTGACAACACAGCTCCGGCAAATGGAGGAGGCCGGGCTGCTGATTCGCACGGTCTATCCGGAGGTCCCGCCCCGCGTGGAATATTCTCTGACGGAATTGGGCCGCAGTCTCAAGCCTATTTTGGATGCCATGCAGAACTGGGGCGAGGGGTATCAGGCAATCGTGAATCATTAGTGCAGGGTTTACCGCCAGGCGTACAAAAAACGCTTTGCTTGGGCTGAGCTGCCCCCATGCCAGTGGATTGTTCTCCGTGGTCTACCTGGAACTGGTCAGCAAGTATACTGGACCGCTGCTTATTACTGGCGCTGACAGCACTCTGAAAACGAATCGTAGTGGCTGCCGATGCAGAAATCCTGCCCTTTAATTCGTAAAGTATCTTTTGTAGGGCCGGACGACTCTAGCCTGCCGCTTTGTGGCCCTGCCCCGTAGGGCTCATCTCTCGTCCCGCCCGCAGGCGGCCTGGCCCCTTTGAAAAGGGGCTCCGCGAAGCGGTGGGGATTGACTTGCTGGCATTGCCTCTACTTGAAATTTTAGATAGAAAATGGTGCTTTCAGGGACAATCCCCCGCCCTCGCTTCGCTCAGGGGCGGCAGATTGTCAATGAAGTGCAACAAAAAAGAAAAAGGAGGAGTCAGGAGGGTTTAAGAAAGAG
>NZ_QWKI01000217.1 GCF_009911645.1 Pseudoflavonifractor sp. 60
AACCCTCCTGACTCCTCCTTTTTCTTTTTTGTTGCACTTCATTGACAATCTGCCCTCCGCGAAGCGGTGGGGATTGACTGGCAGGCATTACTTCGACTTGAAATTTTAAGTAGAAGCTGGTACTCCCAGAAACAATCCCCCGCCCTCGCTTCGCTCAGGGGCCCCCTTTGCCAAAGGGGGCAAGCGGCTGCGCCGCTTGTGCGCTCCT
>NZ_QWKI01000218.1 GCF_009911645.1 Pseudoflavonifractor sp. 60
TGGCATCACAAGGTGGAACTGCCCTGGCCCGCTTTGCAAATTTTCTCTGCTTTACGAATTGAAGGATTCAGATATCAACCCCTTGTAAATTGGAAACGTCTGCTCTATAATAGGGCTGTACCCAGATTGGAACGGAAGAAATTTTATGTAAAGGAGATTGCTATGACAGCCACAGAAAAAAAGCAGCTGACGGCCACGGCCTGCAAGGTGCGTATGGGCGTCATTGAGGGAACACACGGGGCTAAGGCGGGTCACCCTGGCGGAAGCCTGTCCGCCGCAGACGTCTTTACCTACCTCTATTTCAAAGAGATGAATATCGACCCCAAAAATCCCAAGGAGGAGGACCGGGACCGGTTTGTCCTGTCCAAGGGCCACACCGCGCCGGGACTGTACGCCGCCCTGGCCCACCGGGGCTTTTTCCCGGTGGAGGACCTGCCAACCCTGCGCCACATTGGCAGCTACCTCCAGGGCCACCCCAACATGAACACCGTCCCCGGTGTTGATATGTCCACCGGCTCTCTGGGCCAGGGGATCTCCTGCGCCGCCGGTATGGCGCTGGCCGCCAAGCATCTGGGCAAGTCCTGCCGGGTCTATGCCCTGCTGGGTGACGGCGAGCTGGAGGAGGGCCAGGTGTGGGAGGCCTTTATGCTGGCCCACCAGTACAAGCTGGATAACCTGTGCGCCGTCATCGACAACAACGGCCTTCAAATCGACGGCAAAATTGACGATGTAATGAGCCCCTACCCCATTATGGACAAGCTGAAGGCCTTCGGCTGGGAGGTCGTGGAGATCGACGGCCACGACTTTGACCAGATCGAGTCCGCCTTCGCCCGGGCACGCCAGACCAAGGGGGGCCCCACCGCCATTGTGATGAAGACCACCAAGGGCAAGGGAGTCAGCTACATGGAGGACCAGGCCGGCTGGCACGGCAAGGCCCCCAACGACGAGGAATACGAGATTGCCATGACCGAGCTGCGGGCCCGGCTGGCGGAAGTGGAGGGGATGTAACATGGCGGACGTGAAAAAAATTGCAACCCGTGACAGCTACGGCAACGCCCTGAAGGAGCTGGGCGCCCTCCACGATGACCTGGTGGTCTTCGACGCCGACCTGGCTGGGGCCACCAAGACGGCCACCTTCAAGAAGGCCTTCCCCGACCGCCACTTCAACTGCGGCATCGCCGAGGGCAACATGATCGCCGTGGCCGCCGGAGCCGCCGCTATGGGACTGGTCCCCTTTGCCTCCAGCTTTGCCATGTTCGCCGCCGGGCGGGCCTTTGAGCAGGTGCGCAACTCCATCGGCTACCCCCACCTGAACGTGAAAATCGGCGCAACCCACGGCGGCATCTCGGTGGGTGAGGACGGGGCCTCCCACCAGTGCTGCGAGGACTTCGCCCTCATGCGCTCCATCCCCGGCATGGTGGTTATGTCCCCCTCCGACGATGTGGAGGCCCGGGCCGCCGTCAAGGCCGCCTATGAGCACCAGGGGCCGGTCTACCTGCGCTTTGGCCGTCTGGCCGTCCCCGTCTTCCACGACGAGGCCACCTTTCAATTCGAGATTGGCAAGGGCGAGGTCCTCCAGGAGGGCAACGACATCGCCATCATCGCCAACGGCCTGCTTGTCAACGAGGCGGTCACAGCGGGCAAGGCCCTGAAGGAGGCCGGGATCAGCGCCCGGGTCATCAACCTGTGTACCATCAAGCCCCTGGACGAGGAGCTGGTGCTGAAAGCCGCCCGGGAGTGCGGGAAAATCATCACCTGTGAGGAGCACTCCGTTATCGGCGGCCTGGGGGAGGCGGTGTGTTCCCTGCTCAGCGAGAAGTGCCCCACTCCGGTGCGCCGCATCGGCGTCAACGACGAGTTCGGCCACTCCGGCCCCGCTGCCGCCCTGCTCAAGCAGTTTGGGCTGTCCGCCGAGCACATCGTCGAGGTGGTCCGGGACTTCTGCGGCAAGTAAACGCCCCCCAATGACACAAACACGGAACGTCTGAGACGTTCCGTGTTTTTGCTCAATTGCGCAGTAAAACAGGCTGGAGCTGCCGCCCCTCCAGCGCCGCCTGGGCAGCGTCGGCCACCTGGGAGAAGTCGGCCACCAGAGAGGTGGGCTTGTGCTCAAAGTCGTCCTGCCCAAAGGGGACAAAGTAGATGTATTTTCTGGGCAGCAGCGCGCCGATGCTGGCGGCAGAGGCGGCTAGGCCGTCGTTGGTGGAGGGGGCGATGACCAGGGGCCGCCCGTTGCGCAGGTGGGCCTTGGCCGCCATGGTGACGCTGGTATCGGTGACCCCCGCCGCCAGCTTGCCTAGGGTGTTTCCGGTGCAGGGGGCGATAATCAACAGGTCCAGCAGCTTTTTCGGCCCAATGGGCTCCGCCGCCTTCACATCGGCGATGACCCGGCAGTCACAAATCCGCTCCATCTCCCGCATCAGGTCGTGGGCCCGGCCAAAGCGGGTGTCGGTGTCCGCCACCACCTCGGAGACAATGGGAATCACCCGGGCGAACCGGGCCTTTACCTGCTCCAAAGCCTCCATGGCCTTGGCGTGTGTACAAAAGGACCCGCACACCGCGAATCCAACGGTTTTGTCTTCCAATTGAGAAACCTTCCTTTCGATTGGGAACTCCGCGGAGGCGGTCTGGGCTGTCGGTGTCCAACAGCTCAAAGGCCCGCCTCCCGCAGCATATTATAAATGGTGTCCTTAATGGCCGCGCCGGCGGTGACGGGGGCCACCTTTCCCGGCAGCGCCAGCGCCCAGACCACGGTGAGGCCCAGCTCCCCGGCGGCGGCCAGGTCCACGCCCCCGGGCTTGGAGGCCAGATCCAGAATCAGACAGTCGGGCTTGACGTCCTCCAGCTCCTCCCGGCCCAGGATCCGGTTGGGGACGGTGTTCACCACCAGGTCGTAGCTGCACAGCCAGCCCCGCAGGTGGCTCAGATGCTCCCCGCCGAAGCCCATGGCCTGGGCCCAGGCCAGCTGGTCATACTTTCGGGCGGCCACACTCACCCGGGCTCCCAGCGCCTGGAAACGCTGGGCGGTAAGCCGTCCCACCCGGCCAAAGCCAATCACCAGCACCTTTGCGCCGTGGATGGTAATGGGCAGGTGCTCCATGGCCAGCTGGACGGCCCCCTCCGCCGTGGGGACGGCGTTAGCAATGGCCAGCTCCTCCCGGGCAAAGTAGTCGTGGATGGTCAGGCCGCGTGCCCGAGCCAGTTCCTCCGTCTCCCGGTCCACCCGTCCGCCGCACAGAAACTGCCGGGAAGAAACCCGGTCCAGAACGGAGGTAAGGGGACACTCCTCCGCCGACAGAGGGGCGTTGAGCAACCCCTTCTCATTGGAAATGGTGAGGGGCAGAACCACACAGTCCGCCTTGTCCAGCCGGAGCAGCTCCGCCTCGGCAATCACATCGGGTCCGTCTGGCTCCCCCAGGGCAAAGGTGTGGACGCTGTGGCCGTCCTCCGCCAGCAGCTGGGCCAACCTGGCCTGGCGCAGGTCGCCGCCCACAACCCATATGTTCAGTTCATGTCTCATAAGCTCCCTCCAATACCGCCGGTCAGCGGCGGCGGGTTTCTAATTCATTGTATGGCCGGGCGGCGGCGGAGGTGCAAAAAACCGGGACATTCCGTCCCGGTCCGTGCCCTCGCTATTTGGAAAATACCTTATCCAGCTGGATGGCGCAGTCCTCCAGCACATTCACCTTGGCCATATCCTCCCGACCGTAGTCCTCCACGGGCAGCAGATAGCCGTTTTTCAGCAGCATCACCTGCACCGTCTGCTCCTGGGGATTGACAATCCAGTACTCCCGCACCCCGGCCCGCTGGTACAACTCCCGTTTGACAATCCGGTCCTGCCGCCGGGTGGAGGGGGACAAAATCTCAATCACCAGATCCGGCGCGCCCCGGCACCCACGGTCGTCCAGCTTGCCGGGGTCGCAGACCACCACAAGGTCCGGCTCCACCACCGTGGTCACGTCCTCGGGCCGGTCCCCCGCCTCCTCAAACAGCCGAACCCCGAAGGGGGCGTGGTAAACCTCACATTCCTTCCCGTCCAGATAACTGTGTATCTGCGCAAAAAGTTCCCCACTCACCTTTTGATGAATCCGCAGCGGCGGAGACATCATGTAGGCCTCCCCGTCAATCAGCTCATACCGCTCCTCGCCCTCCCAGTTCAGATAGTCCGCATAGGTATAACCCAGCTCTTCCGCTGGCAGTGCCATAGCGCACACCTCCTTCTTGCTGCCTCTATTATACCACAATTCCGCAAAAAGAAAAGCGGCAAATCAAAGAGCGCCCCTCCCAAGCCGGGAGGGGCGCTTTTGCATATTGGTATATGGCCCTTACTTGGCAGCCTTAGCGGCCTTGATGGCCTCGATGAGCAGCGGGGTGACCTTGAACAGGTCACCGCAGATGCCGTAGTCGGCGATCTCGAAGATGGGGGCGGTGTCGTTCTTGTTGACGGCGATGATGCACTCGGAGTCCTGCATACCGGCCTTGTGCTGGATCGCGCCGGAGATGCCCAGAGCAACATAGATCTTGGGGTGGACAGTCTTGCCGGTCTGGCCCACCTGATGGTCGGCGGACAGCCAGCCGGAGTCGATGGTGGCACGGGAGCCGCCCACGACGCCGCCCAGTACCTCAGCCAGCTCCTCGGCCAGCTTGATGCCGCCCTCCACGTCCTTGGAGATGCCGCGGCCCACGGAGACCACCACGTCGGCGCCGATCAGGTCCACCAGCTTCTTGGCGGCCTTGACCACCTCCACAACCTCGGTCTGCATATCGGCCTCGGTAAGGGTGAAGTTGGGCTTAATGATCTCGCAGGCGTCGGCCTTGTTCTGGTCGAAGGCGGCCTTCTTCATCACGCCGGGGCGGACGGTGGCCATAGCGGGACGGAACCGGGGGCAGATGATGGAGGCCATCAGGTGGCCGCCGAAAGCGGGACGGGTCATCTTCAGGTCACGGGACACGTCGTGCTTCTGGCCCAGCACCACGGCGTGGCTGGTGGCGTCGATGCGCTCGGGAGCCAGGGTGGAGTTGGCCTTCAGGAAGTCCTTGTAGATGCCCATGTCCACGTCCAGGTGGGTGCAGTCGGCGCACAGGCCGGTGTGCAGGCGGGCGGCGCACCGGGGGCCCAGGTCACGGCCGATGTTAGTGGCGCCGATGAGCATGATCTCGGGCTTGTACTCCTCGATCACGTCGCAGATAACCTTGGTGTAGCCGTCGGTGGTGTAGTTCTTCAGCAGGGGGTGGTCGCAGACGTACACGCCGTCGGCGCCGTAGCCGCCCAGCTCCTTGGCGATGCCCTCGATGCCGTCGCCCAGGAGGATGCCGTACAGCTTGGTGTCCAGCTCGTCGGCCAGCTTGCGGCCCTCAGAGATCAGCTCATAGGAGGTGGGCATCATGCTGCCCTGGCGCTGCTCGCAGAATACCCAGACGCCGCCCTTGAACTCGGCGACTGCGGAACTGTTAAAAGTAGACATATCAGTTTATCTCCCTTCTCAGATCATATGCTTGGCGGCCAGGATGCCGGCCAGCTTCTCGCAGGTGGCCTTGTCAGCGCCCTCCAGCATCATGCCGGCGCCCTTCTGGGGGGGCGTGAAGGAGGTCAGGATGTTGGTGGGGGAGCCGCTCAGGCCGATGGTGTCCTTGTCGATGAAGGGATGATCCTTCAGGGTGTTGTAGTCGAAGATCTCATAGGGCTTGGAGTAGCACTCGAAGACGCCGCCCACGCTCATGTACCGGGGGGTATTCAGCTCCTTGATGCAGGTGATGAGGCAGGGGGTCTTGACCTTGATGGTCATATAGCCGTCCTCCAGCATCCGCTTGACGGTGATGGTGTCCCCCTCCTTGGTGATCTCGGCGGCGTAGGACACCTGGGGCAGGCCCAGCTTCTCGGCAATCTGGGGGCCCACCTGGGCGGTGTCGCCGTCGATGGCCTGACGGCCGCACATGACGATGTCGTCCTTGTCCACGCCGATCTTGTCGATGGCGGCGGCCAGGATCTGAGAGGTGGCGTAAGTATCGGAGCCGCCGAACTCCCGGGCGGACACCAGGATTGCGCGGTCCACGCCCCGGGCCATAACCTCCCGGAGCATTCCCTCGGCGGGCGGGGGGCCCATGGAGACAACGATAACCTCGGCGCCGGTCTGCTCCTTCAGCACCAGAGCGGCCTCAACGGCGTTCAGGTCGTCGGGGTTGGTGATGGCGGCCATGGAGGCCCGGTTCAGGGTTCCGTCGGGATTGACGGCCACCTTGCCGGAGGTATCGGGGACCTGCTTGACACAAACAATGATTTTCATTTTGATCTGCCTCCTATCTTATTTCACGCCCATGTACTTGGCAATGACCATCCGCTGAACCTCGGAAGTGCCCTCGTAGATCTCGGTGATCTTGGCGTCGCGCATCATACGCTCCACGGGGTACTCACGGGTGTAGCCGTAGCCGCCGAACAGCTGCACGGCGCGGCGGGTCACGTCGGAGGCGGTCTCAGCGGCGAACAGCTTAGCCATGGAGGCCTCCTTGCTGTAGTCGCCGTGCTCCTGCTTCTTCATAGCGGCGGCGTAGACCAGGTGCTGAGCGGCCTGGGTGCGGCACTCCATGTCGGCCAGCTGGAACTGGGTGTTCTGCATCTGGCTCAGGCGCATCTTGAACTGGACGCGCTCCTGGGTGTACTTGACGGTCTCCTGAATGGCACCCTCGGCCAGACCCAGGGCCTGGGAGGCGATGCCGATACGGCCGCCGTCCAGGGTCTGCATGGCGATCTTGAAGCCGCCGCCCTCTTTGCCCAGCAGGTTCTCCTTGGGGACCACGCAGTCCTCAAAGATCAAGTCGCAGGTGGAGGAGCCGCGGATGCCCATCTTCTTCTCGTGCTTGCCGGTGGAGAAGCCAGGGAAGGCCTTCTCCACGATGAAAGCGGAGATGCCCCGGTTGCCCTTGGACTTATCGGTCATGGCGAAGACCACGAAGGTGTCGGCCACGTTGCCGTTGGTGATGAAGCACTTGGTGCCGTTGAGGACATAGTCGCCGTTCTCGTTCTTCACGGCGGTGGTCTGCTGGCCGGAGGCGTCGGTGCCGGCGCCGGGCTCGGTCAGGCCGAAAGCGCCGATCTTCTTGCCGGAGCACAGGTCGGGCAGATACTTCTTCTTCTGCTCCTCGGTGCCGTGCTCAAAGATGGGGGCGCAGCACAGAGAGGTGTGGGCGGAGACGATGACGGCGGTGGTGCCGCACACCTTGGCCAGCTCCTCCACGCACATGGCATAGCTGAGCACATCGCCGCCGGCGCCGCCGTACTCCTTGGGGAAGTAGATGCCCATCATGCCCAGCTTGGCCATCTTCTCCACGGTCTCCATGGGGAAGCGCTCCTCCTCGTCGATCTCCTCAGCCAAAGGCTTGACCTCGGTCTCGGCGAACTCGCGGTACATTTTGCGGACCATCTCTTGCTCTTTAGACAGGTGAAAATCCATTTTGCAGTCCTCCTAGTTTAAATTCCCGGCCTTGAATGGGTTTTAATGGTTTGTTAGATTTTTAACAAAGAAAAACCGAAAAAAGAGCAACACGGGCCGGTCCCGGCGTTGCAGCACTTTATTCAAGGTCGGCATGGGATGCCTATACCATGAAAATTATATCGGGTTTTCTCTTCTAACGCAAGGGGGACTACCCCGATAAAATAAACAGTTTTTTGGCCTGTTTTTTGTGCAAAACAACGAAAGTGAAGGGCAGGCCTGTTTTTTTCTTCCATATTATTGACTGTAAAGGGGCTTGATAGTATATACTCGACTCAAATAGAAGAAAAAGGAGGGGGCGCAATGACCATCAAGGAGGCGGAGCTGCGTACCGGACTGGCCCGGGCCAACATCCGCTACTATGAGGACCAGGGCTTTTTCACCGCCGCCCGGGGAGAAAACGGCTACCGGGACTACTCAGAGGAAAATATTGACACCTTATTAAAAGTAAAGCTGCTGCGCCAGCTGGGCTTCTCCCTGGAGGAGATCCACGCCCTACAGCGTGGGGAGCAGGCTCTGCCCTCCGCCCTGGAGCGGCGGGAGGCGGGGCTGGAGCGGGAGAACCGGGAGCTGGCCCGGACCGCCCAGCTGTGCCGGGATATGCGCGCCGAGGGGACCGACTTCCAGACACTGGACGCCCGGCGGTACCTGGGCCGGCTGGAGCGGGAGGAGGAGGTCCTCTCCAAGGACCGGGACCCGGTGCGCGTCTTCTCCTGGCGGCGGTACTTCGCCCGGACTCTGGACATTCAGCTGTACACAACCCTGCTCGCCGTCCTTCTCCAGCTGACCTGCCGGCTCAACCTGCTCCGGCTGGAGGAGTCCGGCGGACGGTTCCTGCTGACTCTGGGGGGCCTGGCCCTGATGCTGGGGGCGGAGACGGTGATGCTCCACCTGTGGGGCACAACCCCCGGCAAAGCCCTGCTGGGGCTGAAGCTCCTCCGGGAGGACGGCAGCTTTCTCAGCTGGGAGGAGTCCGCCCGGCGCACCGGAAAGGTGACCGCCTTCTTCGGCCTCAGCCTGCTTCTGGCTGAAATCCCCCTGCTGATCTGCCCCCTGGCGGGGCTGGGGATGCTTATCTGGGCCTGCTGGCAGGTGGACCGCCAGCGGCCCCTGTTCTGGGAGGAGGACCAGCTCTATCTGGAGGGCAGCACCAAGGAGCGCCCCTTCTGGGACAACCGCCGGAACTATTTCCGGGTAGCGGGCTGGCTGGCGGCGTCGGCGGCCTGCATCGGACTGATGGTGGGGGGCCACTTCCTGGCCGCCCGGCCCCTCCACCCCGGAGATAATCTGACCGTGGAGGAGTTTGTAGAAAATTACAACCAGTACCGGGCCTTTGCCTACGGCGAGGAAAATCTGGCCCAGCGGCTGGCCCTGGACGGCTCCTTTGAGGATATCCCCCGAGAGGGCAGCTCCGTTGTGGTCATCCCCATCACCGGCTTTGACGGCATCCCGGACCCCTTCTTCCGCTTTGAACAGGGGGCGGACGGTCTGGAGCGGGTTACCTTGATCCACAGCTTTCAGACCCCGGACGCTCTGGGGGAGAGGGACAGCTACCTTGTCTCTGTCCCCTATGAGAAGATCTATGCGGCTATGCGGGCCCTCCTCTATGGCCGCCTGGGCGACCGGAAAATCTCCGCCCTCTACCAGGAGCTGGTGGAGGCGAAGGGGACCTTCTTCAGCAGCCAGGAGGGAGTTGAAATCGAAAGCCGGCTGTCCTTCACCGGATTTTATCTCTTCTCTGACGATATGCTTTTGGCGGAGAAGGGCCAGGCCCAGAGCTACCACCTGGAGTTTACCATGTCGCTGACATAAAAGCGGCAAAAATCCCGCCCCAAGAGGGGCGGGATTTCCATGTTCGCTTACTTGCTGTAGTCGTAGAAGCCCTTGCCGGTCTTGCGGCCCAGCAGACCGCCCCGGACCATCTTCCGCAGCAGCAGAGACGCCCGGTACTTGGAGTCGCCGGTCTCGTTGTACAGGGTGTCCATAATGGCCAGGCAGACGTCCAGGCCCACCAGGTCGCCCAAAGCCAGGGGGCCCATGGGGTGGTTGGCGCCCAGCTTCATGGCGGTGTCGATGCCCTCGGCGGAGGCCACGCCGGTGTACAGCAGGTCGGCGGCCTCGTTGATCATGGGGATGAGGATCTTGTTGACCACAAAGCCTGGGGCCTCGGCCACCTCGACGGGCTCCTTGCCGATCTCCTTGGACAGGTTCCAGATGACGTCAAAGGTCTCCTGAGTGGTGTTGGCCCCCCGGATGACCTCCACCAGCTTCATGTTGGGCACGGGGTTGAAGAAGTGCATCCCGATGACGGGGTGCTTCAGGCCCAGAGCCATCTCGGTGATGGACAGAGAGGAGGTGTTGGAGGCAAAAATGGCCCCCTCCTTGCACATGGCGTCCAGCTCGCCCAGCAGCTCCTTCTTGGTGACCATGTCCTCCTTGACGCACTCGATGATCAGGTCGGCGTCGGCAGCGGCGGACTTCTCCTCCACCAGCACATTGGCCATCAGGGCGTCCTTGGCAGCCTGGTCCATCTTGCCCTTGTCAACCCGCTTCTGGAGAGACTTGTCCAGATTGTCCTTGTGCCGCTGGGCGGAAGCCACGCTGCTGGCGTACATCAGGGCGGTGTGGCCCTTGGCGGCAAAGACCTGAGCAATGCCGCTGCCCATGGTGCCGGCGCCGAAAATCGCTACTTTCATAACTGTGTTCCTCCTAAATTATGTGATCGCCGGCCCCGCCGGCAGGGACTGGCCGGTTCCCCGGCCCCGCTCTCTTGCCTAACAGTATAACCGCTTTTCTTCCGGAACGCAAGAGGGGGCGGGGAAATTTTTGGAGGAGCTCAGGGTTCTGGTCTCTGGTCAAGCAGATTATGGTAGAGCTCGGCCGCTTCCGCGTGGTCCAGATTGCCGTAGACTCGGGTGATTGCCGTATTCAGCTCATAGGGGAAAAACAGGTTGGCAAACAATATGTCACTGCCGGTCTCCTCCCGCGCCTGAAGGGTAAAGCAATCCATACCCTCTGTGGACAATCCTTCATCCAAAGTCAGGGAGACGATCCGCCAGCCGCCGGGGTCGTTGGTGTAGTCGATCAGCCAGCGCAGCGCGTCGAAGTAGACGGGCATGGGCAGCTGGTCGGCGCCACTGGGGTCGGCGTAAAAGGTCTCGCCGGTCTCCAGCTGCCACATGGACCAGGGCTCCTCCTTGCCCCACTCAAAGTCCGGATTGACGGTGTAAACGTCCACTCCGCCGGGGGCCAGCAGGGCCAGATAGCTGCCCCGGTAGCTGTCATCCTCGCTGGGCCACCTCCGCGTGAGGCTCGGACCGTTAAATACAAACATCCCCGCCTCGCCGTAATACTGGCCGTTCATAAATCCGTTGAGGGTTAAGAGTACACAGTCCCTGCCCTCGTAGTCCCGGAAGGTGACCACATTGGGGACGCCCCCGTGGACGGAGTACTGGAACGTCGGAAAGTACATCTCCCCGCTCGCCTTGTCCATGGCGCCCAGAATCAGGGTGTTTTCCAGGTGGTCCTCCACGAAGACAACCCCCATAAGCCATCCGTCCTTCTCCATGGAGGCCAGCAGACTGACGGTGGGGACCTGGAATGGAGTGTCCTTCTCCTCCGCCGCCCGAAACAGGTTCTCTGCCAGCGTCCGCTCCACCTGGCTCAGAGGCTGTTCCCCCAGTTGATAGGTGACAGAACGGGGGGCGCTGTCCTCCGTGCTCCCCGTTGAGACGTTCTCCGGCTCGGCGGGGGCGTTCCCCTCCGGCTGGGCCACCTGGCAGGACACCAGATTGCCGCTCAGCAGGCAGAAGGCCGACACCAGGGCGATGAAAATCACCGGCGGCCGCTTCTTGGGCCCGCTCATAATGTGCTCCAGCCGCTGCTTCGTCTCCCGGGCGGAGCGAGACAGCGGGGTCGAAAAAGGTGTGTAGGGCAGTTTTGGATTCATGGGATGCTCCTTTCATTGATGGATGAATATCAGTTTTTGCGACCCGGGACGACAATCCCCCGCCCCGGTTCTAAGCAAGCGTTGCTCTGCTGACGGACAATCCCTCGCCCTCGCTACGCTCAGGGGCCCCCTTTCAAAAGGGGGCAAGCGGCTTCGCCGCTTGTGGGGCCCTGCGAAGCAGGGCCCATCCCTCGTCCCGCCCGCAGGCGGCCTGGCCCCTTTGAAAAGGGGCGGAGGCGAAGCCGGTGGGGATTGA
>NZ_QWKI01000219.1 GCF_009911645.1 Pseudoflavonifractor sp. 60
TTTGCTGGCACTGCTTCGTCTTGAAATTTGTGGGAGAAGATAGCGCTCCCAGAAACAATCCCCCGCCCTCGCTTCGCTCAGGGGCCCCCTTTGTCAAAGGGGGCAAGCGGCTTCGCCGCTTGTGTAGCCCTGCGCCAGCAGGGACGGGGGTTAGGATTCTACCGGCTCGAAGCGATCATAGACCCACATCTCGGGCAGAGGGACGCCGTTATACTCCGGATTGTAGTGCTGGAGCAGGTATTGGGGGTTGAGCACATACACCTCCAGCCCGCCCTCCACGGGGACCAGCCGGTAGTCATCCTCTCCCATCCACCGGTCCAGCTCGGTAAGATTTTGGCCGTCGAAGCGGTAGTGTCCCACGGTATATGAGCCCGCGTACCCTCCGTACCACATGGTATTGGCGCACAGGATATGGAGTGAGCCGTCCTCTGCGGTCCAGGAGGAGAACTCCCCATCGTCGCCCCCCACAGTATAGACGGGGCCGCGCCACTCCCGCTCCTCTTGGTCCCACAGGCCCAGCATCAGGTTGCCCTGCCCCGCGATATGGGGGCCGCCGTCCACCTTGGCCAGCGCCAGAGTGCAGCCCTCCCCCTCCCGGGTCAGGAGGGTATAGGCATTCATACGGGTATCAGCCTCCGAGGAGTAGGTGTGGTATTCCCGCATAAGCAGATAAGCCAGGTCCGGGTTATCGCTGAGCACGGGGACCTCCTCCGCCAGCCCCAGGGCCTTATATCGTTCTTCGCCCTCCAGCAGAATGGTACCCTCTTCAATGGCCAGCCGCCCCGTTGACAGCAGTTGGCCCCTCTCCCGGGTTCCGCTGTACCGGGAGCGGGTCACCTGAAGCTCTCCCTCCCCCAGGGACAGGCCGTAGTCAAACATCCCCCGGTTCCGGAGCATATACACCTCCCCGGCGGCATAGTCATACGCCTCCACCCGCTGGTCGATCATCCCCGACCCCCAGTTTGTCACCGCGCACAGCTCCCGCAGGCCGTCGCCGGTGAAGTCCCACAGGAAGACGGCCAGCACAGGCATTCCATGGAGCAGGGTCCGCTCCTCCCCCTCCTCCACCGCGCTGACCTGATAGGGCGTCCAGCGGAAGGTGACGCCGGGGTACTCGGGCAACTGGGTCTCCAGAACGTCCTCCCAGGGAAGCTCCGTGCTGTTCTGATAGTCCACCCACACCTCCGCCTGGGGCGGGCCCTCCTCCCGCACCTGGCAGGACACCAGATTGCCGCTCAGCAGGCAGAAGGCCGACACCAGGGCGATGAAAATGGCCGGGGGCCGCTTCTGGGGGCCGCACATGATGTGCTCCAGCCGCCGCTTCGTCTCCCGGGCGGAGCGGGACAGGGGGGTTGAAAATGGTGTGCGGGGCATTTTTGGGGCCATAGCGTCCTCCTATCCTCCCACGATTTCCTGAATGATCTCCCCGGCGTCCAGCCCGCTCATCCGGTCCTCGTAGTCCGTCCGCCCCAGCAGGCCGGTGAATACGCCGTTGGCGGCGCTGCGGCTCAGGACAATCACCTCATGGTTAGCGTGCCACTCCAGCCCCCGGGGGCCGTCGATGTAAAACGTATAGCAGATCAGATAGGCGGCGGCGTACTCATTCTCGCCCCAGGGAACCTCGCCCAGATAGTCCATGGCCGCCACCCGCAGGTCCCCATCCTGCTCCTGGCCCGTCTGGTTGTCGGAGTAGGAAATGTTCCACTCATCCTGATATTGGGCGTAGCAGTCCAGCAGGACATTGTAAAAATTGATGCCGTAGGGGTCCGCCCCGGGGACATACCGGCTGACAAAGCCCCCCTCCGGCTCCTCCCCGGCAAAATACCACTGGTTCCACAGAGGCGGGGAGAGCTGGTCGGTCTCCTCCGCCGGGACCAGTGGGACGGGCTCCGCGCTGTACTGGTTGTAGGTCGTGACAGCCCGGTCCTCCCAGATGTACATATGGTCCGCCCCGCTGATATTGTCCTGAACTTCGTCGTCCACGTCATCGACGCGCCCGGTGAGGTAAAAGACAGGCTGGCCGTCCGCCTTGACACGGAAGCCCTCCAGGGTCAGATTATGGAGGGCCAGCGGAAAACCGTACTCCTGGGAGTCCCGGTCTATTTGAAGCTGGACCTGTTCGGTCACCTGATCCAGCAGCCCCTTCTCGTTCAGCCCGGCCAGGGCCAGGGCCTCCTCCACGGAGACCGCTGTTCCCTTCTTCAGGTCGTAGACCAGGGAGAACACATGGCCGGTGTTCAGGTCAGTGGTGAACCGGGACCGGAAGAACAGCAGATTTAAATACCGGTCGGTGGTGGAGGGGTAGAACAGGCACTGGTTTTCCCAGGCCGCACCGCCCGAGGCGGTCTCCAGTTGGAGGGCGTACTCCTCCCGCAGGTCATTGAGGGCGGCGTTGATGGTGTCTACCGCCGGGTTTTCCTCTCCCGCGGGGAGGGCCAGGGCGGGAATCTCGATGTAATTTTTGCCGGTGTCATAATACCGGGTCTCCATCACCAGGGTTGGCGCGGCGGGCCGCTGCTGGCAGGACACCAGATTGCCGCACAGCAGGCAGGCCGCCGACACCAGAAAGATGAAAATGGCCGGGGGCCGCTTCTTCGGGCCGGCGAAGATGTTTCGAATACGCAGCTCCGCCAGCCGCGCCGACCCAGACAGAGAGGTGGCGAAGGGGGTGCGGGGTACCTTTTTGTCCATAGCGTCCTCCTATTCTCCCACAGCTTCCCGGATGATCTCCCCGGCGTCCATCTCGCCCATCCGGTCCTCATAGTCCATCCGCCCCAGCAGGCCGGTAAAGCCGCCGTCCGCGGCCCCGCGGCTGAAAACCAGCACCTCATAGTTGGAATACCACTCCAGCCCTCGGGGGCCGTCAACATAGAAGGTGCGGCACACCAGATAGGCGGCGGCGTAAGCGTCCTCCCCCCAGGGGATCTCCCCCAGGTAATCCACCGGTCCCAGCCGCATATCGCCGGTCTCTTCCTGGCCCGACTGATTCTCGGCATAATAGACCTGCCACTCCTCGGTATACGAGTGGTATTGATCCAAGACGGTCGAAATGAAATGGCCGCTCCCATGATGAATCTCACCGTAGGGGTCCGTCCCGGGGACGTACCGGCTGACAAAGCCCCCCTCCGGCTCCTCCCCGGCGAAATACCACTGGTTCCACAGGGGCGGGTCCAGCTGGTCGGTCTCCTCCGCCGGGACCAGAGGGTACATACCCTCTGCCCAGATGGCCCAGGAGTACCGGGAAAACTCCCCCTCGTCCCAGATGTACAGGCGGGCCCACTCGTCCAGATAGCCGCCGTTCTCCAGCTCTCTGCCGTCCACCATGGCGGCCAAGTAAAACACCGGCTTGCCGTCCGCCTTGACGCGGAAGCCCTGGAGGTTGATGGGGTCACCGATTTTGTACAGCTCCCGGGGGTCCTCCGGGTCGGCGGCGATGAGCTGCTCCAGCTTGGAATACAATTCTTCCCGGGTTGTCCCAGCCAGAGCAAAGGCGTCCTCTTCTGTCACCTGGGCCCCCTCCTTTTTGTCATAAACCCAGGTGCGAACATAGCCGTCGTTGCCATAGTCCCCCAAGTCCTCGAAGAAGACCAGGTTGATGTACCGCTCGGTGGTGGAGGGGTACAGGGTACACCGCCGGGATACCCCCTCGTTGGTCTTGAGGTAGTCATACTGTGCCCCCAGCTCCGCCAGCCCGGCGTTGATGGCGTCCGCCGCCGGATTCTCTTCTCCCTCCGGAAGGACCAGGGTGGGAATCTCCAGGTAGTTGGCATAGCTGTCGTAGTACTGGGTCTCCATGACCAGGGCCGGCTCGGCGGGCCGCTGCTGGCAGGACACCAGATTGCCGCACAGCAGACAGAAGGCCGACACCAGGGCGATGAAAATGGCCGGGGGCCGCTTCTTGGGCCCGGCAAAGATGTTCCGGATACGCAGCTCCGCCAGCCGCGCCGAACCGGACAGGGACATGGAAAAGGGGGTGCGGGGCATTGGAGGATTCATGGCCTACTCCTTTCTGTTACGGCCACTCAAGAAACATATCGTCTGTGAGCAGCTCCGCCGGGCCCAGCTTGTAGGAATTGTTTTCATAAATCACGGGGAAGTAGGCCAGGGCCATATATTCCAGCGTCATGCAGGTGAAATCCACGTCCAGCTCGCAGAACAGCCGCCCGTCCTTCTGGTGGAAGCAGACGATGTTCCCCACCTCCATTTTGCCGTCGAAGCGGTCGCCCAGATCGGAGATATCCACCTCCAGCTCCTGTTCCCCGCTGACCAGGCGGGCAGTCTTCCCGTCGGGGCTGGCGGAGATCTCCAGAGGGACCTGGGTGAAGTCGGGGACGGTGCAGGTCATGGTGTCCAGGTCGAAAATGTACAGGTCCTCCTCATAGGCCCCGGTGCCCCCGCCCAGGCACAGGACCACCGCCGCCTCGGGCTGGCCGTCGGAGTCGAAGTCGTCCACCAGCAGCGAAGGATTGCCGCCGTATTTGGCGTTGCCGTCCCAGCACAGGTGGAAGTACTCCGCCCGGTCCCCATGGCGCAGGACAATGCCCCGCCGCTCCGGCTCCCACACCGGGATGTTCACCAGAGGCTCCGCGTTGGGCATGCTGTCTGGTTTGACAACCAGATAGACGGTGACGTCCTCCTTCTCGTCATAGGCCACGGGCAGGAGGGTATCCCGCCAGTAGTCCCGGCGTGCGGCGTAGTATGCCTCCACCGCCTCCCGGGGCAGCTGGTCCGCCGGGAGATGTTCCAGCAGGGCCATCTCCTCCTCCGTGGGAAAGGAATCCTCATAGTACCAGTCTATCGTCTTCCCCTTATATTTCATCAGACCGGCGTCCAGCTCCACTGGAGTCCAGACCGGCTCCCCCGGGGCGGAGGCATCCGGGGGTACGGACACCGAAGCGGAAGTATCAGGGGTATCCGGCGCCTCCGCCTCGGCCACGTTGCAGGACACCAGATTGCCGCTCAGCAGGCAGAAAACCGACACCAAAACTATGAAAATCATCGGGGGCCGCTTTTGAGGGCCGCGCATGATATTTTGTATCCGCCGCTCCGTCTCCCGGGCAGAGCGGGACAGGGGCGTGGAGAAGGGAGTCCGGGGCATGATTCTTAGATTCATAGCGATTCCTTTCTTTCTGTGTGACTTTTGCCGTTCTATGAGGCCGGGCCGGGATTGATTTGCTGGCATTACTTCAATTTGAAATCTGAAATAGAAGGTAGTCTTCCCAGGGACAATCCCCCGCCCTCGCTTCGCTCAGGGGCCCCCTTTCAAAAGGGGGCAAGCGGCTGCGCCGCTTGTGGGGCCCTGCTGCGCAGGGTTCATCCCCCGTCCCGCCCGCAGGCGGCCAAAGGGGCACGGCAGATTGTCAATGAAGTGCAACAAAAAAGAAAAAGGAGGAGTCAGGAGGGTTTAAGAAAGAGTTCCGC
>NZ_QWKI01000220.1 GCF_009911645.1 Pseudoflavonifractor sp. 60
TCCGGGCCATTGCCTTTTCCGCCTCCTTCTTCTTCTCTTTTTTCTACTCCCTTGAGGAAAAGGTGTCAACTTTTTTTTATACCACATCATACTGACAATGAGGTTGTTTTGTTTCTTACCGAAAAGGGCAGGCAAGTATATAACATGCACGAGAGCCAGCATGACTGGTTGAAGTCTCAGCTTGCAGCCGTTTTTGAAAAGTATCCCCCAGACACTATTTCTGTTTTATCTGGCCTTGCCGTTGATATCCAAGCAATTTGGGCGCAGTTGTTAGAAAAATGACTGCGCCAACAGTGGTATTTTATTTTGCACATTCTGTTAAGTTGCTTATCTGTTAAGTTGCTTAACAGAAGAGGGAGATATTTATGAGTTACGAAATAATAAATTCCATCCCGCAATTTAATTTTCAAATCAACAGAATTTTAACCTATGGTGAGTTGGCTTGCAACAAAAAAGAAGTGATAGGCGAGGTTGCCCAAGTCAAGACATTTGAAGAATGGTCTATTGCATGGCAGAAAGTCGCCGTAAAAAGCGAACACGAAAAGCGTTATTTTCATGCGGCATATTATTATCGCATGGCGGAATTTTTCTTAAAATCCGATATGCCTGAAAAGGCCATTGTTTACGAAAAATGTATTGAGAATTTTTACAAGGCATTTGATTCTGAATTGAATTTGCAATATGAAAAGTGTCATGTTCCATTTGAGGGGAAGGCCCTTCATTGCTTGAAGTTTTCACCATCTAACGCGATTGGAACTGTTCTGGTATGCGGCGGCTATGACTCATTCATTGAGGAATTTGTACTTCAAGTTTATGAATTTGTGAAACATGATTATGAAATTATTCTTTTTGAAGGGCCGGGGCAAGGTAAATCCATTCAAGAGGGCTTATATTTCAGCTATGACTTTGAAAAAGCAACCTCTGCCGTTTTGGATTACTTTGGCACACAGCGATGTGCCATGGTCGGGATTTCGTGGGGCGGCTATTTCGCTTTGCGGAGCGTGGCTTATGACAAGAGAATTACCGCAGCGGTTGCTTATGATGTAATGGACAACGGGCTGGAGGTTATGACAAATATTTTTCCAGAACCAATCCGAAGTATGATCCGATTCTCGTACAAGTATCACTGGCAAGGTGTGCTAAACAAACTTGTGAACATCACCAGGAAGAAAAGCATCTTAGCAGACTGGGCTATTTCTCAAGGATTGCATATTACCGGAACCAAAACACCTTATGAATTTTTTCAAAGTCTCTCTTTCCATAATCTTGCATCAGTTACAGAATTGCTCACGCAGGACATATTACTTCTGGCTGGAGAAGAAGATCACTATATACCCCAAAATCAATTCTATCGGTTAAAATCATCCATCTATCATGCGAAAAGTTTGACATGCAGACTTTTTACAAAAGCTGAGGGCGGTGAGCAGCACTGTCAAATTGGAAATCATCAATTAGCCATAAACGAAATTTCTGATTGGCTGGATTGCTATTTCGTACAATACCAAAGTTAAAATGGCCCCTCCCATCTGCCCAGCGGCAGAAAAGAAAAAACCGCTGCTGGGCAGATTTATCTTCATGCCCAAAATTCAGATAGCAAGCGGCGGTTTTGATTTTCAAAGCTGCCGCCTTTTTATGTTGGCGGCAATAGAAGGATGCCGCTATGCGATTACGAATAGATAGGCACTTATCAAAAAAAGCCTGCCCTCGCAATGGCATCCCCTACCCAGGTTTGCGAAAATAGTCGTTTTCTGTCTGCCCATACCGTCACCCCCAGCGCCCGAATAGCTTCGTGCTGTCCGGGCGCTTTTGCTTTTTCATCGTGCCATTCCATCCAGCCCCGGTGTCGCAGCCCGCCCCTCCTGTTCAGATTTCGCATTTCCCCAAATCTGAACAGGAGGACAACAAGATGGAGATCACCATCAAAAGATACAGCCGCAAAATGACCTATGAGAACGCTGCCACTCTCGACGAGTTTTGGGAACCGGCCAAGCGCACCGAGCGGAGCCTTGCCCGGGAACAGCGGCGGCATTGGGACGGACGCGAATGTGACGAGTACATAATCGCCGCCCAGGGTCTTTTGCCCTACTGCGCCACCCCGGAGGAGCTGGTTTGCCAGCAGGAGACGCTAGAGGAAATTCTGGATGTGCTGGACCTCTGCACCAAGACCCAGCGGGAGCGGTTTCTGCTCTATGCGCTGTACGATTACAGCTATGCGGAGATCGGGCGATTGTGCGGCTGCTCCAAGGCCGCAGTCCATGACAGCATCGAGGGCGTTCGGAAAAAGTTTTTCAAATTTTACCGCCGACCGCCCTGACGATCACTCTGGCATAATGGCTACCAGGTGAGGGGCAATCGCCCTATCATAGGGAGGGACAAGCTGCTCCGGCGGCTTGTCCCTCTTACGCTAAGGAGGTCACAGTGAACACCATGATTTTTCGTGCCGGAAATCCTGTCTGTTTCCAACAGCGCACTTATACACCGTTCCGGTGTCGTGCGCCCTGCCGGGGGCGTTGCGTCCTTCGGACGCGATGGGGAGCTGCAC
>NZ_QWKI01000221.1 GCF_009911645.1 Pseudoflavonifractor sp. 60
GCGGAACACCCGCTTCGCGTCTGTTCCGTTCCTGCGGGTCAGGTATTGTCAACGCCAGATTGGCACTCACGTTAAAAATGCCAAATTGACGTTTTTGGATTTTGCCGGGGGAGCGTGTGAAATGGCAGCGTCCGAAATCCCTCACATGACCTACCAGTAGTACCGAACTGCCCGGCGGCTGGTGCGGGAGTGCTGCAACTACGATTGCGGGAACTGCCTGCTCCTGGACAACGGCGAGGAATGTATCTGTCCGCAGAGCATCACCTATTCCCTGATTTGCAAATGGTTTCGCGCTGCCGTTCTTCCTCTGGACGCTGGCCTGTGCGCCGCATTGTTCCCGCCTTCCTCTGTCAGACGGCGGCGATGCCGGGAGTGCGGGAGGCCATTTGCCCCGCCCAGGCACAACACACTCTATTGCTCCGCCTGTGCCGCAGACCGAGCCAAATGCAGCAAGCGGGCGTGGGCAAGGAAAAACCGGGCTGATGTGTAGAAAAGGTACCCTCTGAAAATGCCGTAATATCAGGGCTTTCAAGACCGCCCTCAACAGGGGCCTGATACATTTCCTTTCACCCCCCGAAAACGGGTCTCTAACGGCCCACGGCGGCGGTCTGGCAACCCAACAAAAAGGAGGCCGACACCCATGACTGACTACATGGCGATTACTACCGAATTGCCGCCCTATTTCTTTTTTCCCTGGTTCCTGATGGAGATGGACTCGACCCTTACCGGCAAGCTGACCTATGCCATTTTGCTTGACCGGGCGAGGCTGTCCCAGCTCAATAGTTGGACAGATGAGGCCGGGAGAATTTACATCATTTTCCCGATTGAGAAAATCGCTAAAATGCTCGGCAAGAGCCTTACCACCGCCAAGAGTGCGTTGGCGGAGTTGGAGGCGGCATGGCCGATTGAGCGTAAGCGGCAGCAGTTCTCCCAGCCAAATCATATCTATGTGAAACTGCCTGATGGACAAAAATTTAGCCACCCCTGATGGATAAAAACTTGTCCTTCACCATGGCCGGAAAACTGTTCTTGTAATAGGGCAGAAATCCGGCTGACGCAGGCAAAAAACCTGGCCCCTAATAAGAACTATAAGAGCAATAACAAGTATAAGTAAAACGAGTGGGAGTAAATAGCGCCCACTTTTCGGACAAATGTCCACCATGAAAATTCTGAAAACAAGGAGTTGCCTATGGAGCATATCAGCTACAAAACGCAGACTGAGATTGTCAAATTCCAGGGCCGGGAAATTCCACTGGAAAACCTTACGCCCATTCTCACCCCGGAGCAGGAGGCGGCAAAGCGCCGGGAGTTGGAGCAGCGGCTTTATGAGGTGTTCTGCAAGTACCAGCAGAAGCCCGCCCTGTAATTTTTCAGATAGAGATTGATTTGCGGGGCTGCTGACGGTATAATGAGGCTGTCAGCAGCTCCGTTTCTTTTCAGAAAGGGAGCGCAAAATGAACAATCGAATTGACGCGATTTATGCAAGACAATCTATCGACAAGAAGGACAGCATTTCCATCGAAAGTCAGATTGAGTTTTGCAAATACGAATTGAGAGGCGGGAGTTACAAGGAATATCAAGATCAGGGTTACAGCGGCAAAAATACGGACAGGCCCCAGTTTCAAATGCTGGTAGAGGACGTCAAGCGCGGGCTGATCGCCAGGGTGGTCGTTTACAAACTCGACCGCATCAGCCGTTCCATTCTCGACTTCGCAAACATGATGGCTTTGTTCCAGGAGTACAACGTGGAGTTCATATCCTCGACAGAGAAGTTCGACACCTCCACGCCGATGGGCCGGGCGATGCTGAACATCTGCATTGTGTGTGCACAGTTGGAGCGTGAGACAATCCAGAAGCGGGTGCAGGACGCATGGTATTCCCGGTGTCAGCGCGGTTTCAAAATGGGAGGCCGAGCGCCCTATGGCTTTCGGACGGAGCCTATCATCATTGACGGCATCCATACAAAGAAATTGGTGATTGAGCCGACCGAGGCGGCGTTCGTGCGGAAGATGTACAAGATGTATAACGCCCCCCGCATCTCGCTCCATGATATTGCCGCCCAGCTTACAGCCCAGGGTGTGAGGTCTTACTTTGGCAAACCGTTTTCCCGGTTAACCATCAGCATGATACTTCGCAATCCCATCTACGCTATGGCTGACCTGGACATTTACGAGTTCTTCAAAAGCCAGGGGACGGAGATTTATAACGATGCCGCCGACTTCGCGGGAACCAACGGCTGCTACTACTATCGGAGCAAGGGCAACACCGACAACAAGCACAAGTATCTGCAAGGCCAGATATTGGTGCTGGCCCCCAGCGAGGGCTTCATCCCGTCTGATTTGTGGCTCCAAGTGCGAAAGAAAATCATGGCAAGCCAAAGTTACCAACCCGCGAGGAAAGCCCGTCATTCATGGATGGCTGGGAAAATCAAGTGCGGTAACTGCGGTTACGCTCTGATGGCGGCTCACTCCTGCGGACATCTCTATTTTCGTTGCTCGAAACGTGCGGAAAATAAATCCTGTCCAGGTTGTGGTGCTGTCCGGCTCCACGATTTGGAGGAAGTAGTTTACCAGCAGATGGTGAAGAAGCTGGAGGACTACAAGACGCTGACGGGCCGCAAAAAGAAAAGAGCTGCCAGCCCGAAGCTGACGGCAAAGCAGATGGAACTGGCCCGGGTGGAAAGTGAGATTGAAAAGCTGCTGGACACGCTGACAGGCGCGACCCCGGTGCTGATCTCCTACGCCAATGCCAAGATTGAGGAATTGGACAGCCGCCGTCAAACCCTTGCCAGCGAGATTGCCAAGCTGACCGCTGAGGCGGTGTCCCCGGAGCAGATTGACACGATTTCCGGCTATCTGGATGATTGGGAAAATGTCAGCTTTGAGGACAAGCAGCAGGTGGTGGATTTGATGATTACCGTCATTCGCGCCACCAGCGAGAAGCTGCAAATTGAGTGGAAAATCTGACGGCGGACATACCGTCAGGCCAATTTCTTTTTATGCCCTTGTCCAGTGTAGTTCTGTGTACATTCCCACTTGCAGATAGTTTCGCCCTAACCGGGAGAGGTCCTTTACGATAACCGTTCCTACAAGCCCCGCTTCAATGTCGGCAAGCATAGACTGGAAGCCGGGGCTTTGGAAATTTGCCCCGGAGAATCCGTCGTCCGTGTACCATTTGAGGTTGGAAAAGCCGTTCTGTTTTGCGTAGGC
>NZ_QWKI01000222.1 GCF_009911645.1 Pseudoflavonifractor sp. 60
CAGAATCCCCGTCAGCGTCCGGACTTCTTTTACCTTTGACGTCATGAGTTTGACACCTCTTTCCATTTTAAGCATATAGGCGTAGATACACCCGGTACAGTTCTCTCAAAAGTCCCCGGACCCGTTTCTCGCTCATGCCTTGGATACAGGCGGTTTCCGCAATCGAGTAGCCTTGCAGCCGCATGGATGCAAGGGCATACTGCTCTTTGCTGGAAACAGCCGCCAAATCATGTAGAAGCAATTTAGCTTCCAGCGCCTCAAAGGGGTCTGGAGGTCTGGCCTGGAGTGTTTTCAGATATTTCCGTTCTGTCTCCCTCCGCCGTTCTTCCGCCCGATGGAAGGAGGAAATGCTCTGCCGCATAGCGTGCCATGCAACAGTAGAAAACTGATAGCGGCGCAGCCAGGGTTCCGTCAGGTACCGTTTGACTGCGCACAGGTATCCAAAAACGGCAATATAATAATAATCGTCGATTTCCAGCCGCCGCTCCCACAGATATTTGTAAATCAGGTTGTGGTTTTCAGCGGCAAATTGGCGCTGCTCCTCTGTCAACGCCTTGGGCGTGGCAGGCCGTCCCCGTTCACCGAACAGGGGCGGCCTTGTCTGCTCCTGGACAGAACCGGCCGTCTTAGGCGGGCAGCTGCTCTCGCTCGCCATCGACAATGCCCATGCCCACAGAGAAGTGGGCCTCATTGTTGGGCAACTCCATGGGACCGGAGCCAACCTTAATAGCGCCGGTCTCCAGTTCCTTGCTGGCGGCCTGCTCAGTCAGCGTATTCTTGACCTGCTGGCGGAATGTGTCCGCATACGCCTTCACCGCAGCCAATTCCTCGCCAGAGAGCTCCCGCACCTTGCAGAACGTGGCGACGCTGTAATCGTAGCCATTGCTGCTCATGCGCTTCAGGCCAATCCGGACGACGCTGCTGTAAAGGGGACGCTGGCACCGAGCAAACGCCGCATTGTAAAAAGCGTTGTAGGGCGTGAGGCTGGTCGGCGGGAGGGAAATCTGGATGGGCACGAACTCGCCGCTGCGGAGCAGGTAGAGCGTCCGCATATTCTTACACGCCTTCCCCCGACCGTTGCTGGCACTGCCAAAGGTGTTGAACCCACAGCTGGCACACAGGCCGCCGGGATTACCGTAGCCGATCTTTCCGTCCACAGACTGGCACAGGGGCGGAGTGTTGTCCTCATACTCCTCACCCTCCGGCCAGTAGGCGTTGACGGGGTGGTTAAACAGGAGGATGCTCTCCAGCTCAGGGACATAATCCGGGCGCTCTGGGTTGTCGCTCTCCATCTTGAACTGCAGGACATTGCCGCCGGGGATCTTGACCTTGGGGAACGTGAGCCGCAGGCCCTCCATATCCTCGGAGAGATCGTCGGAGGGGGTGTTGATGCCCATAGCGGTGGGCAGAATGAACTGGGCACACTCCATAACAGCGGTATTGGACTGATTGTTCTGGCTATACATAAATGGTTCCTCCTATAAAATGTTGATGTTGGTGGTATGGCCCTTTATGCAGCAATACCTGAGGCTTGGTTGATTCTGCGGAACAGCTCCGGGGCCATGGTCATTAATGTATATCCGATCTCCTCCAGCTTGGAGGCGCGGTCGTAACTCTCTACGTCCTGGCTGTACCGGGTAACTGCGTTGGCAAGGCCGTACAGCGTATAGTCGCCGTCCGTATGGAGATGCTGAAGAATTCCAGCACTCTCCGTCTCTGTGATATGGACGCACGCTGCGGCGCGTTTTACCACTTCCTCCAGATTGTCTGTGTTCAGCGCCAGCTGTGTACTCTCCCGCATCTGGTTGAGCAGCTGCACGAACCGGGCTTCGTCCATTGCTTCACGGACTGCCGTTTGCAGATTGCGGACAAAATCCTGGTCGCTGTCTGTCAGCACCTCTGCGGCACAGACAAAGAATTGTCTGTTGGTGAGAATACGCGGCCCCGAGTGGGTACGGCGCATTTTGGAGGCTGTGCTGTCGGTGGCTGTCATCCCGTTGGTGCAGAGCAGCCGGTATACGAACGGACAGACACTGACCGCTCCCCGGCCGGTTTCGCTGTTGGAGATTGATACTCCGGCCTGAACCACATCGCCTGGACGCACTTCATCCTGGAGGCGCGGGTTCACGACCTTCAGGTACATGTAGTCCTCAGTAAGCTCACAGCTGCCAAACTGGATGTCCGGCATCTCACCTACCACGAGGGTAACGATTCCAGCGACATCATAATTGTCGATGCGCCGGTAGCGGCTGCTCAAAAATGCCCGCGCATGGCCGTCTAATGTCCGCAGCATACGCTGAGCGGGTTCAACACGCTGGAGCCAGCGGTTGACATTATAGGCCAGCAGCTCCGGGTCATTTTGCCGCATTTTTTCGTAATACTTGATGGGGATATCCAGATAGGTGCTGATCTGGCGGTGAGCCGTTGTCTGAATGTCCATCGGCTCCATCAGGTCATGGCCGCTCTCATTCAGAGCAAGGAGAAAGGGCTGGTTGTCCCAGATCTCCATATGCAGACATCTGGTGTCCACCATGTAGTCGGCCTTTGCCTCACCCTGACGCCGGATTTCTGCCGCCATCGCCTGGATGGTGCGCCCGCTTTTCATGGTGCGCTTCACTCCTTTCCTTAATTTTTGGGCTGCTTACCAGGAAACCAGAATCCTGGTATCCTGCACGTCAGCGGTCAACCCCTCCTGCTCCAGTACCTTCGCCAGCCTGGGCCAGTAGACCTTCTCAGGGAAGGCAGCAAAGGAGTCCTTCTTGATCTCCTCGCCGCCGTCTGCCGGCTGGATACAGATACTTCCGTCCTCGTTCAGCGTCAGGCTGCTGTGGCCCCGGGAACGCAGGTCGGCAATCATATCCTCCAGGATACTGCGGCCCTGGAACTCATACCACACCCGGGGATCTACCGGCTGCTGGTTGGGCACAGCTTCCGCTTCCAGAGGCGCAACCTTGACCAGCGAACAGCGAAGGCCGCCCTGCCGGTCTAACGTGACGTCAGCATAGTCATAGTCCGGAATGCCGTAGACCCGGATGCGTCCGGTGCCGCCATAGGCAATAAAACGTGTGGGATCAGCTAAGGTCCACTCCCAATGAGCCTGGGGGTAAACCGACCGCAGATGCTCCGAAATGCGGTGGTTCATATGGCGCAGAAGCACCAGGCCCATGCCGCTGTCAGAGGTATCCAGGACAGCTTCCTGCCGGTCACGGGACTGCCGGACACGACGCCTGTATGTGCGGTTGGACCGCCAGGCGGGGAGAAGCTGGGTGAAAATGAGCCACAGGCCCCACACCGCGAAAGCGGTGAGCAGAGCCACTGTTGCCCAGATGCCCCGCAGCAGAGATAGGATGGCGATGACAACGCCGATCAGGATAGAAATGCTGCCCCAAAGAGGACTCGTTCTTTTCATGGAAATTACCACCTTTTCTTAAAATGTCGGGAAAAACAAAAAAGAGGCGCTGCACCAAAGTCCAGAACTTCATCTGAAACATTTGGTACAGCGCCTCTTTACTTGCGCCGGAGCATTACTCCGGCAGGGCCTCCCGCTCGCCGTCCACCATCCCAACAGGGACGGCGGGTTCGGACTGCGGTACACCGCATTCGGTTTTGCCTTGGAAGGCCGGGATGTAATCCCAGTCGTCCAGTTTGAGCTTCAGCCGCTTGTCGTAGGTCTCACCATCATTCTTGGTGTACTCCTCCAATTCCAAAGAACCGGATACCCAGATCAAGCTGCCTTTTCTCACTTTGCGTTTGACCAGGTTCTTTGCAAGATGTCCCCAGGCCCACACTTGAAAATACTGTGTGCGGGCTGTCTCGCCGTATCCCAGGTTTTCTGCCAGGGAAAATCGGACGTAGGGTTCCTTCCGGGCACTCTCGCGCAGCTCCAGGTCAGCGGTCACCCAACCGATGCACATGAGCTTTGCCATAGACCACTCCTTCCTGCCATAAAGGCGAAAATAAATATATAAAAAAGTGCCGGCATTTCAACCGCTTGTCCCTAAATGGGCGCAGTTGTCCTACCAGCACTGAATACAAACCTGACAACGTGTGCAATGCGAAGTTCTTCGCGCATAGACCGTGATCTATGTCCCTTGCGGGAGGCGCACAAAAATCAATTACAATGGGAGTATGCCGCATGTTGTATCTTTTGTCAAGCAGAAACACAATATATAGTATTTTTAATAGACATATCTTGTGGCTGATAGGGAAGCTAACGGTCAGGGCCTATCTGGTTCGTCTAATGCGGACAGTCAGACCAGCCATACACACGTCCCGATGGCCAACCAGATAATAGTCCGTTCCGTCATGCTCGACACTGGTTCGTACCCAGTACGGCACATCATAGCGGCCGTCTGTTACCAGGGCCTCGATGGGACTGCCGCAGCAGTAGTAAAAGCCGCTGCCGGTTTCATATCTGCCGGAGATGTTCTTCCTCAGCTGCTCCATTTTCAGAACCGGCTGGGCGATATAACGGCTGCAGTCCTCCACATCCGCCAGCTTCTCCATGACCCCGCGCAGTTCATCCAAAAGGAACAGCTGCTCGCCGTCCTCATAGTTGATCTCCAGTCCGCTCAGGTCATCATACCGGGGATAGGTTGAGTTTCGGAGCAGGTGGCTGATGCCCGGCTGCAATTCCGACGCTTGGAGCATAATGTCGTTGATATTTGCCATATTCATGACCTCCTCTTTTGCTGTCATACTATAAAACAAAGGGATACAGCAGTCTTTTCTGCATGAAGGTTCAAAAAATTTTTGAATCAAAAGACGTTGCAAAAATTCTGCTGCTCCTTTATACTGCTATCACGTTACATCCGCGAAAATAGTCCAATTTCCCTGTCACAAATCGAGGCAGTGCCAGTCTAATTTCTCAGGAGGTGTTTTTATGAGCACGAAAGAAAAACAAGAGCTGTCTGCTCTGATCGAGCAGGCCACCGCCGGAGATAGAGCCGCGCTGGAAATGGTACTGGCCGGTGTTCAGGATCTGGTATTCAATCTGTCCCTGCGGATGCTGGGCACGTTCCATGACGCGGAGGACGCGTCCCAGGACATTTTGCTGAAGGTCATGACCCACCTCTCTTCCTTCAAAGGGGAGAGCAGCTTCACAACCTGGGTATTCCGCATTGCGGTGAACCACCTCAAGGACTATAAGAAGCACATGTTCGCCCAATTCCCCCTGAGCTTCGAGTTCTATGGAGACGACATCCGCAATGGGAAAATTCAGGATGTGCCCGACCTGACCCAGAATGTAGAGAGAGCCATCTTGGCTGAGGAACTGAAGCTGTCCTGCACAAATGTAATGCTCCAGTGTTTGGACCCGGAGAGCCGCTGTATCTTTATCCTGGGCACCATGTTCCGGGTGGACAGCCGAATCGCTGGGGACATCCTGGGTATCACCCCGGAAGCCTATCGCCAGCGCCTCTCCCGGGTGCGGAAGAGGATGGCGGACTTCCTTTCGGAATACTGCGGCGAGTACGGGAAGGGAACCTGCCGCTGCGCGAATCGGGTCAACTATGCGATCCAGAATCACCGCATCGCTCCCGACCACCTGGACTTTACCGCCGCCAAGCCCAGCGACACTGCCGTGGAAGTAACGGCGGCCATGGAGGAGATTGATGGATACTCCCAGCAATTCTCGTTCTGCCGGGCGTACCAATCCACAGAGCGGTTGAAGAAGATGATTCGGGATTTTCTAAATGGCCCGGCCTTCTCCACGGTCGTGGAAGCGTAAAGGAGGCACGAAATGAATACACAGATGATTTTGGACTATCTGTCCAGCTTAAGCACCAACAATAACCGGGAGTGGTATCACACCCATAAGGCTGAATACCAGGCGGCCAACGCACAGTTTGAGGAGCTGATCCAGGCTCTGATGCTCCGAATTGGGGAATTTGACAGCAGTATCCTGGACCACGCTCCCAAGGAACTGACCTTCAAGCTGGTGCGGGACACCAGATTCAGCCATGACAAGTCTCCTTACAACCCCGCATTCCGGGCGCACATTTCGTCCATGGGAAAGCCGCCCATTCCAGTGGGCTATTATCTGATGATAAAGCCGGGCGGACAGTCCTTCCTGGGCGGCGGCCTGTTTGATGACATGTTCAAGGATGCCACCCGGATGGTTCGAGACTATATCTTGGAGCACGGCAACGAGTGGGAGGAAATTATCACTGCCCCGTCTTTTCAAGAGCATTTTACGGTAGGCGGATCAGCACTGAAAAACGTCCCGGCTGGATACGAAAAGGAGCATCCCCAGGCGGAATATCTGAAATATAAGAGCTGGTATCTGGAATACCTGATTCAGGACGAAGAGCTTACGGACGGTGATCTGTTCTTAGCCAAAGCGGCAGACATCTTCCGGTTGATGAAGCCGTTCAACGATTATCTGAACAATGCGCTCACAGGGTTCAAAATGCCTACACGGTGAAAGCCGATTTCTGCGTAATCTGCTGAAGGGTGACGCCTCCCAATGAGACGCCACCCTTCTTCGTGTTACTGGCATGACATTATTTCATTACCCCAGTCGCTCGAAAATGACCTGCTTACACAGGTAGAGGTTCGCAACCGCCAGGGTAACATCCTCCCGTCTTTTCGCCTGCATCATCTCCCAGCGGATATTATCACAGGTCGTAAAGTCATCGTCGTAGAGTGCCGCCATTACCTTTTGGTCGGTAGACAGATCACTGACGCCGGCCTCGGCGCACTTGATCAGCTCGGCGGTAGACAGGAGGGCCTGCTTGGACAGGGCCAGAATCTGCGCCTCCCGCTGGTTGGGCTGGTCCCGCTGAAACAGCTGCCTGGCTTTGGATACAGCAACGCCCTCCAGCAGAACCATCTTTAAGAAGGTCGCGGCCCGCAGTGGAATACTCTCCGAGATAGGAATGACATAGAGTCCGCCCAGCAGGTCATACAGCGCCTCAAAGTCGGTGCCGCCGCTGCCGGACACAATCAGCCCGCGGACCTCCAGCCGCTTCAGGCAGTTCTCAAAGGTTCGGGTGATGTACGGATACAGCGACTGCTCCAGCTTCTCGTAATGCTCCCGGGCCTGCTCCATATTTGTGATACGCCAGTTGAGGCAGGTCCATAGGGCCATTTCCTGCTGGTCCACCATGTACTCCTTACGGTTGACAATGATTACAGGATAGGTCTGACCTGAACTATCCCGCTTGCGGCGAAAGCTGCCTACAGCTGTATAGTATGTACGCATAAGATCGTCCTCCCATGTTTCAGTCTATATTTCTTTTACGAATCAGCCCTGCTTTTTTCAATAGCTCCACTACAAAGATGACGGAAGACTCCATCCTTTTTCAGTTTGGCCTTCGCTCGGGAGATCCACGCCCCCACATGGTTCGGTTCGGTGTGGTAGAGCCGGGCAATATCCGCCCCGCTATAACCCCTGATTTTCAATTCAAGTGCCTCAATACCCAGTTGGGCCACTCCGCTGTACTCCCTCTTGTAGTGTGCCAGCAGGGCGGCCATGTCGATCTGGTCAATCAGGCTGTCCGTCTTATCCTCCACAGAGGACTCCGGGATAGAAGGAAGGTGCTCATCATCAGCAAAGCCGGAGCCTACTGGCAGGCTGCACAGGTGTTTCTGCTGGGTGTTGGCGGCCTTACAGCAGTCCAGCAGGTGGTTACGGATTACAGCAGCGGCATAGGTGCTGAACTGGGCGGAAGTCCCGTTATAGGTGGCCGCAGCCCGGCAGAGGGCAAGGGCGCCCTCTTGGCTGAGATCATCGCGCCCCAGGCCGTACACCCCCTCGTTGGTTCGGATATGGCGAGAGATGACCCAGCCTACCAAGTCCATGTGCTGTTCCACAAGGACCTGTTGCTCACTGGTCAGGATAAAATCGTATTTCATGGAATTCCCTTCTTTCATTTGTAGATTTTCGTGGGATAGTTACGCCGCACAGGTATTCGGCGCGAGAAATTGGCTGCAAAGTTGAATGACCTGCTCACACCGCCATTCTGAGAACTTAGCGATATGCGCTTCTTCTGGCGGAAGCCCCATCTGTACCTGGAGCCAGTGATAGGCCGCCGTTCGGGACATCATGCCGCTTTTCCACAAGCGGTTGAAGGCTTCGTGGGCCTCCATGTGCTTAATGCGCAGGGGACGGTTTGCCAGCGTTCCCATCGGGAGGTGGGTGCGACGGTGGACGCTCACATAGGAATCGCAGGCGGGGTATCTGGCGCAGACATACACCTCCTCGCCCGGCTGGCGGTACTCCTGGCCGTGAACAGCGGAGGCTGGCCGCAGGAATGCCTTGGAGTTGCAGTAGAGACATTTGATGTTGATTCGTTTCATGGAATATCCTCCTTGTAGTTAAAATCTGAAAATCTGCGTACTCTCCCCAAGGGGAAAAAGCACAAATGACAGGGAGCAGCCCTGTCAAGTCGTTTTCGGTATTTACTTGTCACTTATATTACGCACCGCTCAAAAGCAAATCCGGCCCGAAATTCTGTGAACTTTCTGTAAACAATAAAAGAGCTGGTCCGAACCTCGTTCGGGCCAGCTCTTTGCAAAAGAATATAAGGTATGGTAAAATAGGGCATCATGGTCAGGAGTGTATAGAGTATGACAAATGACAAAGTATTTCAGATGAATTTCGGGAAAATCTACGGGCTTCTGCTGGACAAGGCCACCAGGAAGGGTCGGACAAAGGACGAAGTGAATGAAGTGATATGCTGGCTGACGGGGTATGCCCCAGAGCAGCTGGAGGCGTTCCGCTCCACCGATCTCTGTTATGGGGACTTTTTCCGCAATGCACCCCAGCCTAATCCGAACCGTGCGCTAATCAAGGGTGTGGTCTGCGGCGTCCGGGTGGAGGAAGTTGAAGACCCGCTCATGCGGGAGATCCGCTGCCTGGATAAGCTGATTGATGAACTGGCGAAGGGGAAGCCAATGGAGAAGATTCTGCGGAAATAGGAGGAAGCAGCCATGTGGGTATGTCCCAAGTGCGGACGGTCATTCAAAAATACGGAGCAGAGCCATTACTGCGGGAAACCTCCGGCGACGATTGAAGAGTACATCGCCGCCCAGCCAGAGGAGATGCAGGACTATCTGCGGCAGGTCAACGCCGCCATCAAGGCCAGCATTCCGAAGGCCAAGGAGAAAATCTCCTGGAGTATGCCCACCTACTGGAAAGGCCGCAACCTGATTCAGTTTGCAGCCTCCAAGCGGCACATCGGCCTGTACCCCGGCCCGGAAGCTGTGGAAGTGTTCGCTGAGCGGCTGACGGAGTATAAGACCAGCAAGGGTGCGATTCAGTTCCCGTACAGCAAGCCGCTCCCGCTGGAGCTGATCGGAGAAATTGCGAAATGGTGTGAGGAGAATAGCTGAAGCATACTGTTATGTAACTTTTGTGTTCTCACAGAGCCTTTTCAGTGGATGTTCTTCCGCCTCAGGGAGACGCCAGAGCAAATATTGTGCATACAGAGCTGCAAATCCATCCTCGGTAAGCTGGCCGCAGCACTCGGCCGGGTCAATCTGTACTCCTGTCAACTCGTAGAGCCGCTGGACCGGCAGGATCACCGGCTGGCCGTTCCGGTTGGCTGCCAGCAGATAACCAGGGTCATCCTTCTCGCTTTGGCATTTGATATAGATGCTGTTCCGCCAGTTACCAGAGCAGGCGGTCAGGAACAGGTATAGCTGTTTTGTCGTTGAACTCGCATTTTGCATACGTTTCGTATCTCCTGTCTGTGAAAAGATGTTTTGGTTTCAGTCTCATAAAAGGCTTGAAAAAGACTTCAAAAATACATATAATAGAAGCAAGACAGCAAAAAGGTAAGGAGGAGGCTGACATGGAAGTAATCCGTAAATTTATCGACGCAAACAGCCTGATGTCCATTATGGCATTGCCGGAAGCCTTTCGGAACCGCAAGTTGGAGGTTATTGTTCTTCCCACTGATGAAGAGTCTGCAATACAGCAGAAGCCGGATGTAGCTGGTATTGTCCAATCCCTGGTAGGTGCAATTCCCCATACGGATATGACTTTATCCGAACTGCGTGACGAGAGACTGGGAAAATATGAAGCTGCTAATTGATACAAATGTGGTGCTGGATGTCCTCTTGCGGCGCGAACCGTTTTTCAGGACAGCGGCAGAGGTGCTTAGCCTTACCCAGCGGGATGAAGTACGGGAGTATGTATCTGCCTCCGCGATCACAGACATCTACTATATTGCAAATAAGCAAATGAAAGATCGTGATGCTGTGCGGGATCTGCTGAAACGGCTTCTTATGGTCGTTTCTGTGGCGGCTGTTTCCGAACGGGAGATACAGAACGCACTTAATCTGGCATGGGGAGACTTTGAGGATTCCGTTCAATATTCAGTTGCACTGCTAAACGAGATGGATGGAATTGTCACACGAAATCCCAGCGACTATCAAGAGGCAAATATGCGGATATGGCTCCCGGAGCAGGCGCTGGAGTTATTCGCAAACGAAGGATCATGAATACAGAGCCATACCCGCAAATATGTAGGGTATGGCCCTGTTCGCTACCCAATGATCCAGAACGGGCCTCCCGCTCCCGCCCGTTTGCTGGCCTCATTCAGAATGATGGACAGATCCCAAAGCTTCTCGCTCCGCCGGTAGCTGGCAGGGTCAGCCACCAGAATCTGTCCATCTTGAACACCCCGGAGGACAATGAAGTGCCCGCCGGAGGTAAAGTGGCCCTTGGTCATAATGGCGACCACCAGCTTCCCATCACTCAGGGCGTCTAGGATGCGCTGAGGTTCGGAGGCGGTACAGCCCTCCACATTCAGTCCCCACGCTTTGGCTGCGCTGGGGATCAGGGAGTGGTAGGAACCGCTCTTGCTGCACCAGCCGCCGTTTTTGTAGGCCCACTCCGCCATTTCAACAGGGTCAACGATGTCATCCGTTAGAGAGGTAGGGCCGCAGCCGTAGCCGCCGATGTTGTCTGTGCCGTAGGGCTTGTTGGCCCAGCGTTCGTCCAACTGATTGAAATAGACCACCTCCGTTGCGCCGTCTGTAAAGCGGACGTTTCCCAGAGAAGCAATCGTAGTGCCGCCGTACTCCGTGTACTGGAACATCCCATCGCCCAGAAACAGGCTGAGGTTCTGGGCATAGTCTCTGGCCAGCGACTTCTGGTCATCAGTCAGGTGGAACACCGTATCGGCAAAGTAGCCCTCGCCATTGTAAACGAGGGTGTAGATGTACCAGGTTTCCTCCTATTACAATAAGAATTACGGTGAGAGGCACGGCAGCCAGCCGTGTCTTTTTCCGCATTGTTGCCAGAGCTGTTAGAATGAGAGAGTATTGGCCTGACGCTTTCCTCCAAGGACCAACACGTCCGTTGAAAAGTCTGTCAGCCAGCCTCTCATTCGCAGCGTTCGATTTATGCAG